>JBBQHW010000014.1:0-57328 GCA_038324335.1 Holophagales bacterium
TGAGAGGGCGGTGTACTAACCGCTATACGATGGGACCATCGAACAAGTTGTGAATGGTTGGGGAGGAAGGATTTGAACCCTCACCTGACGGTACCAGAAACCGTTGTCCTACCATTAGACCACTCCCCAATGAGTGGAAAACCCAATGTACCAGGTGCGTAGCAAAAGGCAAGTGCTGGTTCTGCCGATGGGGGGTTAGCCTTTCTGATAGAGGTGTCTTCATGGCGGATCCGATCAAGCTGGCCTACTTCATGGCGGTCAAGGAGGGCGCGAGCTACCTGGGCGGCCTCCTGGTGACGGATACCTCGGGCATCCCGCTGGATTTCCGCTACACCGAACCCATCACGCCCACGCGCCTGCAGAGCATCCTCTACGGCAAATCACTGGAGCCGCACCTCAAGGAGGAGGTGATCCAGAAGACCCTGCTCAAGGAGCTGAAGACGCCGCCGGACCTGTTCATCCTCAGCGCCACGGAACTGGCGGGGGGCTGGACCGGCGACGCGAAATATCCGGTGCTGGCCCTGCAGAAGAGCCAGGAGGCGCCCCTGGCCAAGGTGGGCGACGCCTTCCGGGCCGGGCCCAGGGATCTGCTACTCCAGCTAGCCGAGGGCGCTGCCCCCTTGCGCGTGATGTTCGCGGCCTCCGTGGACTCGGGGGCGCAGGAACAGGCGGTGCTGAAGCTGCTGGAAGCGGGCTATCACATGGACCTGACCGAGCCCCTGGAGCGCGTCACTGCCGCGCTCCAGAGCCTGGTGGTGAAGGAAACCTGATGTACCAACGGATGAAGGACGCGGTGTCTGACGCAGCGGAAACGCTGCGCCGCGCCTTCGCCGGTCTCAAGGTGGTGGAGGTGGCTCCGGAGCCCTTCCGGCTTCGTAGTCACGAGTCCTCCGCCCTGCGGGCCGATGCCCTGGGCGGTCTTGAGACCCCCGCGGCCACGGCGCGGGAGATGCGCCTGCTGCGCAACACCGTCGAGGGACGAAGCCTCGAGCCCTTCCATGCGGTCCTGCAGGCCGAAGCCGGCTTCGCGCGGTGGGGCGTGGAGGCGGAAGTGATTCGCATGACGCCGCTCTCGGCGGGTCAGGCTGCGCAGATTGCCGTACCGCCCCTGCCGAGCCGGGCCCAGACGCTGGGCCGGCTGGAGCCACCGGCCCGCCCGGCCACGCGCCCCGGGCTGGAGCCGATGACGGGTTCCGGGATCCGGCGGCTGGATCCCGCCCTGGGCGCCGTGTCCGCCCAGCCCGCCCTCGGCGCCATGCTGTCGCTGGCAGTGCCCATTCAGGCCGAGAACATCCAGCACCTGCCCAAGGGGCAGTGGATGCGCTACAGCCTGCAGCTGGTGCGGGGCACGGGCGAGAATGTGCGGAACCTCGAGGTGCTGGGGCTGTTCCGGCTGCCGCGCAAGGGCGTGGCGGATCTGCGCCACGATCCCCGGCTGGGCCGGCTGCTGGTCCAGTTGCAGCCGCTGGCGATCAAGGCCGCGCGGGCCCCCTTCATCCTGGCCCGGCGCAAGGATGATGGCGGCCTGGTGAGCTGCTTCGTGGAGGACCCATGACCAAGAAGCCCGTGTTTCCTGCCCACGAGCATGAGGCGAACACCCTGCCGGGCCTGCCCGAGATGCCCACGGTGGCGCGCGGCAAGCAGGAAGGCGACGGCCCCCAGCTCCCGGCGGAGTGGGCCCTGGTGGCCTACGCCGGGGCGGCGCTGGGCCGCGTGTTCCCCATCGTGCCTGGCGACATGATCGTCGGCCGGGCCCCGGATTCCACCGTGGCCCTGCTGGACAGCGAAGTGAGCCGGCACCACGCGCGGCTCCGCCTGGTGGAAGGCCACGTCGAAGTGGAGGACCTGGATTCCACCAATGGCACCCGCATCAATGGCGACCTCCTCCACGCCCCCGCGACGCTGCGCACGGGCGATCGCCTGGAGGTCGGCGGCCACGTGTTCAAGCTCGTCTATCTCGATCCCCTGGAACGCGCCTTCCACGAGACCATGCTCGATCAAAGCACCAAGGATCCCCTCACGGGACTGGCCAACCGGGGCAGCGTGCTGGCGGAATTCCAGAACCGCTTCGGCCTGAGCCTGCGCTATAACCGCCCCCTGGCGGTCGTGGTCTGCGACCTGGATCACTTCAAGAGGGTGAACGATACCCATGGCCACGGGGCCGGGGATTTCGTGCTGCGCTCCTTCGGAGAGCAGCTGCTGTCCGTGCTCCGCGAGGCGGATCTGGCGGGTCGCATCGGCGGCGAGGAATTCATCATCATGCTGCCGGAGACGGACCTTTCGGGGGCCCGCCCCTTCGCGGAACGGCTGCGCAAGGCCATCGCCACGATGCCGGTGGTGCTGCCCTCGGGCAACCTCACCATCACCTGCAGCCTGGGCATCTCCGAGCGGACGGCCTCGGACCTGGATGCCGGGCAGCTGCTGGCCCGGGCGGATGCCGCCCTCTACGAGGCCAAGGCCAGTGGGCGGAACCGGGTCTGCGAAGGGTAGGTTGCCGGAACTCAGCTAGACTTAGCGGGATGCCTCTCGATCCCACGCCCCCTGAACTCCCCTCCTGGGACCCGGCCACTCCGCCGGTCGACGCGGAACTGCTGGGGGAACCCGATACGCGCGAGTGGGTGCTGATCCGCTACGTGGGCCAGCCCATGGGCGAGTTCATCGAGCTGCCCCTGTATGGGCTGAGCCTGGGGCGGGCACCCGAAAACGGCCTCTGCCTGCCCGAACCCGAGGTGAGCCGCCGACACGCGGAACTGCGCGTTTCCGCGGATCTCGAGGCCGTTGAGCTGCGGGACCTGGCCTCCACCAACGGCGTGTTCGTGAACGGCCACCGGGTGGATGCGGATCCCGGCCCGGCCCGCCTGCAGGACGGTGACGTGCTCCGGGTCGGGGCCCATGCCTTCAAGCTCAAGCACATGGATATCGCTGAACGGCGCTACCACCAGGACATGGCGACGCGTTCCATGCTGGATCCCGTCACTGGCGTGAACAACCGGGCCACGGTACTGAACCACCTGGAGGCGAATTTCGAACTGTCCCGGCGCCACCAGCGTCCCCTGTCCGTGATCCTGGTGGATCTGGACTGGTTCAAGCTGGTCAATGACACACACGGCCACCGGGCGGGCGATCAGGTCCTGGCGGGCTTCGGGGCCCTGCTCCGCCGCCGCCTGCGGGGCTCGGATCCCGTGGGCCGCCTGGGCGGGGACGAGTTCCTTGCCGTGCTGCCGGAGACTTCCGCGGCGCTGGCCCTCATCGCCGCCGAGGACCTCCGGCGGGCGCTCGCCGCAGAGCCCATCGTCCTCGAGGACGGGAAGAAGATCCAGCTCACCTGCAGCCTGGGGGTGGCGGAACTGAAGGACGGCGACAGTGATGGCGGGGCCCTCATTGCCCGGGCCGACGCGGCCCTCTACGGAGCCAAGGCCGGGGGGCGCAACCGCGCCGTCCCCGCCCCATGAATGGGCTGCGGCCTCCAGCGCAGATCGGCAGCGTGCGCCTGCTGGAGCCGCTGGGCGAAGGGGGCATGGCCATCGTTTTTCGCGGCGAGGACCGGTTCCGGCCGGGGGTGTCCTGCGCGGTGAAGCTGCTGCGTCCCGAGGTCCACCGCGACGCGGACCTGGTGCGCCGCTTCCTGCGCGAAGGCGAAGTGCTCACGCATCTGGCCCATCCCAACCTGGTGGAGATCTTCGCCTATGGGCACAGCAGCGCCTGGCCCTACCTGGTGATGGAGCTGCTGCCCGGAGGCAGCCTGAAGGCCTGTCGGGGCGAGGCGCCCTCCTCCCTGATGCGCCGCCTGATCCCGGTCTGCGCGGCCCTGGGCGTGGCGCACGGGGCCGGCGTGGTCCACCGGGACCTCAAGCCGTCGAACCTGCTGTTCGCCGCCGATGGCCGCCTCAAGGTCACGGATTTCGGCGTGTGCTTCTGGGAGGGGGAAGAGGGCCAGACCCGCGCCACCCGCAGCCAGATGGTGGTGGGCACCCTGGGCTACATGGCCCCGGAACAGCACGGGGATCCGCGCCGGGTGGATGGCCGCTGCGACGTCTATGCCCTGGGGGCGATCCTCTACGAGTTCACCACGGGCCAGGCCTACGCCCAGGTGCAGCTGCCCCCCGCGGCGATGCGCCCGGGCTTCCCGCCGCGGCTTGCCGGCCTGGTGATGCGGGCCCTGCAGCCGGATCCCGCGAAGCGCGTTCCCGACATGGCGGCGTTTGGACAAGAACTGTCCATCTGGCTGGAGAGCGCCGAAGCGGCGGGTTGGGGCGAGGAACCCCTGCCGGGCTTCGCGGCCCAGGACCGGGAGACCGCCACGGTGGCCGGCCCCCGGCGGGACGAGGCCCCGGATCAGCGACTGGCGCCCTACCTGGATTCCCTGGCCACGGGGCCGGTCGGCATCCGCCGTTCCGCGGCGGAGGGCCTGGTATCGGCGGCCAGACCGGGGGATGGCGCCTGGCTGGCGGAGGCCCTGGCGCGCGCGCCCGAGGGCGCCCGCTTCGCCCTCGCGCGAGCCCTGGGGAAGGTGGGCGAGGGCGCGGCCCTGCCGGCGCTGCTGGCCCTGCTGCCCGATCCCTTCGCGCAGCGGGAGGCGGCGGAGGCCGCCGCCGACCTGGCCCTGCGTACGGAGCAGGTCGAGTCAGCCCTGCGCGGCCTGCGCGAACCCGGGCTCGGCAGTGCCTGGCGGTGGCCCGCCCGGGCGGCGCTGGGCGATGAGGCCTGGACCCGGGCCCTGGTCGTCGCCTGGCCCAACCTGGCTCCTCCATTCCGCCTCCAGGCCCTGGAGGCGGCGCGCCGATTGCCAGAGAGCCCCCGCGCCCAGGTGAAGGCCGCCACCGCCGATGCCAGCGGGCAGGTGCGCGCGCTCTGGGACCTGCTCTGATTAAGAGCGTATTCAAAAACCTGGCTGGTCACGGAAGACACGGAATTGCACAGAGGACACGGAAGGGGCCGTGGCGATCGTCGCGGAAGAGCCCGCTCAGCCCGGCGCGGCCGAAGGCAGAAACGGATCCAGGAGGAATGGCGTGGGCTGGGTAGAACGCCGGTCCGGCGCGTGCCGCCGGGTGGGCAGGCGATCGGGCAGGCGATCGGCCAATAGGCCCAGTTCCGGGAACTCCAGGGCCTCCTGGAACCAGGGGGCCATCCAGGACTGCGGGAAGACCCAGAGCCCTTCCGACCGGGTGCCCTTGTCGGGGCGGTCCAGGAGCAGCCGAAGGTGGCCGTAGAGCGCGCCGGGAGCCTCGGCGTGCAGGTTCACGATGGACGTGTGGCGCAGGTCCAGCAGCAGGTCCCGGTGCTTCACCAGGGCGGGCAGCAAGCCCCGGCCATCCAGGGAGACCACCTCGAAACCAGCCGCGCGCTTTGGGAGGCGCCGCATGGGGTGCAGCTTCGGCCGCGCGCCGACGAGCTCCAGCTGCTGCCGGAAGAAGGCCTCGGCCCGGGGCCAGAGGGTGGCATCCTCCTCCACGAACAGAATCTGCACCACACGATCCCGATTCACGATGCCCCCAACTCTGATTCCCGATCAGTCCGTCCAGCCTAGCGGCGGGTAACGGGAATCTGCGGTTACGCCTTGCGGCTCCGCTCGGCCACCCGGTCCAGCATCTCCCAGATCTGATGGCAGTCCTCGCAGGAGGATCGGGGGTCGCCGCAGGGGAAGCCCTCCACCCCCATGCCCTGGCATTTGGGGGTGCGGAAGAAGAAGAGGAGTTCCTGCAGGGAGGCCTGGACGCGCGTGCGCAGGGCCTCGTCCGGAAGGGTCCGCAGATCCTGGATGAGCTTCCATTCCGCGGCGCTGAGTTCTGGCTGGTCGTGGGTCGGGGACATGGGCACTCCGGGGAAGGCCAGTATACGAACTTCCCTGGGTTCTAAACCTTCGGGAAAGCCTGCCGTATCCGACCCAGGTTCTCTGACAACCAGGAGGCAGCCATGTCCCTCGCCCGTTCCCTCGCCGCGGCCTGTGCCGCCGCCGTCCTTTGCGCCTCGCTGGCGGCGCAGTCCCAGGTGATCCAGCCCGCCAAGGCGGAGAAGACCACCGAGACCCGCACCCTGCCGCTGGCGGCTGGTGCGACCCTCAAGGTGAAGAACGTCAATGGCTTCATTCGCGTGGAGGCTTGGGATCGCGAGGAGGTCCAGTTCACGGGCGAATTCAAGCCCAGCAGCAGGGACGAGCAGGTGAAGGTGGTGCTCGAGGCGGGCAAGGGCTCCCTGGAAATCCGCGGCGAGTATCCCAAGCACACTGACGGTGGCAGCTACCGTGGGCCGCAGTGCCAGATGACGCTAAAGGTACCGCGCCGGGTGGCGCCGACCCTGGAGTCTGTCAACGGCGAGGTCGCGCTGGCGGGCACCCAGGGCGCGGCCGTCCTCACCACGGTGAACGGCGGCATCCGTGCTGCCAACCTGGTCGATGGGCTGAAGGCGGAGACGGTGAACGGCACCATCACCCTCGACGGCGTGAAGGGCAGCCTCTCCCTGCAGACCGTGAACGGCGGCATCAAGGGCTCCGGGCTGGATGGCCAGGGCCGGGGCATCAAGGCCGAGACGGTCAATGGCTCCATCCACCTTCACCTGGCTGGCCTGAAGGGCCACCTCAAGGCCACCACGGTAAACGGCGGCATCTCCTTCGACGCCAAGGGCGCCGAGCAGGTCGAGGTGAAGAAGCACCGCGTGACCGCGACCTTCCCCGGCAGCGACCAGGGCATTAATCTGAATACGGTCAATGGAGCTATTACACTGGAATAAAACATGTTATATCAAAACAAGGGACCGGCATGGCCGGTCCCTTGTTTTGATCATGTTTAGATCTTTTGAATTTAGGATTGACTGGTCCTGATTTCCTTTCATGATTTCTCTCGGGCCTGGCCGGTGCCGGGCACCCCGAATGGATGCCCATGAGTGGAAAGCGCCGATTGCTCGTGTTCAGCCTGGCCGCCAGCGTCTTCCTGGGGGTGTTCCTGGGCTCGGGCGCCTACACCTTCGTGGCGGCCCACGGCACCTCGTACCTGTCCAACGATCCCGCGGTCTGCATCAACTGCCACATCATGCGCGACGATTACGACGGCTGGCAGCACGGGTCGCACCACGCGGTGGCCACCTGCAACGACTGCCACCTGCCCCACGACAACGTGGTGCACAAGCTCTTCGTGAAGGCCAGCAACGGCTACCACCACTCCAAGGCCTTCACCCTCCTGAACTTCGCGGAGCCCATCCGCATCAAGCCCAGCAACGCCCAGGTGCTGGAGGACAACTGCCTCCGCTGCCACGCGGAGCAGACCGACGAGATCACCGCCCACGGCACTCTTGGCGTGCCCAGCGATCCCACCCAGAAGGCCGACCTCTACGGCTGCGTCCGCTGCCACCAGGGCGTGGGCCATGGCCCCCCCCGATGATTCCCTTGACCGCTTTCCTTGACGCTTGACCCCACCCTGACGCTGCGTGGCACCACGCGGGAGGCTCTCCGATGACCGACAACCCCACGCCCTTCTTCTCCCGCGCCTACGTGCGGATGGGCCTCCTGGCCGGCGGCGCCGCCGTGGCCACGGTGCTGATGATGACCCTCTACGCGAGCATCTCCAGCCGCAAGTCCGAGGCCCGGCAGACCAGCTTCAAGGTGGTGGATCTCGACGAGAAGACCGTCGATCCCGCCCAGTGGGGGAAGGACTTCCCGAAGCAGTACGACGGCTACATGAAGACCTCCGAGCGGTACGGCACCAAGTACGGCGGCGCCGGCAGCGAGGCCCTGCCCATCAGCCGCATCAAGGAGGATCCCCGGCTCGTCACCATCTTCGACGGCTATGCCTTCGCCATCGACTTCAACCTGCGCCGGGGCCACGCCTACATGCTGGATGACCAGCGCACCACCAAGCGCGTGACCACCAAGCCCCAGACCGGCGCCTGCATGCACTGCCACGCCTCCAATACCGTGGCCTACCGCGAGGCCGGCCTGAAGGGCGGCGCGCCCGGCACCCTGGACGAGGCCTTCAACAGCCCCAACGCCCAGAGCCAGCTCATGGCTGGGTTCGAGTCTGTCTCCAAGCTCCCCTACGCCGAGGCCAGCAAGCTCGTGAAGCACGCCGTGGCCTGCATCGACTGCCACGATCCCAAGAACATGGCCCTGCGCGTCACCAAGCCCGGCTTCATCCGCGGCATCGTGGCCCTGGCCAACAGCGGGGAACCCGTGCCGCACCTGCCCTCCATCGAGAAGTGGCGCAAGGGCGACAAGGCCACCCCCTACGATGCCAACCGTGATGCCTCCCGCCAGGAGCTGCGGTCCATGGTGTGCGGCCAGTGCCACGTGGAGTACTACTGCGGACCCAAGGCCACCCTGTTCTTCCCCTGGAACAAGGGGCTGAAGGTCGAGCAGGAGGAGGCCTTCTACAACGAGTACAAGTTCGCCGACGGCAAGCGCTTCTTCGACTGGAAGCACGCCAAGACCGGCGCCGAAGTGCTCAAGGCCCAGCACCCCGAGTTCGAGATGTGGAGCCAGGGCATCCATGCCCGCTCCGGCGTCTCCTGCGCGGACTGCCACATGCCCTACGTCCGCGAGGGTGCCGTCAAGATCAGCAGCCATCAGGTGCGCAGCCCCCTGCTGGACGTCTCGCGCTCCTGCCAGGTCTGCCACCGCTTCCCCGAGGAAGAACTGAAGGCCCGGGTCGTGGCCATCCAGGACCGCACCAAGGCCCTCATGGACCGCGCGGAGGATGCCGTGGTCGATCTCATCAACAACATCGAGGCCGCCAAGAAGGCCGGCCTGGACGACGCGAAGCTGCAGCCCATCTTCGAGCTCCAGCGCAAGGCCCAGTGGCGCGTGGATTGGGTGAACGCCGAGAACTCCATGGGCTTCCACGCCCCCCAGGAAGCCGCCCGCATCCTGGGCGAAGCCATCGACTACGCCCGCCAGGGCCAGATCGCACTGCGGGATCTGGGCGTGGCCAAGGTGGCCAAGAAGTAGATTCCCAGCGTCAAAACAACAGGAGGCGGACATGTCCTCGAAGCTCACCAGGCGGGCCTTCCTGAAGGCCGGCTTCACCACGGCCGCCGTCGGTACCGCGGGCATTCCTCTCCCGGCGCTGCCCGCTGAGGCCAAGGGCTGGAACTGGGAGCGGGGCGTGTGCCGATTCTGCGGCACCGGCTGCGGCATCCGCATCGCCTCGACGGAGGGCCGGGTGGTGGCCGTGAAGGGCGACCTCCAGAATCCCGTGAACCGCGGCCTGCTCTGCGCCAAGGGCTACGCCTGCGCCCAGATCCTCTACGGTGATGATCGCCTGAAGCGCCCGCTTCTGCGGAAGAAGGACGGCAAGTTCGACAAGCAGGGGGACTTCGTGGAGGTGTCCTGGCAGGAGGCCTTCGACGTCATGAAGGCGCAGTGGACCAAGGCCCACGCGGCCCTGGGCCCCACGGGCGTCGCGGTCATGGGCTCGGGCCAGTACACCATCCAGGAGGGCTACGCGGCCGTGAAGCTGGTGAAGGCCGGCTGGCGCTCCAACAACCTGGATCCCAACGCCCGCCACTGCATGGCCTCGGCGGTGACGGCCTTCATGCAGACGTTCGGCATCGACGAACCCTCCGGCTGCTTCGATGACATCGAGCTCACGGACACCGTGGTGACCTGGGGCGCCAACATGGCCGAGATGCATCCCATGCTCTGGGCCCGCGTTATCGACGAGCGGCTCCGGCGCCCGGCCTACCGGATCTTCAACCTCACCACCTACGCCAACGCCACCTCCGAAGGCGCGGACGTGGAAATCGTCTTCAAGCCCAATACCGATTTGGCCATCTGGAACTACCTGGCCCGGGAAGTGGTGAAGCGCGGCACCGTGGATCAGGACTACGTGGCCAAGCACTGCGTCTTCGCGGCGGGTCCCGTGGACATCGGCTTCGGCCTGCGGGAGGATTCGGTCAAGGCCTTCCCTGCGGAGAAGGACACCCAGGCCCGGCAGAAGACCGTCATTCTGACCCGCGAGGAAGCCATCGCCCGGGGCCTGGATCCCGAGGCGAAGCACGAACGCGCCCAGACCGCCTCCGGCAGCGCCCAGCGGCACTGGCTCATCTCTTTCGAGGACTTCCAGAAGGGCCTGGAGCCCTACACGCTGGACTTCGTGGCGGCCCTGGCCAAGGGTGATCCCGACGAGTCGCTGGAGGCCTTCAAGAAAAAGCTTCAGCTCCTGGCCGACGAGTACGCGAACCCCGGCCGCAAGCAGGTCTCCTTCTGGACCATGGGCTTCAACCAGCACACCCGGGGCACCTGGGTGAACGAGCAGGCCTACATGTTGCACCTGCTCACGGGCAAGCAGGCGCGGCCCGGCGCGGGCGCCTTCTCGCTCACGGGCCAGCCCTCCGCCTGCGGCACCGCCCGCGAGGTGGGCACCTTCGCCCACCGCCTGCCCTCGGACCTCAACGTAGAGGAATCGGCCCACCGCAAGGTGGCCGAGGACATCTGGCACCTGCCAGCCAACACCATCAACCCGAAGGTCGGCAGCCACATCGTGCAGATGATGCGCGACCTCGAAGACGGCAAGGTGCGCTGGCTCTGGATCCAGGTCACCAACCCCTTCCAGTCCTCGGCCAATGCCAACCACTGGATCGAGGCCGCCCGCAAGCTGGACAACTTCATCGTGGTGTCGGATGTCTATCCGACGCTGTCGTCCAAGGTGGCGGATCTCATCCTACCTTCGGCCATGATCTACGAGAAGTGGGGCGGCTACGGCAATGCCGAGCGGCGGACGCAGTTATGGCGCCAGGTGGTGCTGCCCCCCGGGGAGGCCCGCAGCGATGTGTGGCAGATGCTGGAATTCTCAAAGCGCTTCACGCTGGCCGAAGTGTGGGGCGAACAGAAGGTGCCCGGCCTGGACGCCGAGGGCTACGAGAAGGGCAAGCTGCCCTCGGTCCTGCCCAACCTGGCGGCCCTAGGCTACAAGCCGGACAGCACGCTCTACGAGGTGCTCTTCGCCACGCCCTCGGCCCAGAAGTTCGCCTGGCCCGATCCCGTGGCCTGGGGCAAGCCCAATTCCACGGTGACCCACGCCGGCATCAAGTGGTTCCCGGAGAAGGCGCTGTTCGAGGAGTACCGGCTCTTCGGCCTGGGCCACGGCCACGACCTGGCGCCCTTCGATGTCTATTTCAAGCGGGAGGTCTCTGGCCTGCGCTGGCCCGTGGTGGACGGCAAGGAGACCCTCTGGCGCTTCAACGACCAGTACGATCCCTACGCGAAGAAGGGCTCCGGCATTGATTTCTACGGCAAGGCCATGAAGAAGGTCCCCGTCGGCGATCTCGACGGCCCCAAGGCCGGCGCGGCCGGCGCTCCCGTGGCGCTGCCGGGCAAGGCCAAGATCTTCTTCCGCCCCTGGCAGGAACCACCGGAATCCCCCGACGCCACCTACGACCTGTGGCTCTGCACGGGGCGCGTGCTGGAACACTGGCACTCCGGCTCCATGACCCGGCGGGTGCCCCAGCTCCATGCGGCCGTGCCCGAGGCGCTGCTCTTCCTCCACGCCAAGGACGCGGACAAGCGTGGCCTCAAGGCGGGCGATCTCGCCTGGATCGAGTCCCGGCGCGGGAAGGTCCAGGCCCGCGTCACCCTGGGCGGCCGCAACAAGGTGCCCCGGGGGCTGGTCTACGTGCCCTGGTTCGACGAGGGCGTCTTCATCAACAAGGTGACCCTCGACGCCACCTGTCCCATCTCGAAGGAGACCGACTTCAAGAAGTGTGCCGTCCGCATCACCAAGGTCGGGTAGGGGGCCACCATGAATCGTACAGTACTGCTGCTTTCGCTCTGCTCCGCTGTCCTGCTGGTGGCGGGGCCGCCCGCCAAGCCCGTGTCCGATCGCGATCTGGGCCTGTCGAAAACTTCCGTATTCGAGGTGCCCGCGCCACCCGCCTATCAGGACGAGGCCTCGTCCCCGGGCGAGAAGCCCCTGCCGAAGCGCATCAACCGGGAGTATCCGCCGGTCATTCCGCATGACATTTCCGACTGCCTGCCCATCACCCGCAGCTCCAACCTCTGCCTGGATTGCCATGCGGTGCCGGGCCCGAAGAAGAAGGGTGAGGCCACCCCAATTCCCGCCAGCCACTACGTGGACCTGCGCCGCACGCCCGAGGCCATAGGCAAGCAAGTCGCCGGAGCGCGGTACGTGTGCCTCTCCTGCCATGTGCCCAGGACCAATGCGCCGCAGCTCCAGGGCAGCCACTTCCGGCCCTGAGCCGGAAGGCTTCACCCGTTCCCTTGCCACGATCCACCAGGACCACCGAAGATTATGGACATGAAGGTCATGGGCATCGTCGGCTGGAGCGGCAGCGGAAAGACCAGCCTCCTGGTGGCGTTGTTGCCGATCCTCAGCGACCTGGGCTTCCAGGTTTCCACCATGAAACACGCCCACCACCACTTCGATCTGGATCGGCCGGGCAAGGATTCGTTCCAGCACCGGGAGGCCGGGGCTTCGGAGGTGCTGCTGGTCTCGTCCTCGCGCTGGGTGCTCATGCACGAATCCCGGGAGGAGCCCGAGCCCAGCATCGAATCCCTGATCGAGCGCATGACTCCCGTGGACCTGCTGCTGATCGAGGGCTTCAAGACCCATCGCCACCCCAAGCTGGAGATCCATCGCGAGTCGGAAGGGAAAGCCCTGCTCTGCCGCGAGGATCCCGAGATCGTGGCGGTGGCCAGCGACAGCCTTTTGCCAGGACTGAAGATTCCTCGCCTGGACCTGAATGACCCCGCGGCTATCGCGGCCTTCATCCTCGAGCACACTGGCCTCGCGGCCAGGCCATGATGGCTCCGGCCCCTTCCATGGCGCACGGTGCTGCCACCCAATCCAGACGGGGCTGTTGAAACTCCTGTTCACACATGGGGGGGCCTGCCTATGATGTCCGAACCACCCCCTTAGGAACGTCCCTGCCGGTCCGCCTGCCCTGGGGAGGTGCATCCCCGGCCCGAGGGGGCCCTTCGAGGAGTGCCCATGAACCCCAAGCCGCTGACTCGCTGCGCGCTGCGCCTCCTGTTCCTGTTCCTTGCGATCCTCCCCGCCACAGGGCCACTGAAGGGTCAAGGTGCACCATCGCCGGTCGCGGGCCACCCCGCTGAACCCGTCTGGCCGCTGAAGGTGGAACTGCTGCCCCGCGAGCGGGAGGCCCATGCCTTCTACGTGGCCCAATTGGGACCGGTAAAAGTGCAGTTGCGGATCTCCGGAGCCCCCGTGGTCCTGTCGCTGCGCCGACCCGACGGGCGCGTGGTGGAGCGCACCGGCAGTGGCGAATTGATCATCGATGACACAGCCACTGCGGCGGACGTGGCCCGCGGCGTGGTTTGGGGGATCGGCCTGCGGGCTGCCCAAGAGCCGCCGCCTGGCCCCCCGGTGCCCGGTCTCAAGCCGGTCCCGGCGAGACCCATCGCGACCGGCACCTTGGTGGTGCAACACCCGGCGGCTGGCCTGGTCGCCCTCCAGGCGGGCATCGCCAAGCTGAGGACGGACCTCCAGCCCAGGCTGAATGCCCAGATGGCCCAGGCCAAGGCTGCCAAGCTCGCCAAGCCCCCCCAGCCAGCTGCGACGAACCCCAGTCTGACGGCCCAGGCGGTGCACGACAAGCAAGTGGCCCAGCAGCACGCCGTCCTCCTCGACCGCATCAAGGGCAAGCTGCCCGCGGACGCGGTCCACGCCGTCGCCCAGCGCATCGCGCTGCGGGTCCAGGGGCACAGCCTGAAGGACGCGGAAGCCCAGGCGCCCGTGGCCCTAGCGAAGAAGACCAAGAGCGACAAACCCACGCCTCCACCCCCTGCTTCGGTCCCCGTCATCCAGGGCACCAGCGTGGACGAGGCCAGCCCGGGCGCGCCCGTGCTCCTCACCGGGGCGAACTTCGGCGACCAGGCGGGGGAGGTCCACTTCCTCGTGACCGCGACCCGCGATCTCAAGGCGGGAGTCGCCTTCTGGAGCGCCGGTCAGGTCCTCACCTCCATGCCCATGACGGACGGCATCCCGGCCTTCGGCGGCTACGTCTACCTCCAGCGACCGGACGGCCAGAAGAGCGCCCTGCGCCCCTTCCGCTTCGCGCCCCTCTATGACGTGGCCGTGATGGGCTTTCCCCTCTCGGCCCAAGGGTACCCAATTGATTCTTTGATCAGCGAGGGGTTCGACAAAACGTACGGCATGGTCCTCCACTTTGGCGAAACCTTCTGGGGGAGCTTCTTCGGCGGCAAGGGGGACGAGGAGTTCTACCGCAGTCAGCGGCTGGCCAACGGATGGACAGTGGTGGATGCCCGGGTGCTGGATGCCTGGGGCAACCCGGGCGCCCGGGCCGAGGTCGGGAACGGGGAGGCGACCATCGCCGAATTCCGGCCAGGCACCAATTCCCCCTTCGTGAAGGTCCACTGGTGGCGCGATGCTGGGGCCCTCCTCGATTATAAAATCCAGGTCACCGTCCAGCGCCCGAAGAACCTCCCCTGCGCGGGCGGGAAGTGCGCCTTCTTCTGACGTGCGGAGCCGATCAACAACACCTGGAGGGGCGGAACAGATGAAGCTCGGGTTGTTGCTGCTGACCGGTGGCGAAGGTGCCCGCATGGGCAGTCCCAAGCATGGCCTGCGGCATCCTTCCGGCAGCACCTGGGGCCACCATCTCGTGGCGGTGTTCCAGGCGGTCTTTCCCGCGGGACCCGTGCAGGTGCTGGGCGAGACGCTGGTGGATCGGCCCGACCTCCCGGTGCTGGATGATCCCCGCCTGGGCCCCGTGGTGGCGCTTCAGCACTGGGCCGCCGCGCCCGCGCCGGCCGTGGACCGGTGGTGGGTGGTCGCCTGCGACCAGGTACGCTGGCGCGAGCGCGAGTTCAGGGCCTGGGCGGACCTCGTCCAGACCCGCGACCCGGACCAGGAGCATTGGGTGATCGGCCGGTTCGCCGGACACCTCCAGCCCCTGGGCGGCTTCCTGCCCCACCGGCTGCGCCCCGCCCTCATGCAGAGCGAGGCACGCTCCCTGCTGGGCCTGGTGGAGGCGATGCCCCACCTCATCCTGGACACGGACCTCCCCGGCTGGCGGGACGTGGATACGCCCGCGGAGCGGGCCACCTTCGAGGACGAGCACCGCCGCCCTTGATCGAGGGGCCGCCAGCCACAAACATGGCCTACAGGTCTGTAATGCGCTATGGTGGTGTTAATTCCCCATCCATTGAAGGAGGTACCATGCTGCCCCTCATCCTGCTGCCGCTCTTTGCCCAGGTGGCGCCCGCCCCCCCGCCGCCTGCCGCCCCCCAGCCCTCGACCAAGGTCAACGAGGTCCGGCCGGGGCTCTATACGACGGGCCTGATGACCTATGAGACCCTCGGCTCCCTCAAGCCCATGGGTATCGGTACCGTGCTGCACCTCCGGCCCGAAAAGGAGGCGCCTTCGCTCTCCGCCACGGAGCGCAAGGCCGTGGAGTTGATGGGCCTCCGCTACGTCTACAGCCCCGTCACTCCCCAGTTCGAGGACGAGGAGATCGATGCCTTCCGCAAGCAGATGAAGGGGATCGACCTCAAGGGTGGGCTGATGGTCCACTGCTTCAACAGCAACCGCGCCTCCGGCGCCCTGCTGGCCTACCTGGTGCTGGACGAGAAGCTGACTCTGGACAAGGCCCTGGTTCTCGCCCACAAGGGCGGCCTCACCATGGTGAAGATCGAGAACGCCTCCCGCTTCTACATCAGCCGCAACGGTGGCCCCGCCTACGAAGAGCAGAAGGAAATCAAGGCCATCCCTTCGAAGTAGGTAGCGGTAGCGAGGCATCCAGTCTGTCGGGGGCGCCAGCCCGCCCCTGGCAGGAAGCTGGTAGGCGCCCAATGCCAAGGGCCTGGGACCCGGGCTGCTTCGGGGCCGCCGAGGCCTCAGGCGAAGTGCTGCCCTCACCCCACTCGCCCCCCTTCGCCCCCGTCGGGAGCGCAGCATCCGCACGGGCGTGGCAGCGGCGGCCGGCGTGTACATCTGGAACCCATAGCCGATGGTGGCCCCTTGTTCTGGAGCCTCCCCCGGCTGGGAGGGCCTGCTGGCTCAGGTTGCCATGGTAATCTTCGACGTCCAAGGAGGCACCATGCGGTTGCTTTCGCCCGGCCTGTTCGCCCAGGGTGCGGTAGCCTGCCTGCTGCTGGGCCTAACCTTCCACTGCGGTGGTGAGGGGGGCGGTGGCGTCACGCTGACGCAGCCCGGACCATTGAGCGTTGCCTACCCGCGCACCACCCTCCTGGCCACCATCGGGCAGAGCCTCGCGCCGGACACGCCTGTCGTGACGGGGGGCACGGGGACCTTCACGGTCAGTCCCGCCTTGCCCAAGGGCCTCAACCTGGATGCCGGCAACGGGACGATCTCCGGGACGCCCAGTCTGGTTTCAGCCCAGGCCACCTACACCGTGACGCTTACGGCCTCCTCCCGCACGGCTTTCGCCGTCCTCCAGATCACGGTCCAGCCGGCGGGTACGGGCACTTTCCAGACCCTGGCCTGCGCGAACCAGCCCCAGGAGCACAGCGAGTGGTGCTGGGCCGGCACCGGGGCCAGCCTGCTCAACTACCTGGGCGCCAGCCAGACCCAGTGCGCCATCGTCAACTACGTCCGGACCATCAACTACGCCTGCGGCAACGCCACCTTCAACTGGACAGACCCTGTCGCAAACCGGCCCATCGAACACCTGTACGGACCGCCTCCCAGCGTGACCGACCTGATGGCCCATTTCGGCAAGCCCTGCACCGGGCGGGCCGCGGCCCTCACCTTCGCGGAAATCCAGAGCGAGATCGGTGCGAACCGTCCCTTCGTCATCAACTGGGCCTGGACTGGCGGCGGCGGGCACATCCTCGTGGGCGCCGGCTGGGATACGCGGAACGGCGGCCCGGAAGTGACCATCATGGATCCCTGGCCTGGGGAAGGGCTCAAACTGGTGTCCTACGCTTTCGCCAACAGCGGCAGCGATCCCCTGGAAGGTTCCAACACCCATACCTGGCGCTGGGCCCTGACCCTGAACCCATAGCGGAAGTCCACAGGGCTGCCCGTGGATCGAGCCGTTCGAACCGCCCGCGGGTGAACTCGGAGGGATCGCATCAGGGCTGTTTCGGGGGCAGGGCCAGGCCCCAGTAGTAGTCGTTGTAGAAGGGCGTGTAGTCCTTCTTGGTGATGAAGCCCAGGAGCCCGAACAGCTGCCGGGTCGTGGCGAACTTCCAGCGGAAATTGGTCTGGATGGATTTCAGCCAGGTCAGGAAGACCTGGTCGCCGAGTTCCTGGTGCAGCGCGTGTAGGAGCGTCGGGCCCTTGGCATAGAGGAGGCCCTTGCGCGTGTAGAACCGGTCAAAGGCATCCTTCTCGTGGATCTCGTTGGCCAGCGGCAGGGGCGCCTTGCCTGTGGCCCATTCGGCCTGGACCCTCCAGTTGGCCACGTTCTTCACGAAGAGGCTCTTGCCCTTGGAATCCCGTTCGAAGAGCGCCGCACAATAATCAGCGAAGGATTCAGAGATCCACTGCTCCTGGGGGCTGGGCATCTTCACCACGGTGGCCCAGTACTGGTGGGCGATTTCATGGGCGAACACGTGGCGGACATCCATGGTCTGGAAGGTGAGTCGATCGGGGACGTTGTAGCCCCGGGCCTTGAGTCGGTCCAGGTCCCCGACCATCTCGTCCATTTTGTTGACAATCATGAGCTGCTGGAAGGCATCCCGGGTGATGTACATCATGCCCGGCGGCGCCTCACCATAGCCCCACTCGTTCTTTTCCACGATGACGAATTCCTTGAAGGGGAAGGGCCCCAGGAAGTTCTGGTAGTAGCGGACGATGTTGAAGGCCTGGGCCTTGAAGATCTGGTTGGCCACCCCGGGCTTGAGGCCGTAGGTGGCGATGCGCACCGTGAGGCCATCGCGCGTCTCCTCGTCCAGGTAGTACTTCCCCCCGAGGATGGTCGCGAAGCAGATGGGCTTGTGGGTGCGGGTCTCCACCAGGTTCCAGTCGCCGTCCTTCTCCCGGCGCACCGTTTCGCCGGGCAGGAAGGCGATCCAGTCCCCCTTGGTCCGGACTGTTCCATGAAAGGTGTAGTACTCGCTGGCCAGGTTGCCGGGCGTGGGATACCAGCCTTCCTTGGCCCCCAGCTGCCAGTAGTTGTCCTCATTCGGTTGCACGAGGAAATCGCCCTGGTATTCCAGCTTCAACGTGAATGGAACACCCTTGGCCGCCGGTGCCGGGAGCAGCACCGCCAACTGGTCGTGGGAGTGGCTGTAGGCCAGGTTCCGCCCCTCGCCATCCGTGATCCGGGTGACCCGGAGGTAGCGGATATCTTTAGGCAGCATCAAGTTCGACCAGAGGTTGAACGAAAACACCTGCAACCCGGATTCCAGGGGGGTGATGGTTTCCTGGACGATGACTTCAGCGTTCCGGCTGTCCTTCGCGCGGAGATCCACGTCCAGTCCAGTGAGCTGGAAGTGGGTGGGGGCGAGGCCCTTGCGGGGGTCCCAGCCGATGGGCTGGCTGGAGAGTTGGATGAGCGAGAACCAACCCTTGAGGTCAGTTCTCAAGTCCTGGAACGGAATCGCCCACTGGAGAGTCTCCAGCATCTGGTCTGCGCCATCGTGGGTATACAGCCAGGGCTGGCCGTCCTGCTCGAACTCGATCGTCGTCACCGCCTTCGTCGGGGCATTCAGGGCCTGCCAGGCCTGGAGATGGGAAGGCGCGTGACCGTCCACCCTGTTCCAGCGATCGTCGAAGGGTGGGTACTGGTCCTCCAATGACCCAGAGGTGGAGCCACCCCAAGCGGGAACCGGGGTGCCGCCAAAGAAAATCCTGGCCATCTTGAAGGGCAAGGTAATGCTTTGCGCCTGGTCGACCAGGACAGGTTTCAGGGCAGCCCAGTCCTTCAGATTCCGCATGAACCCAGGCCACTCCGGTTCGAAGGTGGAGGCGTAGCTCACCTTGCCCTGGCCTGCCAGGAAGAGCCCCACCACCTTGTCTTCCCGCAGGAGCGGGGCCCATTGCCCAGTGAAGTCGAGCTTCACCCGGCCCACCTGGAAGGAAACAACCTCGGTGGTGCTGCGGGCGGGACCCGGGCGGGCAGGTAGTGCGAAGGGGAAGGCCGGGGGCGGCTCTCCACCCAGGAGTCCAAGCGGACACAGGGCCAGGAGGCCAATTCCCAGCGTCCGGAACATGCGGACCATGGACAAGGACATGTCGCCTCCTACCCGCCTATCTAGCTCGTGGATAGATGTTGTGTGGGTCACAAAGGGCCGGCGGCCCAGGATGGCCCAGGTTTCCATCCGCGGGCCCAGAGCCTATCGGTACTTGGCCGCCATGGCCTTGAGGGTCGCGGCCAGCTGGGTGCGCAACGCCTTGGGTTCGAGGGCCTCGGCGTCGGCGCCGAGCTGGAGGATATAGCGGGTCGGGCCCTGCAGGTCCGTGGCCAGGAAGCTCAACAGCACGGTGCCGCCCTTCTCCTTGCGCACGGCCACCTCGGGCAGGGCGGGGGGCGCGTCCAGCAGGGCCTGGGGCCAGTTGGTGCCGCCCACGCGCACCTGGATGCGGAAGGGCGGGCCCGGCGTGAACCAGCCGCCGATCTGCAGGTCGCGGGCCTGCGCCAGGGGCCCCTTGTCGGGGATGAGGCCGCGCTTGCCTTGGGCCTTGGCCTCCTCGATGCGGGCCAGGCGGAAGTGCCGGGGCTCCTGCTTGGCGGGATCCCAGGCCAGCAGGAAGGCGCCGCCCGAGAAGACATCATGGGTGAGCGTGAAGGGCACCACCGTGCGGGCGCTGGTGCGGCCCGTGGAGGCGGCCTTGTAGGTCAGCTCCAGTTCGCGGGGGCCTTCGGGATGGCCCAGGGCCAGCAGCACCTGGGTGAGCATCTTCGTATCCAGGGCCTGCTGGTCGTCGGCGCTGCCGCGCACGCAGACGTGCTCCTGCAGGGCCTTGAACAGGTCGCGGTCCCGGGTGCTCAGGTGGCTGTCCGCCAGGGTGCGCAGGCCCTCCAGCTGATCGAACCAGAGCTCCGTGGCCGTGCCCTCCAGGGCCATGAGGGCCACTTCCAGGGCCATGCGGGCGTGGGGCGTGATGCGGCTGTCCCAGTCCGGGGCCTTCTCCAGGGTGAAGTGGATGATGGCGGGCCGGCCCTCCCGGGCCTTGCCGAAGCGGGCGCCCTGTTCCTCCAGCAGCTGCACGGCGCGGTCCACGGTGCGCGAGGCCACGCCGCCGAGCTTGCGGACGAGGCTTTCCTTGGTGATGCCACGCTCGCCGGCGTCGCGGATGGCCTCCAGCACGATCTGGAGCCGCTCGGGCTTCACCAGGTGGCCGCCGTCGGGGCGGGGTGATTCGAGGACCTTGCGGGACGCGGAACGGGCCATGGCGACCTCCGGAACAAGGATTGGTCAGGGATTGTCCAATGGCAAGGGGAATGAAGGACGATTCGCCGGTGATTCACGGTGATAGGGCCAACCCCACCAGCCGCTATGATGGGGCCCATGGACGCATCTGCATCCTCCCGTGGTGGCCGTTTGGGTCGCCTGTTTCAGCGCTTCCGGCAGCGGCGGCTGGCCCCCCTCGACCTGGCTGCCCTCCCGTCCATTCCCATGCGGGCGGACGCCGTACGGGTGCTATCCAGTCCTGCGGAGTTCCGGTCCGTGCTGCTGGAGCGCATCGGCCTGGCCCGGCGCCGGATCATCCTGGTGGCCCTGTACCTGCAGGACGATGCTTCGGGGCGAGAGATCATGGACGCCCTGTATGCGGCCCTGCGCGTCCATCCGGGCCTGGAGATCCAGGTACTGGTCGACCTGCATCGCGCCCGCCGGGGCCTCCTCGGAAAGGCCAAGGGCCCAGGCAATGCGGCCATGTACCAGGAGTACGCCACCCGGTACGGAGCTGGCGTCAGCATTCGCGGGGTGCCCGTGTCCCGCCGGGAGCTGTTCGGCGTGCTCCACCTGAAGGGCTTCATCCTCGATGACACGGTGCTATACAGCGGGGCGAGCCTCAACGACGTGTACCTGGGCCGGGGCCGCTACCGCCTGGACCGGTACCACCTCTTCGAAAATCGCCCCTTGGCCGATTGCATGGCGGCCTTCGTCCGTACCACCTTGCTGGACAGCCCCGAGGTCGCGCCTTTGAGTGGGAAGGAGGCGGCCCCAGCGGTCGCGACATCCCCTAGGATGCGGGGCTTCCGGCGGGAGCTGCGGAAGGCCCGGTACCTTTTTGATGAAAGCCGACTGGGTCCTGGGCAAGTGGCCATCACGCCCCTGGCCGGCCTGGGTACAGACAGCCAGCTCAACGACACCATCCTGGCCCTGGTGCAGTCCGCCCAGCAGAAGCTGGTGCTCTACACGCCCTACTTCAACCTGCTGGGCGAGCTGCGTCGGGCCGTGATCCGTCAGCTGGCGCGGGGCCGGGAAGTGGTGATCGTGGTGGGCGACAAGACGGCCAACGACTTCTATCTGCCGCCCAGTGAGCCCTTCAGGGTCATCGGGCTGTTGCCCTACCTGTACGAGACCAACCTGCGGCGCTTCGCGAAGGCCCAGCGCCGGGCCATGTTGGATGGCCGGTTGCAGATCTTCCTCTGGCGCCATGCGGACAACACCTTCCACCTGAAGGGCCTGTTCGTGGACGACGTCGCCGCCCTGGTGACCGGGAACAACCTGAACCCCCGGGCCTGGCACCTGGATCTGGAAAACGGCCTGCTGATCCGGGATCCCATGGGCCTGCTGAAGGCCAAGCATGCGCGAGAACGGGTCGCGATCCTGAAACACGCCACCCGGCTGGCCAGTTTCCAGGAGCTGGAGACCCCCGGCGCCTATCCCCCCAAGGTGCAACAGGCGCTGAAACGGATGAACAGTGTGCGCATCGACCGGCTCCTGAACCGCTTGTTATAGCAGGTCAACGAAAGGCAACTCCTGCCAGGTGGGCGTGTCCTTCCTGGGGCGGGCGCGGCCAGCCGGCACTTCAACCTCCAGCATCGCGTGGGCTCCGGCATAGAGGGCGCTCCAGAGGGCGGCTCTGACAGCGGCATCGCCCAGCCGTGCCAGGGGCAGCTCGACCACAGTGTCGTGATCCCATCCGAGTTCGACGTTCAGGCGGCGCAGCCGGGCCATCAGCTCGCCGTGCGTCAACGCACGGGCGAACGGGGTGGAGGTCTGCACCAGCTGCTCCCGGTCGTGGTAAGGACCGCGGCCATCCTCGTCGTTGAAGCGCGGACCACCCAAGACCTCGGCTGG
This sequence comes from Holophagales bacterium, assembly GCA_038324335.1. Lineage (GTDB taxonomy): Bacteria > Acidobacteriota > Holophagae > Holophagales > Holophagaceae > Geothrix. The sequence goes on from JBBQHW010000014.1 coordinate 22,148, forward strand.
CACGGCAGCTCCAGTGGGATCCCAGGCCAATCCCGAGGCGGCAGCGGCCAGTTCGGCGAGCCAGTCCCAGGGCATGCCCGTGGCGCTGAACACGGCCGAGTTCGCTTCGCGGGACAGAAGTCCCAGGGCCACGCCCTCGGCCCGGTTGCGGAGCTGCGCGTAGCTCAGGGTGCCCCATTCAACTGTCGTCAGGGCGGGCCGGTCCTGCAGCCGCGCGGCGCGTTGGATGAGCAGGTCACGGAGAGTCTGGGCCATGAGCGAGTATCGCGGCAGGTCGGCCTCGGGCGCCAGGAACCTGAAAAGGAACCCGGGCAGGGCCTTAGAAGCGTTTGGGGTTCCACCGCAGGCCGAGGCCGCAGGTGCGGCCAGGCATGGGCACCCCGCTGATCTCCTCGTAGTGCCGGTTCAGCAGGTTCTCGCCCTGGAGGTAGACCTCCCAGGCCCCGTGGGTTCGCCCCAGGCGACAGGAGAGCAGGGCCGGGTCGGTGCCGCTCAGGGTGCGCTGCTTGTAGGTGAAGGCCGTGGCAAGGTGGGCCCCGCGGCCCAGGTCCGCATCGGTGCTGAAGGACACCTGGTTGCGCACGCAGTCCGGCGCGTACCGGGACGCGTAGCCCGCCGGGGGGATGTCCTGCTGGGTATAGGCCCAGCCCGCCGTGCAGCGCAGCGGTGGCAGGGGACGGAAACTGGCGCTGGCGGACAGCCCGGTCACCGTCACGCGGCCGATGTTCGCAGCGGTCCAGGGTTCCGTGGGCAGGTGTCGGATCCAGTCGATCTGATCCTGGTCCCGGCGCCGGAAGGCCGTGAGGGATAGCATGGTTCCACCCGGGGCGTACCAGTCGGCGCCGCCCTCGAGGGAGTCGGCCCGTTCAGGCTGGAGGGCGGCATTGCCCACCTGCGCTGGAGAGGTGTAGTAGAGCTCGGTGAAGGAGGGCGCCCGGAAGGCGCGGCCCCAGGCGGCGCGCAACTTCAGGCGGGGCACCGGGAACCAGGCCAGGCCCGCGCCCGGTGTGAGCACGCTGCCCCAGTCGGAGACGTGGTCGTGGCGCAGGCTGGCCTGGAAGGTCAGGCCCGGGGCCAGTTCCTGCAGGAGCTCCAGCGAGCCGGCCAGACGGTCCAGGTGATGGTCCCCCAGGCGCGCGCTCCGGAGGACATCCGTCGAGGCCTCGGCGGCTCCGGTAAGGGTGGTGCCGCGGCCCTGGTAGAGCACGGACACCGCCTTCACCAGATAGGTGTCGTTGGTGTGGAGGTTCTGGTAGACGCTCGGCTGGTTCCGGAACAGGACGAAGTTGTCGTCGTGGCGCCGCCAGGTGGCGTCCACCCGCGTAGGATGGGCCGAGAACTCACCCTGGTCGAGGGTGGCGGAGAGCAGGAGACCGTGCTCGGTGGTCGCTTCCTTCGAGGGGTAGTTGCCGTAGAAGCCCTGGGCGCCGAACTGGTTGTCCAGGAAAGTGTAGAGGGCCCGGACGTAGCCCTGGGCAAGGTCGCGACCCGCTTCGGCCACGGCCTGGGTCAGCCCGAATCCCCGGTTGGTCGTGAACCCGTCGGAGCGGGCGTAGCCCGCGAAGGTCCGGCCATGCCAGGCGCCCTGGGAGGTCTCGACCAGCCCCGCCGCCGAAGCCGTGCCATAGGAGCCAGCCTCAACGCGGGCTTCACTCCGCTGGGAGGGGCGCCGCGTGATGATGTTGATGACGCCGCCCACCGCCTCGGAGCCGAAGAAGACGCTCTGGCTGCCCGTCAGCACTTCGATGCGCTCCACCAGGTCGAGCGGAATGGGAATTTCCAGGTTGAAGTGTCCCGTCTGGGGATCGTTCCAGCGTACCCCGTCGATGCAGACGAGCACGCCGGCATAGTGGGTGCCGCGCATGCGGATGTCGCCGAAGAGCCCCCCGGGCACCCGGGATTGCAGGTCCACGGTGGTGGCCAGGGCCAGCGCTTCGCCCAGGGTCTGCACCGGCAGGCGGCGCAGCGCCTCGGCCTCGAGGATGAGGACCTCGCGGTTGGCCTGATCCAGGGTGCCCGGTGCCAGGGTGGCGGTCACCACCACGGTCGCCGAGGGGGCTGACGCGGTTCGCCCCGCCTCCTCGGGCAAAGCGGCAGCCGCACCGGACAGGCGCAGGGTGACCAGAAAAGGGTGCAGGCAGGCCGTCAGAGCGGCCGAGGCATTCGGGATTCTGCCCATGAAAGCCGCCTAGCCCCAGGCGGCGATGCCGGTGGCGTTGAAGGTGGGGTACTGGTCCAGGAGCGGGCGTGGGGGAGGCGTGAAGGCCACCTCCGCGAAGCCGGCGTGGTGGAGGGCCTTCGCCCAGGACTCCGGGTCCAGGAAGCCGTAGACCGGCCGCCACTGGGGATCCAACTGCACTTCGGTGAAGCTGCGGATGAAGGTGAAGAAGAATTCCAGGTACAGGGGCTGCGCGAGGTCCGATTTCACGCATTCGCCGATGATGAGGCGCCCGCCCGGTTTCAGGCAGTGGCGCAACTCTCTCAGCGTGGCATCGAGGTCCTGGGCGACGTGCACGACGTTGATGCCCACGATGGCGTCGAGGCTGGCGGGTTCGATGCCCTGAGTCGTCATCGGTTTGTTCAGGTCCAAGGTCTGGAACCGGAGGGGCAGCCCCGGCGCGGCGTCCTTCAGATCCCGCTGGGCCCGGCGCAGGAAGGAAGGCGCCACGTCCGTGAAGGTGTACTCCGCAATGCGCCCCAGCCAGCCCCCCGTGGCGCCTTTCTGGGCCACGAGCTGCGCGAAGGACCCGGCCCCACCTCCGAGTTCCAGCACCCGGGCGCCCTCGGGCAGGCCATCCTTCATGGCGAGGAGGGCCAGCAGGTTGTTGGGCAGGTAACAGACGTTTTCGTTGCGGAAAAAGTTCAGCCAGAGCGGGAAGAGGGCCAGGTCGAAGAGCAGCCCTTCGCCGGCCTTGCCTTCGGTGAAGAAGGGCCGGATGTGGGACCGGACGCCGTCCAGCAAATCGAAGTTGCCCTGGTGTCCCGGGGCCTGGCGCTCCATCTCCTCGCGGATGCCCTTGAGCTCGAGATCAGGTTCGCCGGTGAGGGTGTACCGCCCGTTCACGCAGACCAGCATCCCCTCGGCCACGAGGAAGGGCAGCATCCAGGCCAGGGGCTTGCGGACCTGGGCGGGCGCGGCGGCGCACAGGTCATCCAGGGTGACGCCCCGGCGTAGCCGCCGATCCCATTCCAGGTCCATCAGGAGCAGGAGGCAGGTGCGGGCGGTGTAGATGCGCGAGGCCTGGTGCATCACCAGGAAGGGCCGGGTGAACAGCGGCAGGAGGTCCAGGCCGTGGGGGCCGAGCAGGTCGAGGCTGGGAGCGGGCGCGAGGGCGCCGAAGTCCAGGGTCATCAGTCCATCATTTCACTGATGCTGCGGCCTCCGTGGATGCGCAGGATCGCATCCCCGAAGAGGGCGGCGGTGGAGAGCACCTTGAGGTTGGGGAGCTGTTTGGCGCGAGCGGGGGAGATGGGGATGCTGTCGGTGACCACCAGCTCGTCGAGGTTCGCGGAATTGAGGGTCTCGACGGCATTGCCCGAAAAGACCGGGTGCGTGACGCCCACGCGCACGGTGCGGGCGCCCAGCTCACGGAGGATGCGGGCCGCCTCCTTGATGGAGCCGCCGGTGGCGATCTCGTCATCGTAGATGATGGCGTCCTTGCCCTCGACGTCGCCGATGAGGGCCACGCTCTGGGCCTTCTCGGAGTCGTCGAAGCGCCGCTTGTCGATGATGGCCATGGGCACGGACAGGCGCTTGGCGAAGTTGCCCGCGAACTTGGCGGCGCCAGCGTCCGTGGCCACCACGGCTGCGTTGGAGAGGTCCTTGGTCTTGAAGTAGTTGGTGAGGATGGGTGTGGCCAGCAGCTGATCCGCGGGCTTGCGGAAGAAACCGAGGATCTGCGGGGCATGCAGGGTCATGGTGAGCACGCGGTCCGCGCCGGCGGTCTCCAGCAGGTCGGCCACCAGGCGGGCCGTGATGGAAATGCGCGCCTCGTCCTTCTTGTCGCTGCGGGCGTAGGGGAAGTAGGGCAGCACCGCCGTGATGCGGGCCGCGGAAGCGAACTTCAGCGCATCGATGAGGATGAGCATCTCCAGCAGGTGGTCGCTCACGGGCGGACAGGACGACTGGATCACGAAGACGTCCGCCTCGCGCACGTTCTCCTCGATCTTCACCTTGATGTTCTCGTTGGAAAACCGGGTCACCTTCAGGCGGCCCAGCGGCATGCCCATGTGCGTAGCGATACCGCCCGCCAGCTCCGGGTGGCTGCTCCCGGAAAAGACCTTCATCTCGCCGAACATGGATCCCCCGATCGTGACGCCAGTGTAACCGACCGGGTGAGAGGCAGTCGTCACATGCAAAAAGAACGAACCTAGCTTGTTTGCGGTGAATTGATGGGAGAGACGAAGCGGTAGTCGATGTCCCAGGGGAAGTAGATCCACTCCTCCTGCCGGAACTCTCGGACGAAGGTATCGACGATGGGGCGGCCCAGGGGCTTGGCATAGATGGTGGCGAAATGGGCCTTGGGCAGCTTTTCGCGCACGGCCCGGGCGGTCTTGCCCGTATCCACCAGGTCGTCGATGAGCAGCCAGCCGTCCCCGTCGCCCTCGACCCCCTTGAGCCAGCGCAGCTCGCCCTGGGCCCGCTCCGCCTGGCCCGAAGCGGCGGCCCCGTAGCTGACCACGCAGACCGTGTCGATGAGGCGGATCTCCAGTTCCCGGGCGATGAGGGCCGCGGGCACGAGCCCGCCCCGCGTGATGGCGATGATGCCCTTCCACTCGCCCAGTTCGTGCAGCACCCGCGACAGGTAGCGGGTATCGCGGTGCAGCTCGGGCCAGCTGATCACCACCTGGCCCTTGTAGGGGTCTTCGGCCGGGGGCGTCCAGGTCTTGCGATCGGCTGGGCCTGGAGCGGGATTCGGTTCGGTGCTCATGATGGGCTTTCCTCCTTCGGACTCGCTCCTAGACCTTGCCCCCACCCACGCGCGCGATGTGGGCACCCACGCCCTGGAGCTTCTTTTCCAGGCCCGAGTAGCCACGGTCCAGGTGATAGATGCGGTCCACGATGGTCTCGCCCTGGGCCACCAGGCCGGCGATGACCAGGGCGGCGCTGGCCCGCAGGTCCGTGGCCATGACCGTGCAGCCCGTCAGGTCCGCGGGCCCGGCCACGATGGCCGTATGGCCGTCGGTGCGCAGGTTGGCGCCTAGGCGCTCCAGCTCCATGGCGTGCTGGAAGCGGTTCTCGAAGATGCCTTCGTTGATGACGCTGATGCCGCAGGCCTGGGTCATGACGGCCATGACCTGGGCCTGCAAATCCGTAGGAAAGCCGGGGAAGGGCAGGGTGGTGACATCCTTGGAGCGCAGCTTCTGGCCGGCTTCCCGCTGGATGCGCAGCTGGCGGCCCTCCTGGCCCATGCGTTCCGTGATGACGCAGCCCGTGCGTTCCAGCAGGTCCAGCAGGGAGCGCAGGTGCTCGGGCTCGCAGCGATCCAGCACCACGTCCCCGCTGGCCGCGGCCACGGCGCAAAGGTAGGTGCCGGCCTCGATGCGGTCGGCGATGACCGCGTGCTCGCAGCCGTGCAGGCGTACCACGCCGGTGACCGTGAGGGTGCCCGTGCCGATGCCCTCGATGTGTGCGCCCATGTCCACCAGCAGGTGGGCCAGGTCGCCGATTTCCGGTTCCAGGGCGGCGTTCCGCAGGATGCTCACCCCATCGGCCAGGGTCGCGGCCATGAGGATGTTCTCCGTGGCGCCCACACTCACCTTTTCAAAGGTGTGGTCGATGGCCTTCAGGCGGCCTTTCACGGAGGCGTGGATGTAGCCGTGGCTGATCTCGATGAGGGCGCCCATGCGCTCCAGGGCCTCGAGGTGCAGGTTCACGGGCCGCGCGCCGATGGCGCAGCCGCCGGGCAGGCTCACGGTGGCCTTGCCGAATCGGGCGAGCAGGGGCCCCAGCACCAGGATGGAGGCCCGCATGGTCTTCACCAGGTCGTAGGGCGCCGTGGGATTTTCGCCACCCGCGCAGGCCAGCTTCACTTGGAGCTCGAAGCCTTCACCCTCGGCCGCCAGGGTGGCCTCGGTGCCCAGGGCTTGCAGCACCTTCACCATGGTGCGAATGTCGGAGACCGCGGGCAGGTTGGACAGGACCAGGGGTTCTGACGTCAGCAGCGCCGCCGCGACGCAGGGCAGGGCCGCGTTTTTCGCCCCCGACACCCGGATGCGCCCCCGCAGGGGATGTCCACCTTGGATCACAAGTCGGTCCATCGAAACTCCAGCCCTCCAGCGTAGCCCAACCCCGCCCAACCCAACACTGGCTGGACAGAGCTCGGCTGGCCCGGTCAGGTATTTCGGGGCACATGGAGACCGGGGAAGGCGGCAGGGGGTGCAGGGCGTACACTTCGGACAGGCTGACCCGTTCATCACCCGCTACCGGCTGCTGTACGACGACTGGCGGGGCTACCTCATCGCCGGTTTCTCTCTGGTCTGGCTGGCCAACCTATACATGTCCGCCTTTGGACGGTTGCGGCTCGACTTCAAACACGAACGGGTGGAGATCGGCGCTGAACAGGCAGTCCTGGACGGCAAGGCCAAGGCCCAGGAGCCGGCAACACCCGGAACACCTGGGCACCAATAAGACGGTTCCTCCTGGACGGCTCAGGAGAGGTGCCCGGCTGCCTCAGGTCCCGCGCTCAGTGCGCGCTGAGCGCCGCGGGAACCGCAGGGATCCGCCCAGCACGACGCAGGTGAGGGCGGCGGTGATCAACCCGATGCCAGCCCATTGCCAACCACTGATGGCTTCCTTGAGGATGAAGACGCCCGCGGCGAGACCGACAATCGGGACGCCGAGGCTGAAAGGGGCCACCCGATTGGCCGGATGGTGCATGAGCAGGCCCGTCCAGAGCGCATAGGCGAGGATGGTCGAGATCCAGCCCAGGTAGGCCACCGCCAGCCAAGTGCCCCAGGGCGCCGCGAGCCAAGCCCAGCGGATGGGGGCCGGATCGAACAGCATGGTCAACCCCAGGAAGGGCAGGATCGGGATGAGGCTGCTCCAGACCATGAACGGCACGATCTCAAAGGTTGCCTTCGTGCCGCGCGCACGGCGCACCATGAGGTTGGAGGCGGCCCACATGGCGGCCGCACCCAGCGTCAGGACAAAGCCCGCTGGCGTGGTGATCGAGGTCCGGGCCTGCGCGGAATGGGCCCAGGTTTCTGCAGCCATGCAGGCGAGGCCCAGGCCCGCCAGCAGCAGCCCGGCCACCAGGGGACGATCAGGCCTTTCCTTCAGGAGCGCGAAGCTGAAGAAGGCCGTGAAGAAGATTTGGGTTTGCATGAGCACGGATGCCAACGCGGCCGTCATGCCCAGGTGCAGGCCCAGGAACAGCAGCCCGAATTGCCCGACCCCCTGCAGGAGTCCGTAGCCCACCACCCAGACCCAGCGGACCTGGGGTCGGGGCACGAAAAGAATGAGGGGAAAGACTGCGAAAACGTACCTGGCAGCGCCCAGCTGGAACGGCGAGAAGGCGCGCAGACCGACCTTCATCACCACGAAATTCAGGCCCCAGATGATCACCACGCCCAGGGCGGCGAGGAAATCTTGGGCGCGAAAATGCGAAGCACTCATGCGCTCATACCGGTGATCATGCAAGGAAATGTCGGATTCATCGCGGCTTCCCGGGCTAGACCGTCCATCCTCGGCGCTTTCGCTTTCGAGGGTGGTGTTTCTTTCAGAAGACCCGTCCCCGCAGCGCCTGCGGCGGCAGGATGCCCCACCTGCGCCCGTCCTGGCTGTCGGGCCGGTTGTCGCCGAGGACCAGGTAGCCGTCGCCGCAGGCCTGCTGACCCGTGCCGCTGCGCTCGGGATGCACCACCCAGGGCTCGTCCTGTCGACGGCCGTTGATCCAGAGGTCGGGACCGCGCCAGATCACCAGGTCCCCCGGCAGGCCCACGACCCGCTTGATGGAAGGACCCTGCGGGCCCGCCACGATCCAGATTTCATTGCGACTGGGCGCACCACTGGCCCAGGCGCGCAGGGCCCAGCGGAGGTCGCCATCCATCAAGGCTGGTTCCATGCTGTGGCCCCTCACGCGTACGGGGTGCAGCACCAGCAACGGTGAGAGGGCGAGGGCCAGGGCGGCGAAGGGGATCCAGGGGCGCATGTTGGGCTGTGGGGTGTGGGCGGTGGGGAAAATGGCGCGGGCCGCAGGCCCGCCTCCGTTAGAACCTACAGCCTACCGCCCACCTTCCTACAGCCCAACGGCCACCCTGCGCCCCGTCCCATCCGTGAGCGCCACTTCCTTGAGGCGGGCGGGGGCGGGGACGAAGGGAGCGAGCTCCGCCAGCAGGCGCCGGGCCAGGGCCAGGGGGCCGTCCAGGCCCAGCTCGGAAAGGAGCCTTCCCTGCAGGGGCGCCAGGCTGCGGTCCAGGGCGGCTTCCAAGTCGCGGAAGTCCACTACCACGTCGAAGGCATCCAGGCCCTGGCGCGCGGTCACCACCTCCACCGTGTAGTCGTGGCCCTCCCAGGCCTCGCCGACCTTGAACACCACCGACAGGGGGCGGGTAACGGCGGCTTCGAAATGGAGGGAGGACGGGCTCGACAAGGTGGACTCCGGGGGCTGACTCCAGGTCGGGGCATCAGTTTGTCATGTCGATGGCTACACTGTCCCATCGAGTCCGCCATACCTGACAATCTGGGTGCCTGAATGGGGACGGCCCCACCGCCCCCTTTTCAGCGCCCGACCGCAAGGAGACCGCCATGAAGGCCCTGGAAATTGCGCTGTTCTGGATGATGACCCTGGTCGCGGTCGGTTTCTTCGCGTGGACCATGCGCCAGCGGCTGGCCACCCTCAGGGCCGGGCTGCCGGCGAACCGCTTCGATCAGCCCTGGGTGCGCCTCAAGGGCGTGTTCACGCTGGCCCTGCTGCAAAAGCGCATGGTCCGCGACAAGTACGCGGGCCTCTATCACATCCTCATTTTCTGGGGCTTCTGCGTGCTGGCCCTGCGTTCCGTGGGGCTGGTGGTGGAGGGGCTCTTCCCCGCCTTTCACATGACCGAGGTGCTGGGCCGCTTCGGCTACGGCTACCAGGCCACCAAGGACGTCTTCGAGGTGCTGGTGCTGGTGGGTCTCGGGCTGGCGGCCTTCCGCCGCCTGGTCATCAAGCCCTGGCGCCTGGAGAACTCCTGGGATGCCTGGGCCACCCTGGGCCTCATCGGCGGCCTCATGGTCACGGACCTGGTGGCGGACGCCGCCTACATCTGGCTGTACAACCCCTCCTGGAAGCTGTGGGCCCCGGCCAGCCTCGCCGTGGGCCAGCTCCTGCGGGGCCTTGGCGGCGTGGGCATGTGGGTGCTCTACAAGAGCATGTGGTGGCTGCACCTGGCGCTCCTCTACTTCTTCGCCAACTTCCTGCCCTACTCCAAGCACTTCCACGTATTCACGTCGCTCTTCAATATCTATTTCCGCGAGCTGGAACCCGCCAAGAACCTGAAGCCCATGGACATGGAGGCCGAGCACTTCGGCATCAACAAGATCCAGGACTTCACCTGGAAGCAGATGCTGGACTTCTACACCTGCGTGGAATGCGGCCGCTGCCTGGAGAACTGCCCCACCACGCTCACCGGCAAGCCGCTCCGGCCCAAGGATTTCGGCAACGACCTGCGCGATTACCTGAAGGCCACGCCCCTGGCGCAGATGGGCCAGGACCAGCCCGTGCCCGAGGATCGCCTGCTCATCGGCGGGCCCGTACCCGAGGGCTCGGTCTGGAAGCTCGACGAAGAGCATGCGCCCTGGAGCAAGGCCCAGCTCGAAGGCTGGATCAGCCAGGACACCATCTGGGCCTGCACCAGCTGCGGCTACTGCGAATGGGCCTGCCCCCTGGAGATCAGTTTCGTGGACAAGCTCGTGGGGATGCGCCGCTACCTCACGCTGGAAGAGAGCAACTTCCCCGCCGAGGCCCAGGTGGCCTTCAAGGGCATGGAGCGCCAGGGCAACCCCTGGAACCTGCCCCAGGCGGACCGCGCCAAGTGGGCCGAGGGCCTGCACGTGCCCACCGTGGCCGAGAATCCCGACGCCGAATACCTGTTCTGGGTGGGCTGCGCGGGCTCCTACGACGCCGCTGGACAGCGGGTGTCCAAGTCCCTGGTCAAGCTGCTGCAGGCCGCGAAGGTCTCCTTCGCCATCCTGGGCAGCGAGGAGAGCTGCACCTGCGAATCCGCGCGGCGCCTGGGCAACGAGTACCTCTACCAGACTGCCACGGAAACCAACGTGGAGATCCTCAAGGGCCATGGCGTGAAGAAGGTTATCACCAACTGCCCCCACTGCCTGAACACCCTGAAGAACGAGTACCCGGCCTTCGGCGGCGATTTCGAGGTGGTGCACGGCACCGAACTGGTAGCCAGGCTCATCGCCGAGGGCAGGCTGAAACTGGAACAGACCGTGGAAGTGGACCTCACCTACCACGATCCCTGCTACCTCAGCCGCATCAACGGCCAGGTGGAAGCCCCCCGCGCCATCCTGGACGCCATCCCCGGCGTGAAGCTCACGGAGATGGAGAAGCACGGCGAAGCCACCATGTGCTGCGGCGCCGGCGGGGGGCGTTTCTGGCTGGAGGAGAAGCTGGGCACCCGCATGAACCAGGAGCGCTTCGGCCAGGCCCTGGAAACCAAGGCCACCACCATCGCCGTGGGCTGCCCCTTCTGCAACGTCATGCTGAACAACGCGGCGGGGGAGACGGGGCACGAAGACATCGCCACCACGGACATTCTGGAGCTGGCGGCGAAGGCGCTCAAGTAGCCAGCCCGGGTAATGGCTTTCCACTCGCCCCACGAAGAGGTAGGATCCTGACCATGGCGTCCTTTGTAGATTTTGTCATTGCCTTCCAGCGGGCCCTCAAGGCCTCGCAGCTCTATTCGTCCGACCATCCCAGGCACCTGGAATCCCTTTCGGAGTTCGAGGGTGCCTATGGGCAGTTTCTCCTGTGGAGAAACCAGGTCCAGGTGGCGGCACGCTACGGGCGGATTTTCGTGGACGGACAAATCGAGGACGAGGACAACCTCCAATTACGTGCCCTGGCCAAGGGACTGGAGGAACGCAGTATCCACGCCCTGGTCCTTTTCCATGGCGTCGATGTCCATGACCTGGAGGCCCTTCTTGCCATCTTGGGCCTGAAACCACCTGCCCTGCGAGCCCTGGGCGGCGCCCGGAAGTACCTCGAGGACCGGGGCGTGACCCGCATCCGAGTCACGGCCACCCGCCTGGATGAAGTCTCCGAAGCCGGAGAAGTCATTTCCACGGCCTCTCACGGAGCGCTGGCCCGGCATGGAGAAAGTGGTCCCGCGATCGGTGATGGGTCCCCCGGTTCCCCTTCAGGCTTCCACCTCCGCAAGGAGCGCGCGGGTGGTGCCGGAGAAGGTGCCGGAGAAGGTGCTGGTGAAGCAGGCCAGTGGAAGGGTCCCACACCTGGAACATCGAGTTCGGGCCCGGGTCCCTCTGGAGGGCATCTCTCCGCCTTCATGGGGCGGGCGGGGACCCTCCTCGGTGGTCTGGCCGGCGGTGGCTCGGCCGCGGGGGGCACGGAGAGTGAACCCGGCTTGCCCCGGGTCGTGATGGGTTCAAGTCGAGGCTCTGGCCAGGACCTCTCCTCGGTGGTGGGGCAGGTGCAGGCCTTTCTCGGTTCCCTGACTGCCGGTGGCCTGGCCGCGGCTGATATGAGTGGCCTGGCCGACTACCTCGAGGGAATGGGCCTGGACCGGCAGGGGCAACAACCGGGCACGCAGGGCGTGATCAGCCGGGCAGTTGCCTCGCTCCCACCTCTGGAGCAGGTCGGTGTGCTCCTGGGTTCAGGAGCCCTTCGTTCCGGCCCGCTGAGAAACGTGTTCAACCGCTTGTCCACCACCCTGGCCGCACCCACCTTGGCCAATGCCGTCTCCACAGGAGAGATAACCACCGAGCAGTTCATTGATGCCACCGATCAGATGAAGGCCGTCATGCCCTCCGCCCAGAACTGGGTGGAGCAGATCACGGAGGCCCTGCGGCGCGAGGGCATGTCAGAAGCCCAACTCAAGGCGCTTCTGGATATCGTGACCTGGGGAAGCCGCCCCCTGGAGGAGCGGATCAAGGCCCTTCTCGAGGGAGAGCGGATCTTCGAGATGCCGACAGAGAAGGTGCTTGCCTTCCTGCGGGAGCTGCTGGAAGCTGGCCGCACCACGGAATTCCTCCGTCTTGTGCGCCACTTCGCCACGGGTCTGCAGGTGCCAGCGGTGGCCCGCCGATTGGCGGTGGCCCAGTCCTTCGAAAGGATCGCGGACTGGGTGGACATCCCAGGCATGCCTCCCCACATCATGGATGAACTGATGGGGATCCTGTCGCGAACCTACGGTCGGGAGAAGGACCCGGAAGTTCACCGATGGCTCTCGCTGGGGGTGGAGCACATCCTCTGGTTCTACATGGCAGCGAGGGACCCCCTGCGAACCTGCAGCCTCTTGGAAAGCCTGCAGGATGTGGTGACCGAGCTGAGCCTTCCCGCCGAATGGAAAGAGCAGGCCACGGTGGAACTCCTGCAGCGGCTGGGGAAGCCCGAACGGCTGGACAAGATTCTTTCGCAGCTCTTTGACCTGGAGCCCCAGGATGCCGTGACGCAGGTGCATCCTTTGTTCGCCATGCTCGGCCCCTCGGCGGCGAGCTATCTGGTGGAGCGGCTTTCCCAGGAATCCGATCGCAACCGCCGGAGACGGCTCATGGACGCACTGAAAGCCTGTGGGCACAGCGCCGAGGGACCCCTGCTGGAATCCTTGAAGTCCACCGAGTGGTTCGTGGTCCGCAATGCCCTCATTGTGCTGGGGGAGGTCGCGAGTCCCGGCCGGGTGCCTGAGTTTGAACCCTTCCTCGATCACAAGGATGCCAGGGTCCGTCTCGCTGCTGTCCGGGCCCTCTGGCACCTGGGCGGTCGAGATGCGGAGACCACGCTGGTTCGGCAGTTATCGCGCCCTGAACCCGAACTCCAGCTGGAAGTGCTCTTCATCCTGGATGAGCTCAAGGTCCGGAATGCCATTCCAGCCCTGATGGACCTGCTGAAGGCTGGGAAAAGCCGAAGCAGGGCCAGGCAGGACAAGGTCCGGGAGAAAGCCGTGGAAGTACTCGGCCACCTGGGCTCTCATACCGTGTTCCCCTTTCTGGCCAAGCTGCTGGTCCGTAAAAAGGGGTTCTTCCGGGATACCCGAGAAGCCCTTCCCATCCGTATCGAAGCTCTCCGCGCCCTGCACGCCCTGGACAGCGTCGAGAGTCGAGAAGCCATCGAGCAGACCCTCGCTTCCGAGCCCGCAGGTCCAGAGTTGGAAGCCCTGAAGGGTGCGCTGGAGTAGGGCCTGTTTTCAATACCGACCTAGTCGAGGTTCACGAGGGTTCCCAGGCGCCAATGGATTCCACCCCCTTCGCTGGAGGAGAGGAGCAGGGCTTCCTCCGCCCGTCGCAGGGCAGCGCGGAGCATCAGATCGTCCCGGCCGGGCATCCAGACGGTCGCGCCCATGGGTGGACCTTGGAGTTCCGGATGGAGGCGATCCAGCAGGGTCTGGGCGCCCACCTGGACGGTATTGGGCAGCAGCAGCAGGAAGCGGTCCTTGGCGAGCTCCACGAGGAGGTCACTCCCGCGCAGTTCCTTCCTGATCTTGGCCAGAGCTGCCTTGTGTTCGCTGCCCTTGATTTCCCAGAGGGCCAGACTGAGGGTCTCCTTTTGTCGGCGGGCCTGGTGCATGTGGCCCTTGAGCCACACATCCAGGAAGCGCGCATTGGGCAGCTTCGTGGTGGGGCTCTCCAGCATGCTGTCCTGCACCACCGCAGTGGAAAGGGCCAGGGATTCCTCAGCCACATGGAGCTTGTATTTCAGGTTTTCGAGTTCCAGCACGCGGCCGAGAAGGCCCGCCACGGAGCGGATGAAATCCAGATCGTCCCCGGAAAAGGCGAAGGGGTGGCTGTGCAGTACGGCCAAGGTGCCCACGGGCCGCCCCTGTTCGCGAAGGATGACGCCTGCAAAGGCCCGCAGCCAGGGCCCTCCTTCGGAGGGGAATACGGTGCCGATGGCAAGGCAACCCTCAGGTTCCTCCAAGACCCGCTCGCAGAGCCGAAGGCTTTGGTTCAACTCCAGCGGCTCCACGGCTCCGGTTCCGGCCTGGACCCACCAGAACGTGTCCAGCTTGCCTTCGGAAAGTCGGGTGATGATGGCATGGTCCACCATGAATTGCCGCACCAGCAGTTCCAGGCTGGCATCGAAGAGCATGAAGGGATCGGGGTCCTGGTTCCGCAGCAGCTCCCCCAGGGCGCGCATGGCGCGGCCCGGCTTCACGTCCATGGCGGGCTTCCCAGCTCTACTCTGCCCGATATTCATGTGGACCCATGCGAAAGAGGAACACTTCAGAATACAGCGCCTGGGCCCGATCCATGCGAGGACCTTACCGCTTCGGCAACACCTCCTTCAGCAGCTTCCGCGTCTCCCCCAGCATGGTCACGGTGTCGTCCCACCCGATGCAGGCGTCGGTCACGGAGCAGCCGTAGCGCAGGGTGGCGAGGTCGGCGGGAATGGGCTGGTTGCCCTCCGCCAGGAAGCTCTCGATCATCACTCCCACGATGGACCGGTTGCCGCGCTGGATCTGGTGGGCGCAATCCTTGAGGACCGCCGCCTGGAGGCGTGGGTTCTTGAGGCTGTTCGCGTGGGAGCAGTCCACCACGACGTTTTCGGGCAGGCCGGCTTTGCGCAGGGCGGCCTCGGCCTGGGCGATGCTGACGGTGTCGTAGTTGGGCCGGCCACTGCCCCCGCGCAGTACCAGGTGGCCATGGGCGTTCCCGCGGGTGCGCACGATGGCGGCCAGGCCCTGGTCGTTGATGCCCAGGAAACTGTGGGGATGGGCCGCCGACAGGATCCCGTTCACGGCGGCGCCCAGGTCGCCGTCCGTGGCGTTCTTGAAGCCCACGGGCGTGGACAGGCCGCTGGACATCTCGCGGTGGGTCTGGGATTCGGAGGTCCGCGCCCCGATGGCCGTCCAGGAAATCAGGTCGCCCAGGTACTGCGGGGTGATGGGATCCAGGGCCTCGGTGGCAGTGGGCAGGCCGAGTTCGCCGATGCGAAGCAGGAATTCCCGGGCCTTGCGCACGCCCTCTTCGATGTGGAAGGAATCGTCCATGCGCGGATCGTTGACGAAGCCCTTCCACCCGGTGGACGTACGGGGCTTCTCGAAGTAGACGCGCATGACCAGCAGCAGCGTGTCCGCCACCTCGTCGGAGAGGGCCTTGAGCCGCCGCGCGTAGTCAAGCCCGGCCACGGGATCATGGATGCTGCAGGGACCCACCACCACCATGAGGCGGAAATCCTCCCGCGCCAGGATGCGTTGCAGGTCCCGGCGGCCGGTGGCCACGGTCTCGGCCACGCCGTCCGGCACCGGCAGGGCCGCATGGATCTCGGCGGGCGAAGGCATCCGGTCGAAGCCGTCAATGTTGAGGTTTTCGAGGGCCTGATGGGTCATGGGAGCCTTCCTGATGGGCAAAGAAAAACCCCGATCCCTTGGGAGGATCGGGGTGGTTGGTGGGACGTTTCAGCGTTAGTTGAAACCCTTCCCGCTCCACGCACGATCCGCGCGAGAGGGCCAATAATGATAGGGAAAGCTGGGCGTCATGGGAGTTCCTGAGTGCTTCATCGTGGAGCAGGGGCGGGGGCTCGTCAAGGCGGGACCTCGGCCGCCCGCCCTCTTTGTCCAGACACACAATTCCCGTTGAACGCTGCAAGGCACTCGCTAGACTCGGGGCGGAGCTCCCCATGAAACGACTGCTGTCCGCGCTGGTCCTGTTGGGCTTCGCGCTTCCGCCCCTGTCCGCCCAGGATCTGCCCCAGGCCTTCATCGGCGCGAAGATCATCCCGGTGGAAGGCCCTGAGATCGAGAACGGCGTGCTGGTGGTTCAGGGAGGCAAGATCCTCGCCGTGGGCGGAGCCGGCACGAGCCTTCCCGCTGGCACCGTGCGCCACGACGCGAAGGGCAAGATCATCATGCCTGGCCTCGTGGACAGCCACAGCCACGTGGGCAGCCCCGAGGGGGCCGACAGCAGCGCCCCCATCCAGCCAGAGGTGCGGGTCTCAGACAGCCTGAACCTCCGCAGCGCCACGGTGATGAAGGCCCGCGCCGGTGGCATCACCTCGGTGAACGTCATGCCGGGTTCGGGCCACCTGCTCAGCGGCCAGACCATGTACCTGAAGCTGCGCGAGGGCCAGACCCTGGATGCCCTGGCCATGGGCCGGCTGCCCAACGGCAGCTACCTGGGCGGCATGAAGATGGCCAACGGTACGAACTCGCGGCGCGCCACGGGGCCCTTCCCGGGCACCCGGGCGAAGAGCGCGGCCCTGGTGCGGGAGCAGTTCGTGAAGGCCCAGGAGTACCAAAGAAAGTTGAAGGAGGCCGGGGACGATCCCAAGAAGCGGCCCGCCCGGGATCTGGCCCTGGAAGCCCTGGTGGAAGTGCTCGAGGGCAAGCGCGTGGTCCACCATCACACGCACCGGCACGACGACATCCTCACGGTGCTGCGGTTGTCTCGGGAGTTCGGCTTCAAGGTGGTGCTGCACCACGTGAGCGATGCCTGGATGGTGGCCGACGAGATCGCGAAGAGCGGCGTGGGGGCCTCGATCATCGTCATCGACAGCCCCGGCGGCAAGCTCGAGACCAAGGATCTGCGCATGACCAACGGAGCAGCCCTGGAACGGGCAGGCGTCCTGGTGGGCTTCCACACGGACGATCCCATCACGGATTCCCGCTGGTTCCTGCGCGAGGCGGCCCTCGCCGTGCGGGCGGGCATGTCCCGCCAGGGCGCGCTGGCGGCCATGACCCTGAACGGCGCGAAGCTGCTGGACCTGCAGGGCCGCATCGGTTCCCTGAAGCCCGGCAAGGATGCGGATTTCCTTCTGCTGAGCGCCGATCCCCTCAGCGTCTACGCCCACGTGGAGGAAACCTGGGTGGAGGGGGTGAAGGTCTTCGACCGCGCCGATCCGAAGCAGCGCCGCTACGCCGTGGGCGGCCCTGGCGCCAGCCACGATAGTGATGACCTGACCCACCTCATGGCCCTGGAAGCCGAGGAGACCTACCAGTGAACCGCCTCCTCCTCCTCACGCTCACCCTCTCCAACCTGCTGCCCGCCCAATCCCTGGCCGTCCGCGCCGAAACTCTCTACACCGCCGCGGGGCCCGCCATCCCGGATGGCGTCGTGCTCATCCAGGACGGCCGAATCACCGCCGTGGGCCGGGCGGCCGACATCAAGCTCCCCACAGGCGTGATGGTGAAACGCGCCAAGGTGGCCATTCCAGGTCTCGTGGATGGCCGCAGCACGGTCGGCCTCTCCGGGCTGCTCAACCAGGCCCACGACCAGGATCAGCTGGAAGGATCGTCGCCTATCCAGCCGGAACTCCGGGCCATGGATGCCTACAACGGCCGCGATCCCCTCGTGGGCTACCTGCGGAGCCTGGGCGTCACCACGGTGCACACGGGCCATGGCCCTGGCGCCCTCATCAGCGGCCAGACCTTTGTCATCAAGACTGACGCCCCGGAAGTCACCCAGGGCGTGCTGAAGGCCCAGGCCATGGTGGCGGCAACTCTGGGCGATGGCGCCCGGGCCAAGGAGCCGGGCAAGGCGCCGGGCACCCGCGGAAAGCAGATCGCCATGCTGCGGGCCGAGCTCGTGGCGGCGCAGGAATACGCCCGAAAGCTCACGGAGGCCGAGAAGGGCAAGGAACCGGGCCGGGACCTGCGCAAGGAAACCCTGCTGCAGGTGTTGCGCAAAGAGTTGCCCCTGTTGGCCACGGCCCATCGGGCCCAGGACATCCTGTCCCTGTTGCGCCTCGCTCGCGAATTCGACCTGGACCTGGTGCTGGATGGCGGTTCGGAAGCCTGCCTGGTGCTGGCCGAGCTGAAGGCCGCGAAGGTCTGGGTGATCCTGCATCCCACCATGGCCCGCAGTTATGGGGAGCTGGAGAACCTCAGCCTGGAGACCGCCGCGAAACTGCAGGGCGCGGGCATCCCCTTCACGTTCCAGAGCGGCTTTGAAGGCTACGTGCCCAAGACCCGGGTGGTGCTGTGGGAGGGCGCCATGGCGGCGGCCAATGGCCTCGCCTTCGAGGACACCTTGCGGGCCCTCACCCTCGCGCCCGCGAAGCTGCTGGGCATCGCGCAGCGCGTGGGCAGCCTGGAGAAGGGCAAGGACGGAGACCTCGCCCTCTTTGATGGCGACCCCTTCGAGTTCACCACGCACTGCGTGGGCACCATCATCAACGGCAGGCTGGTGAGCGAAGGCGAGGAGACCCGCGGACTCACGCAATGAGCTGCACTGACTGTTTATAATACAAAATTGTCATGCTCGTGATTAAATGATACAATTTTGAATACCCACTGTCAGGAGCCCCATGGCCGCCTCGGAGGATGCCCTTCGTCTCTCGCCTCTTCTGGAGCTGAGCCATGCCCTGGCCGCCTCGGATATCCGGGCCTCGCTGCCCCGCGCCCTGGAGATCCTGGCGGAGGCCTTCGGGGCCTTGAACGGGGCCATCCTGTTGGCGGACGAGGAGGGAAAGGGCCTCCGCGTCGAGGCCTGCCAGGGCCTGTCGCGACAGGCCGCGGAACGGGCCCACTACAAGGCGGGCGAAGGCATCAACGGCCGGGTGCTGGTGAGCGGCAAGGCCGTGGTGCTGCCCCAGGCCAGCCAGGAGCCGCTGTTCCTGGACCGCACCGGCGTGCTGAAGGAACAGAGGCGCAAGAAGGTGGAGCTTTCCTTCTTCTGCGTGCCCGTCTTCCTGGATCAGCGCACGGTGGGGACCCTCTGCCTCACGGTGCCCTACGACCGCCACCGGGACTACGACCGGGACACCAAGCAGCTGCAGATCGCCGCCTCCATGGTGGGCCTGGCCATGAAGGTGGCCCGGCTCGTGGCGGCGGATCGCCAGCGCCTCGTCGATGAGAATCAGCAGCTGCGCCTGGAACTGCGCGACCGCTACGACCTGCGCCACCTCATCGGCCATAGCCACGCCATGCAGCGAGTCTACGAGGCCGTAGCCCAGGCCGCGCCCAGCAGCACCACCGTGCTCATCCGCGGCGAGTCCGGCACCGGCAAGGAGCTGGTGGCCCATGCCCTCCACTACAACTCCCCCCGGGCGGAGAAGCCTTTCGTCAAGGTGAGCTGCGGGGCCCTGCCGGAGAACCTCATCGAATCCGAACTGTTCGGCTACGAACCCGGCGCCTTCACGGATGCCCGCCACCAGAAGAAGGGCCGCTTCGAGCTGGCCCACGGCGGCACCCTTTTCCTGGACGAGGTGGGCGAACTGTCCCCGGCCACCCAGGTGAAGCTGCTGCGGGTGCTCCAGGAGCGCGAGTTCGAGCGGCTAGGCGGCGTGAGCTCCGTGAAGGTGGACGTGCGGCTCATCGCCGCCACCCACCGGGATCTGGAGGCGGCCGTGAAGGCCGGCACCTTTCGGGAGGATCTCTACTACCGCCTGCACGTCTTCGAGGTGTTCATGCCGCCCCTCCGGGAGCGCCAGGCGGACATCCTGCTACTGGCAGACCACTTCGTGGAAAAGATCGCGGCGGCCCAGGGCAAGGACGTCCGCCGCATTTCCACCTCCGCCATCGACATGCTGGTGGCCTACCATTGGCCCGGCAACGTGCGGGAACTGGAGAACGCCATCGAGCGCGCCATCTTGGTTTCCGAAGGCGGGGTGATCCACGCCCACCACCTGCCACCGTCCCTTCAAACTGCTGAAGTGTCCGGCACCTTGCCGGGCAACGGCCTGGGTGATGCGGTGGCGGCCTTCGAGAAGGACCTGCTGCAGGATGCCCTGAAGTCGGCCCGGGGCAACCGCTCCCGGGCGGCCCGGTTGCTGCAGACCACGGAGCGCATCCTGAACTACAAGGTCCAGAAATACGGGCTGGAACCCGAGCGATTTCGGGCTTCCTAAGTCATGAAATTACAAATATGTAATAGATTTTAATATATTTTACATTTTTGTTGAACAACATTATGAAAAATTCGTCCTGTTCCTGTTGATAACCGTATCTGCAACAAAATTTAAAATTATCCAAAGCGCGTTGTTCGTTCCGGTACGCTCCCTGCCATTGCATTCAGGCAAGGGGGCCGATGGTCGGCCCCCTGGAACCCACCAGCGGAGGGCACCATGACCACTGGGAGCGCCCATCACCTGCACTGGACCCTCGTTGCGTCTATTCCCAGCACAGCGTCGGACGGCTTTTCCATGAGCAGGCGAATCCTGTACCGGGCGCTCGCCGTGGTCGTGGCCCTGGCGGCCATCGCCCCCTTGTTCTTCGGAGCGGATCGGAATGGCAGTACTGCTGGCGAGAGCCGGATGGTGCAGGCCCAGGTGGTCGACAGGACTCCGGCACTTGGCGACGCAACGCCAACTCCACCCCGCTTCCAGCATCATTGACCGCCAAAGGCCCTCCGCCATTAATATGTGACTGGTAAGTCCCCAATACACCCCATCGGGCCACCGCCCCCTTCATTCCCTCCGGAGCAAGAGATGCAAGCGTTGCAGACCCTTCCCCTGCTGGCGGCCCTGACCGCAGCATTGGCGGCCCAGACCCCGGCTACAACCCCACCCGCGCCCGCAGCTCCGCCGGCTCCGCCTTTCATCCTGGGCTTTGCACTGACCGGCTCCAGCACCATCGGTTCGCAGTACATCTTCCGCGGGCTCACGCAGACAGATGGTAAGCCCACCATCCAGGGGGAACTGGATCTGGTCCACCCGTCGGGCTTCTACCTCAGCACCAGCCTGAGCAACATCTCCTGGTTCACGGATCAGAACGCTGGCCTGGCCAGCGCCCCGGTCGGGCTCGGTTCGCCAGCCGCGGCAGGAGCCCCGCTTTACAAGGCAACCAAGGTGAACTCCGCCGGGGTGGAACTGGATCTGTTCGGAGGCTACAAGTGGGGCTTCGCCAAGGACTGGACCTTGGATGTGGGGGCCTACCGCTACCTCTATCCGGGCACCTACGACAACCTAGGTGCCTTCCGGAACCCGAACACGACGGAGGCCTATCTGGGCCTGAGCTACAGCTGGGCCAGCCTCAAGTATTCGCGGGTCATCAGCGCCACCAACTTCGGGGTCTACAACACCGAGGGCTCGACCTACGTCGACCTGAGCCTGGGGATCCCCCTGGGTGAGAGCGGCTGGACGGTGCTGTTGCATGGCGGCCGTACGACCTATCCTTCGAACGCCAACCCGACCTTCTTCTTCAACGGAACCAAAATCACCGGTGACAACTCGCTATTCAGCTACTCGGATTTCAAGCTGGGGATCGCGAAGGAGATGAAGGGCTATACCTTCACCCTGGCCGCGACGGACGCGAACACCCACGCGCGGGCCTCGGACAATGACCTTCCCGTCTACGAGAACGCCGCGGGCCACAACATCGGCAAGAGCCGCCTGACCTTCACCATCGCGAAAGCCTTCTAGGCCAGACCTCACCTGCCGGACGATGCCCTGCCAGCTTCCGAGGCGGAGGGCAGCGCCCTACCCGCACCAACCACCGACCCTTCCACTCAAGGAGCCCGCCATGGCAGGAACCACACCTCGGGGAGAACAGCTCTCCATGAAGGCGAAACTGGCCCGACTGGCCGAGCGGATGAAAGATCCGGAGTGGCGCCGCTACGGCCTCACCATGGCTTCCGGCAAGCTGCTCGGCGTCATCTTGGTAATGGGCATGATGGTCCTCATTCCCGTGCTGCTGACGGGCACCTCCGCTCGGGCAGATACCCCTGCCACGGCGGGCGCGCCCACGGCCACTCCGGCCGCCGCCACCCCCCCGGCCGCCGCGCCGGAACCGGCCCCTGCTCCGGCCCCACCGCCTCCCATGGTGCTCGCCAAGGACATCGTCAACCCCCTCAACACCGTCTGGACGCTCATCGCGGCCTTCCTCGTCTTCGCCATGCAGGTGGGCTTCGTCATGCTCGAAGCGGGCTTCTGCCGCTCGCGGGAGACCGTGAACGTGCTGGTGGAATGCGTCTTCGATACCTGTCTCTGCGGCATCCTGTTCTGGGCCATCGGCTATGCCTTCATGTTCAGCGAAGGCAACGGCTTCATCGGCTACCACTGGTTCTTCCTCAAGGGCGCCCCGGTGACCTACGGCACCACCGGCGTGGCCATCCTGGCCCACTGGATCTTCCAGTTCGCCTTCGCCGACACCTGCTCCACCATCACCTCCGGCGCCATGATCGGCCGCACCGATTTCATTGGTGACATCCTCTACAGCTTCGCCGTCTCCGGTTTCATCTATCCCATCATCGGCCACTGGGCCTGGGGCCCGGACGGCTTCCTGGCCACCATGGGCGCAGCGGGCAAGTTCCTTCCTTCGCTGGGCATGAACTTCCATGACTTCGCCGGTTCCACCGTCGTGCACACCATCGGCGGGGCCGTGGCCCTGGCGGGCGCTGTGGTGCTGGGCCCTCGCCTGGGCCGCAAGTTCAAGCGGGACGGCGGTGGGCCCATGACGCCCCACGACCTCACCATCGCCGTGTGCGGCGGCCTGCTGCTCTGGTTCGGCTGGTACGGCTTCAACCCTGGCAGCACCCTGTCCGCCATGGATTTCGAAGGCATCGGCCGGGTTTCCGCCAACACCACCCTCGCAGCCTGCGCCGCGGGCCTCACCGCCGTGTTCTTCACCTACTACCGCACGGGCAAGTGGGATCCGGGTTCCATCACCAACGGCTTCCTGGCGGGTCTGGTGGCCATCACCGCGCCCTGCTACTGGGTGAGCCCCTTCGGTTCGGTCATGATCGGGGGCATCGCGGGCATCATCGTGATCATGGGTGTGGATCTGCTGGAGTACCTGCGCATCGATGACCCCATCGGTGCCGTGCCAGTCCACATGATGAATGGCATCTGGGGCACCCTCTCGCTCGGGCTCTTCGCCAGTGGCCAGTTCGCTGCCGCCGGCAGCGATCCCATCGCGCCCGACCTTTCCAGCAAGCTGACGGGTCTCTTCTACGGCGGCGGCTACAAGGTACTGGCGGCCCAGGCCATCGGCAGCGCCCTCGTCACCGTCGCCACCCTGGCGGCCTCCTTCGCCGTCATGTATGCCCTGGACGCCAAGGGTCTCCTCCGTCTGTCGGAAGAAGGCGAACACGATGGCCTGGACCTTCACGAGCACGGCATCTCGGCCTATCCCGAGTACGTGATCTCGGCCCTGGCCTCCCCGGCGGGCGCCCCGCTGCGGGTTCCGGCTGGCGGGAAGAAGTGAGCGGAGCATGAGTCGACCTTGCCCATCCCCCTGTCACAGGAGCCACCCATGAAAATGATCGTTGCCATCATCCGACCGGACAAGTTCGAAGAGGTGCAGGCCGCCCTGGTGGCCAAGGACATCTACCTGATGACCGTGTCCGACGTCCGCGGCTGCGGCACCCAGAAGGGCTATGCGGAGCAGTTCCGGGGCAACAAGATCGGTCTCGTCCGGCTGCTGCCCAAGGTCAAGCTGGAGATCGCGGTGAACGAGGAGTTCGTCCAGCCCGCGGTGGAAGCCATCATGGCGGCGGCCAAGTCCGAGCCCAGCCACCTGGGCGACGGCAAGGTCTTCGTCCTGAACCTGGAGGAATGCTATCGGGTCCGCACCGGCGAAACCGGCGGTTCGGCCATCGGGCCCTGAGCCTGGTTCCCTTCGTCACGAAGTCAGGCAAGGGCCAGAGGCCTTCAGTTCTCGATCTGGGTTGGTGGGGAGACGTTTTGGCAGCGTGCTGGAACGGTTAAGCCAGAGCGCCTGGAGTCCGAAGGCCCTTGCCGGACCATGCAAATTCACCTGCCTCGCCAGGGCCCTCTGGTGCTAGCTTTTTCCCATGCCCCTCGATCCCCGCCTCCTCGACATCCTCTGCTGTCCGGCCTGCCACGGCGACCTGGTGGAGAAGCCGGAGGGTCTGCATTGCCAGGGTTGCGGGCTGCTCTACCTCATCGAGGACGGCATCCCAGTGATGCTGGTGGACCAGGCGAAAAAGGTGGGCCAGTGAGACTGGACCGCAGCCAGGCCGAATCCCTGCTCCAGCGCATGGCGGGCCGCAAGGTGGCCGTGCTGGGGGACGTGATGCTGGACGAGTACCTCTTCGGCGAGGTGCTCCGCATCTCCCCCGAGGCGCCGGTGCCCGTGGTGCGCGTGCTCAAGGAGCGGGCGGTACTGGGCGGCGCCGCCAACGTGGCGGCCAACCTCAAGGCCCTGGGCACGGAGCCCATGCTCATCGGCACCCTGCAGAAGGATGCCGCGGGGGACCGGGTGCTGGGCCTGTTGACGGGGCTCGGCGTCTCCATCTCAGGGCTGGTGCTGGATGCGTCGCGGCCGACCATCATCAAGACCCGGGTCATCGGGCAGCAGCAGCAGATGCTGCGCATCGACCGGGAGGATCCGGGCCCCTTCGATGCCGCCGTGCTGCTGGCCCTGACGGACCGGTTGGAGCGGGCCCTGGGGGAAGCGTCCGCCCTGATCGTCTCGGACTACGCGAAGGGCGTGGTCAACGAAGCGGTGATGGACGTGGTGCGGACCCTCTGCGCGGCGCGGAACCTGCCCTGGATCGTGGATCCCAAGCCCGCCCACAAGGCCATGTACCGGGGCGCCACGCTGATGACGCCCAACACCAAGGAGACGTCGGAACTGACCGCGCGGCCCGCGCGCTCGGACCTGGAAGTGACCGTGGCGGGGCGGACCCTGCTGGCCGACATGGGTCTCAAGGGGCTGCTGGTGACCCGCAGCGAGCGGGGCATGGCCCTCTTCGCGCCGGACGGCGACCACTCGGCGCCCTGGATGATTCCCACGGAGGCCCGCGAAGTCTTCGACGTGAGCGGCGCGGGCGATACGGTCATCGCCGCCTTCAGCGCCGCCATCGCCGCCGGGGGTGACTGGCGCGAAGCCGCCATGCTCGCCAACGCCGCCGCCGGCCTGGTGGTCGCCAAGGTCGGCACCGCCACCGTCACACCCGCCGAGTTGCTCGCGCACTTCCACGAGCAGGAAGCGAACTAGGGAACTGCAAAAATGCAAGGACAGGATTAACAGGATTAGAAACTGGATTAACAGGATTCCTGGTTATCGGCTCGGTTCAGCCGAAAGGAAATGAACCGCAAATGGCCCAGGCGGTCCATCCCTGAGGTATTCACGCCAATTCGCGTCATTCGCGGCTTCAGCTCTGATCTTGAAGAGACTGACGCAGGCTGAATAAGGCCAATAATCGGGATCCCCGCCATGAGCATCGCCGATGAACGACAATCCCCAATCCTGTTCATCCTGATTTGAAATCCTGTTAATCCTGTCAGGTCTTTCAGTCCTTCTGCCGGGCTGCTCAATTCCTGAGTTCGATGGCCAGCAGGAACCTGTCACCGGAGGCGAGGCGCTCTTTCACCTGGGTGAAGTTGAGGTCGAAGGTCTCGGTCTCGCCAGGCTTGATGGTGCCGACCTTGGTGCCGCCGGTGGCCACGCCGAGCAGGCGGCCATCCTTGTCCAGCACGGCCACGGCAAAGCCGGGGATTTTGGGGACCTTCCCGGTGTTGGTGACCTCGACCTGGGCCCGGGTGCCGAATTCCGCGTCCTTCAGGAAGTTGAAGGCCCCGGGCTTCATGGCGCGCTTGTTGAAGAAGATGCTGTTCACCTTCAGGCCGTCCAACTGGGTGCTGGCCAGGGGGATCATGCGGTCCCACTGGAAGGGGAAGCTTTCGGAATAGAAGGAGAGCGGGGTGGCGGTGACGGATTGCGCCGACACCACCGGGGCTGTGGCGGGCATCGGCGCGGGGGCAGGTGGGGCCTGGGCCAGACCCAGCAGGGTGGCGAAGATGAGGGAATGCATGTCAACCCTTTCCAAAGAGGCCGCCGAAGAGGCTCCTCTTGGGTGCGATCTCCCCGGGGGTCGAATCGTGGAAGATTACGTCGTTCCGTTCCCGGCGCAGGCGCTCGAAGACCGGACGGAGGCCCGGCACCTTGTGGGCCTCCAGCCAGTTTTCACTGTGCTGCCGCGCCACCAGATGGTTCTCCAGGATGCGGCCCTCTTCGACCCAGGCGGTCAGCTGAGTCATGGTGAGATTCGAGTAGATTTCCTCGCCGATCTTCAACCGCAGGAGTTCAGAACCAGTTTCCTGGCTATCTGTGCTGGCTGGGAATGATTTGGGAACAGAAGGGGGAAGCACCTCAATGGCTTCCTCCGGCAGCACCATCAGGTCGGAGGGCTTCAAGGCGGCCGTGGGTTCTTCCGTCCTGGGCCTCGGGGGCGACGCCAGGGCAGCCTCCAGGTCTTCCCTGGACAGGCGCATGGTGGAGGCGGAGGGAGCGTCCCCCAGCCATCCAGAGGCCGTGGGGCTGTCACCCTTGGTGGTCCTGGCCAGGATGGGGACGGTGTGGGAGCCGCTGAGGGTGGAGTCGAGCACGGAGAGGGTGGCTTCCATGTCCATGCCACTGGATTCCGACGGCAGCCGCAGACCTGGGACGGGGGCGGGGGCGTTGCCCAACAGCTTGTCGATGGCATCCCGGGCGGAGGTGTAACCGGAAAGGGTGGCTTCGGTGAGCTCGGGCGGGAATTCCGAGTCCGCGGCTTCGGGTGCAGGCAGAGCCGTCGGTTCCGGCGTGGCCGCGGTCTCGGGAAGAACCAGCGCTTCGGATGGGGCCAGGGCCTCGGGCGCAGCGGCCACTTCGGGCGGGGCCGGGGATTCAGGTGAAGTTGGCGCTTCGAGCAGGGCGGGTTCCGGCACCGTCATTGGTGCCGACGCGGGCTCGGCCTTGGTCTCCGGCAAGGAGGAAGGGGCCTCTACGAGCGTTTTCTCGAGGATCTCCTCATCCACGCCCTCGAGGTCGCCCAGCGTCAGGGAAGGGGGGGGCAGGAAGAAGCTGGAGTCAGGCTGGGCCGTGGCCTCCTGCGCCGCAGGCTCGATGGGCGTGTGCTGGGCCGCATCCACCTCCTCGATCTTGAAACGGGAGGTGTCATTGGGGGCAGGCAGGGTTAGCAGACGCTGCACCACGTCGCCCACGGGGAACAGGCTGCCGCAGGAGTAGCATTTGGCGCGGCGGATGACCGGCTTCAACCGCTCGGGGCGAAGCTGGTAGCGGGTGGAGCAGCTCGGGCAATGGATCGCTTCGGCCACTTGGAACTCCTGGTATTTCGAGCAGGATAGCACCGAGAACGGAACCCTGTCGTCCCCTCCGCCGACCTGTGGTCCGGTCCGGGCACGGTATCCTCGAAGGACGGAGGTCCCGTGCAGGGCGTGTTCATCACCATCGAAGGGGTGGAGGGGTCAGGAAAGTCCACTCAGTTGCTGCGCCTGTCCGAGCGGCTGCGACACCTTGGCCTGCCCGTGGTGGTATCCAAGGAGCCCGGCGGCACCGCGCTCGGACGCGAATTGCGCCGACTGCTCCTGGAGCCGCACCCCAGCGCTGAGACCTGGTGTGCGGACGCCGAGCTGCTGCTGTTCTACGCGGATCGGGCCCAGCATCTAGAGCGGGTGATCCGGCCTGCCCTGGCGGCGGGAAAGATCCTGCTGGTGGACCGCTTCGAGGATTCCACCCGCGCCTATCAGGGCGCCAGCGGCGTGCCCGAGGCCGCCATGGATCGTCTCAGTGAGCTGGTGCTCCGGGGGCTGAAGCCCCATCTCACCGTCATGCTGGACATGGACCCCGAGCTCTCCCTCCAGCGGGTCGAGGTGCGCAACCTCTCCTATGGCGCCGAGTTCTCGGAGACCCGATTCGACGAGGCCGAGTTGGACTTCCACCGGCGCGTGCGGAACCGCTTCCTGGTCATCGCGCAGAACCATCCCAACCGGGTGGTGCTCATCCCAGCCCGGGATCCCGTGGACCAGGTGGCGGCGGCCATCTGGGCCCGGGTAGCCCCTCTGCTGCGCAGCACCGGGTTCGGGGTGGATTGATGTACAGCCCAGAGATTGCGGGCCATGAGGCCATCCGCCAGCGCCTGCTGGAGCGGCTCCAGGGGGGCCGCATCCGGGGCTCGCTGCTGTTCACGGGACCCGAGGGTATCGGCAAGCGCCGGGTGGCCCTGGAGCTGGCCCAGCGGGAGCTCTGTCTCCGGCGCAACGCCTGCGGCCAGTGCGAGGGCTGTCGGCTGTTCACGGGCGACGACCTGCCTTACGAACTGCCGAACCTGCTGCGGATCACTCCCGAGGGCAAGGCCGGCGTCATCCGCATCGACCAGATCCGGGAGGGGCTGGATTCCACCAACCAGCCCCGCTTCAGCCGCGGGGTCATTGAGTGGGCGTCCCTGTCGCCCGCCCTGGGCTGCCATCGCTGGATCGTGGTGGAGGAGGCACACCGCCTCAACCAGGCCAGCGGCAACATCCTGCTCAAGACCCTGGAAGAGCCGCCGCCGGACACCCATTTCATCCTGGTGACCCACCGCCCCGAGGCCCTGCTGCAGACCATCCGAAGCCGCTGCGAACGCATCCCCTTCGCGCCCCTGGCCCCCCGGGAGGCCTGGGCGGTGGCCCTGCGCAATGGTTGGCAGGCAGCGGACCACGAGCGCTGGTCCGCCCTGGGCGAGGGCAGCCTGCGCTTCCTGGACGAGGCGCTCTTCCGCCGCGCCGAGGCCCAGGTGGAGGCTTGGCTGGCCCTGCTGGCGGGGCGTCCCTTCGGTGAGACCGCCGCTCCCCTGCTGCCGGAGAAGGACGGAACCCTGTCCCAGGGCGAACAGCTGCGCCAGCCCCTGGAACTGCTGCTGCGCCTGCTGGCAGACCTGGCCCGCCTGCGCGCCGGGGAGGTTCCCGCGCTGCTCCCATGGCGCGAAGCCATGGCCCCCCTCGCGACCCCGGAGCGGGATCTGAAGACCCCCCAGGAGACGGTCCTGGAGGCCCTGCGGCACCTGCCCCGAAACCTCAGCCCCGAGCCACTGGTCAGGGAAGTGGCGCTGGCGCTGGGTGGTGGCTCGTAGGCGGTGGATCGTAGGCGGTGGGGCCCTGGAATTGAGGCTTTAGGCTATGGGCTGTGGGCTGTGGGCTGTAGGAAGGGTTTTCTGGGCGGCCCTGCGGGCCGCGCCAGTGTTTTGGGTTTCATACGTACGGTCGGGTGGGTCGGCGGCAAACTCAATAAACATCGCGCCGCTCGCGGTGCAGCAGGGATCGTTTCCCACAGCCCACAGCCCACAGCCCACAGCCCACAGCCCACAGCCCACCGCCCATTGGCCTTCCCATCGACCCCCTTGTTATGCGTAAATATATTCAGGAGTCTCGACTCCTAAACCGGAGACCGCCATGTCCGAACCTCTCTACGGCCACGATCTGCTGGGTCTGCTGCTGGAAAAGGGCGGAACCTGCCGCCTGGAGGACCTGCGCGCGGCTGCCACCGCCGCCCACGGCCCCGCGGCCACCTACTGCAATTGCAGCGGCGACAGCTTCGACTTCGAGGGCGTCATCGCCTTTCTGGGCAGCAAGGGCAAGATCAGCGTGGCCGAGGGTACCGTGAGCCTGGGCATGGCCCCGGCCTGCCAGCACTGAGGCCGTCACACGGTCTACAATGGGGCGGGAGGCTCTATGCGACTGCTGCGCATCAACCATCTCGGAATCGCAGCACCGGGCCTGGACGAGGCCATGGCGCGCATGGCGAAGCTCTTCGACCTGACGGCGGAGCACACGGAAACCGTGCCCGAGCAGAAGGTGAAGACCGCCTTCTTCCCCGTGGGGGAAAGCACCCTGGAATTCCTGGAGAGCACGGATCCCGAAGGCCCCATCGGCAAGTTCCTGGCTAAGCGCGGTCCCGGCATTCATCACGTCTGTTTCGAGGTGGATGACATCGACGCAGCAGTGGCTTCACTGCTGGCCAAGGGCGTGCGCATGATCGACCAGGCCCCGCGCCACGGCGCCCACGGCTGCCGAGTCGCCTTCATCCACCCGGCGGAAACGGGCGGTGTGCTGATGGAGCTGAGCCAGGGGCACTGACGGGTCTTCCGCCTGAATGCCTGGCTAAGCTCAGAACTTGCCCGTGATCTCGCCGAACACCTGCAGGTTGGGGATCGCCGTATATTTCGCCACCCCGGTCCCGGTCCTGTTCCGGTCGTCGTCGGTGGTTGGAGCGGTAACGACGCAACGCCAGCCGGCGATGTTCGCTTCCTGGCTGGCCATGAAGCTGACGGGCAAGGTCACGTTCAAGTTAGCGCTGCCGTTGGCCACAGCGATATGCTTGAAACTGGCGGCCACCCCGTGATTGCTGCCGTCGCGCAGCTCGCACCAAACCATGGCCTGAGGTCCGCCGAAGTTCGTGAGCTTGACGGGGATGGTGATCTGGATGGTGCGGGGTGCCCCCTGGGCGAGGGCTGGTTGCGAAGAGCCCAGCAGGAACAGGACGGCAGCGCAGATCAGCAGAAAGGCACGTTGCATGGGGATCCTCCGGGAAGTTGACTGGCGGGGGAGAGGCGCTCAGGTGCAGGCTATCGGGGTTTGCCGGACGGTTTGGAGGCGGGCAGGGCCACGACCAGTGGCTTGGTGGTGAATTGCGCCGGCAGGAGGCCGAACCCCCGCGCCACCAGGACTGGCGTGGTCAAGGTGGACGGCACCTGCCCAAACCCCTTCGCCACCAAAAGGGGCGTGGTGAGCGTGGGCGGCACGATCCCGAAGCCACGGGCCACGAGCGGCACCGTCGTGAGGGCAGCAGGAATTTTTCCAAAGCCGGCCGCGACCAGGGTGGGGGTTGTGAATTGAACCGGCAGTCTGGGTTTCCCGAGGGCCCTGGCGATGGGCTCTTTGAGGGTCAAACCGGCGGGTTGTTTGAGAGTAGTGGCAGCCTGGGCGGCCAGGGGCGGGCACCCGCACACCAGCGCCAGGAGGCCGACTCCGAGCATCCGCTGGTGGACCTGCTGCCGGGTGAACTGGCTGGGAGTGGGCGCAAGAACCATGGTCTCAGGCTCCGGTCTCGAGGGCGTCTGCTATGGGGTGCTGGTACGAATGGTGAGAGCCTAGCACGCCAGTCCGGATCCAGGTTTCAAAAACGCCATGGTGGCCTGCAGCCATCCGGCGAAAATGAATAGCGTGCTGTCCCCAGCCACAGCGCCCACCCGAAGAACAAGATGGGCGATGTCGGCGATGATCGAAGCGGGAAGGTGGCCGGGAATGCCTGGTACCCTCCCCAGGGATCAGTCCTTGGGGGCACCCTCTCCGGGCTTGGGGGCCTGGTAGGGGCGGGAGCGTCCGCTGCCTTCGGCCGGAGTCGGTGGGCGATCGGAGGCCTTCCGGGCAGAGGCCGCATCCCGCACGCGGGCTTCGCCCTTCCCCGGGCGAAGGACCTGGGTACGGTGGGTGGGGCTGGCGCCGGCAGGTTCGGTTTGGGCGGCGAAGGCCGAAGGACTGGCTGTCAAAAGGATCACGGTCACACAGGGCCAGGTCAGTCGCATGATTTCCCCCTAGTTCACTTGGATGGTGCTGGTTGCGCCTGCGACCACGCTGAAGTTCAAGGTGTCGACCGGGGGCCCGCTGGAGAAGACCACCCGCAGATCGTAGGCGCCCGGGGCGACCCCGGTGAGGGTCAAAGTCTGACTCGTGTAGAGCGGCAGATCCGCCTGGTTCGGCCCCCAGGTGGTGGCATTGTGCGGGGTCAGGTAGATCCCGTTGATGGTGAAGCCGGAGTTGTTGAACACGGCGACCGAGCCATTGCCGGTGTTCAGCATGCTAAGGATGGTGGTGACCCCATCCTGGATTCGAACATCGTAGACCTGGTCCCAGCTGCCATCCGAGAAGCGGGCCTGGACATCATAGAAACCCGGATAGAGACGGGTCAGGGTGATGGATTCGGTGGGCAGCAGGAAGCTCGGTGCGAGCTGATCCACTCCCCATGTGGAGCTGGTGCTGGGCGTCACATAGAGATGCCGGAGGGTGAGGTTGCCATCGTTGTAGACCCGGAGGTTCCCCTCGGGAGGGGGAGGAGGATTCCCACCGCCCCCACCGCAGGAGAGGAGCAGGGCCACCAGCAGGGCACAAGTGAGGTGACCAAGACTTCGCCACTTGGAAAACAGGGCCATCACTAACCTCCAACAGGACACTTGGTGGATGGGTCGGAGTCAATCAAGACGCCGACACCATAGTATTTCAGAAAGACCCAGCAACTTTCGCGCCTCCCTGTGAAGGGGATGAAGCCTGGTGCTGTTCTGATTTGTCCCCATTTGGATGCGAAAATTTCATCACAATGAGGGAGCCATTCCATCTATTTGAACGACCCGGGACCCAGCCGGTCAAACCTGGATGATTCCGCTCGACCCCAATTCTGTCCCCACACGAGCATTCAGTGCGAAGGGATCTTGCAGGGGTTCGCCTCAGGCCAAGCTACCCCATCCAACCCAGGTACCCCAGCCAGAGCGCCCGCCCGAAGAACACGACCACGGGTGTCGCCAGGGCCAGGAAGCAGCCGAAGGGCAGCATGGTCTGGCCGGAGATGGCCTGGTCGGAGTTCCGGCGCAGGAACAGGAGGGGCAGGCCCACGGCCACGCCCAGGCCCGCGCCCAGGAAGAGGATCCCCAGCATGGGGGCCCAGCCCCAGAAGGCGCCCAGCCAGGCCAGCATCTTGAAATCACCCATCCCCAGGCCGTCGGCCTTGCGGATGAGCTTGTAGAGCTGGTTCATGAGGGCGGGAACAAGGTAGCCCACCGCGAGACCGATGAGGCTGTTCTGCCAAGTGACCGTGGGTTCGAAGCCGTGATAGCCCGGGGAAGGCTGGAGCCCGTTGTGGAAGGCCTGGACTTGGAGCAGGTTGTTAGGACCAGTCCACAGCTGCACCAGGGTCTCCGGGCGGATGAGCTGGGGCAGGGTCAGGAGCAGGCCCAGGGCCATGAGGGGAAACTGGATGGCGTCCGGCAGCATCATCTCCGTGTAGTCCGTGAAGAACAGCACGATGAGGGCGAAGCCGCAGACCAGGCCCTTGAACCAGATGAGGGTGCCGATGGGGAAGAGCCACGGCGACGCGGCGAAGAGCAGTCCCGTGAGCAGCTCCACCAGGGGGTAGCGGCCCGGTATCCGCCAGCCGCAGGCGGCGCACTTGCCGCGCAGCCATAGCCAGCCGAAGAGGGGCACGTTGTGCCAGGGCTTGATCCTTGCCTTGCAGGCGGGACAGTGGCTGGCCTTGGTGGTGACGTTGCGATCGGCGGGGTCCTCCTGGGGTAGGCGGTGGATCAGCACGTTGCCGAAGGAACCCAACACCAGGCCGAAGGGGGCGAGCAGCAGGGAGAGCAGCCAGGGGGGGACGTCGAAAAAGGGCATCCTCCACGATAACGGGGACCTCCCACCCCTTCGCGGCAGAATCTAGTCAGGGCTGGGACCGGCGTTCGACCCGGTCATCGGCGCGGACGCCTGGGCCGGTCGACACCTTTCCGTTAGGCTCCTCTACAGACCTCTTCCATTTCCTTGGAGTCGCCATGATCCGTTCTCTGCTCTTTGCCCTTGTTCTGGCCTTCCCGTTGGCCGCCCAGGTCCCGAGTGCCCCACCCGCGGTGCCCGTGCCCGTGCCCGTGGCCAAGCCCCGGGTGCAGCTGCTCACCAGCTACGGTCCCGTGGTGGTGGAACTGGAACCGGACCTGGCCCCCAAGACTGTGGCGAACTTCCTCCAATACGTGCAGGACGGCTTCTACAAGGGCACCATTTTCCATCGGGTCATCGAGGGTTTCATGATCCAGGGCGGCGGCCTGTTGGAAAACCTGGAGGAGAAGCCGACCCGGGCGCCGATCCTCAACGAGGCGCCCCAGACCTTCAAGGCGGGCCTGAAGAACACCCGGGGCACCATCGCCATGGCCCGCACCGGGTCACCGCACAGCGCCCAGGCGCAGTTCTACATCAGCCTGGCGGACAACACCCGCCTGGATCACCGCGACCTCACCGATGACAACTATGGCTATTGCGTCTTCGGCCACGTGGTCTCAGGCATGGAGGCTGTGGACAAGATCGGCAAGGTCAAGACCGAGTGGCGCCGTGGCATGGGGGACGTCCCCCAGTTCGCTGTGCGGCTCAAGGACGCCACCCAGCTGGCTCCGCAGTAGGTGGTCGTTCCCCGCGCCACTCTCCGTCCCGCCCTGGTCTGGCTTCTAGGCGGCCTGGCCCTGGCGCTAAGCACGGGTCTCTGCTTCCTGCTGGCCCCTTTTCTCGGCGGACGCCGGGCATTCTGGCTGGTGGCTCCGCGCTATGTGCGCGGCACCGCCTGGGTCTTCGGCATCCAGCGTGAATTGCAGGGCTGGGACGAACTGCCGGGAGACCTGCGCACTGGCGACCGCCCGGCGATCTTCATCGGCAACCACACCTCGCTCTTCGATCCGCCCCTGATGATCTCCACGCTGCCCTGCCGGCCCGT
This sequence comes from Holophagales bacterium, assembly GCA_038324335.1. Classification (GTDB taxonomy): domain Bacteria; phylum Acidobacteriota; class Holophagae; order Holophagales; family Holophagaceae; genus Geothrix. The sequence goes on from JBBQHW010000014.1 coordinate 56,444, forward strand.
CTTCATGGCCAAGCGTGAACTGGCGCGGGTGCCCTTCCTGGGGTGGGTGATCTGGCTGGCGGACTTCATCTTCATCGACCGGGGCCATCGCGGTGCCGCGCGGCGGAGCCTGAAACAGGCCGCGCTTCGCATCCGGGCCGGCCAGAGCATCGTGGCCTTCCCCGAAGGCACCCGCAGTCGGGATGGCCACCTGCTGCCCTTCAAGAAGGGCCCCTTCCTGCTGGCCCTGGAGGCTGGCGTGCCCCTGGTGCCCTTTGCCATCCAGGGCGGACCGGAGATCCTCCCCAAAGGCACCTGGCGCGTGCAGGGCGGCCCCTACCTCATCCGCGTCGGGGCGCCCCTGGAACCGGGCGACTACGCCAATCCCGAGGCGCTGCGGTTGGCCGCGGAAGCGGCAGTGCGCGGACTGATGGCCAAAGCCTGAGAAAGCAAACCGCAGCAACGCTGAGGAACGGAGCAGGCTGAAGCCTTTAATTGTCTTGGCGCGAGGAAAGCCCCATCTTCATGGACCAGGAGGGCCCCATGACTGGATATCGATTGAGCAAGCTGTTGCTCGCAGGTGGGATGGCAGTCCTGGCTGCCGTCGAAGCTCGAGCCCAGGCGACGACGCTGCAAGCCAGGCCGGCGGTGCCGTTCAAAGCGGCGCCGGCGAGTCCTCTCCCGCCAGTGCCCCAGGCCAATGCGGTCGCCCGGCGCGCGCTGTCACCGGAAGAGCGCATCGCACTGCTCGAGGCGGCGCTGCTGAAGGCCGAGCAGCGCATCATCGCCCTCGAGGGACGCCTGAACGCGCATACCCATGCCTATCAGTACATGGTCTCAGGGCTGCTCCGGGAGCCGCTGAACGGTCGGGCCGTCGATCTGGCGATCAGCCCGCACATCACGACC
>JBBQHW010000015.1:0-55327 GCA_038324335.1 Holophagales bacterium
TACTGGCCACGGCCCGGTACTGCCGCCCATCATCGGCCAGGGTCACGGCCAGCACATCGCAGGCCGTGCCGGTCACCCCCAGATCGGACCAGGTGCTGCCATTGGTGCTGGCCTGCCATTTCAGGGCCGGGGTGGGTGTGCCGCTGGCGGCCACTGTGAAATGGGCGTTCTGGCCCACGCTGAGGCTGAGGCTGACAGGCTGGGTGGTGAAGATCGGTCCCACTGGCGCCGGGTTGACACTGAGCGAGAGCGACACCGTCGTGCTGCCCCCCCCATTGGTGGCCGTCACGGTGTAGGTGGCCAGGGCCGCGAGGACCGTGGGCGTGCCCGTGATGGTGCCACTGACTGGGTTCAGGGCCAGGCCCGCGGGAAGGGTCGGCGTGATGGTGTAGCCCGTGACCGCATCCCCGGCATGGCCGGGCACATTGGCAGGAATGGCCTGCCCCAGGGTGTAGAGCGCGGGATTGGTCGCATAGACAAGGGCACTGGGGGCCACCACCGTCGCCGGGGTGCCGGATCCCCCACTCCCGCCTCCCCCACTGCACGCCAAGAGCCCGGTCAACAGCAGACCCGCGAAGAGATGGAAGTGATTCTGGAAGGAGGATCGGAAGGGCATGGAACACCTCGATGGTTCAGGTTGCAGTCCCGCCTCCACTGGAGTCAGGCACGCTTTCCAGAAAGGGCCTGGGCCTTTCCCGAACCAGCGAAGCAGGGCCTCTTTGCCTGGTTCGGGAGAGGGGGTTGGAAGCGGGCCACAGCCCCCCGGGCGGGCCTCAGCGCCTTTCGATCCGCACGTCGCGGTCCAGGGCGATGAGCACCTCAGGGACGTTTCTCGGATCATTGAAGACTGCGTTCACGTCGGGGTCGTGATGATCGATGCGAACTTCGACGTGGACGCCCTTCACCGTGAGGTCGATGAAGTTGCCCTCGTCCCGGGCGAACAAGGGATAGATCTGGGTCGGTGCCGAGCGGTAGATGAGGTCGGCGCTGTGGCCCAGGTTGAACTTGGCATAGTCGATCCGGGCCGCGGGAGTGACTGCGTGGTAATAGATCGCTGAAGCCGGATAATGCGCGCGGAACTTGATCCGGTCACCGGCAACGGAGGAAAACCGCCATTCGGTTTCTACTTTCTCCCCCCCGGGTTCGCTCTTGATCTCGATCTCCCGCTCAACCATGGCCGCTACGCCGGGCACGCCCTTGAGGGCCAGGAGGTCGTTCGAGCGCAAGGGATCTGTCAGGAACAGCACTTCGAAACCACCGGCGGCATCATCCACGAACGTCGCCAGAAAGGCTTCCTGGTTGGAAGTGATCGGGAGCGTGGAACTGCCGTTGGCTCCCCGCGCATTCTTCTCGTCGAACACGGAGGCCACGATCTCGTAGGTGGGATTGGGCACGAGCAGTGGCAGTCCCGCGCTGGCGCGGGCTACGTTGACCTCGGCGACGATGCGCTGAACGGCGGCGTAGGCATGAGGGCCCGGAATGGCCCAGTAGATCCACTGCTTCCACAGTCCCCCGCGGAAGACCATGGTCGGGTCCTGAGTCGTCAGGCTGGCAGGTGTGGGCGTGCTCTGGGCTTTGGCCGGGAGGAAGAGGCTCATCGCCAGGGTGGTGCCGACGAGGGTCGTCCTCCAGACCGATGGAAGGGCCTTCGGATGGAACGTGTGCATGGGTAGCTCCTGAGGTTTGGGTCAGCAGGGGAAGCTGTCACAGACGGGGGACGAAACCTTAGGGGGATCGTGAAGCACAAGGGCAGGGCCGGGGCTTGAACATGGGAACTCCTAATGCAGGCCCAAGGTTGGGACCCACCCCGGGGCAGGCTCAGGGACGCTTTCGAGAAGTGAGCTGGGCCACTGGCCGGTGGGGGTGTTTCCCCGGGCAGTGGCCCACCTTCCTTCCGGAAAGCGACCCTCCGGATTCCGGCGCGGAGGTGCCATGTTGAAGCGATCGGCCCCCATGCCGCGAGGAGGAGCCCATGCGAACCCTTCGATTGACCTGCACCCTGAATGTCCTGGCGGCACTCGCCCTGCATCCCGTCGCAGCATCGGCCCATCAGCAGATGAGTCCCCAGGACGAGGCCATCTACCGGCAGATGGTCAAGAACATGGGGGGCGATCCGGATGCGGCGATGGCTTCGGTGAAGAAGGTGAATGCCTCGCGGAAGTGGACCGAGGGCAAGGGCGGCCTGATCCACTACCACATCGAAGGCGTGTTCCAGGGCCAGGTGAACGTGGTGGGCGGAGGCAACTGGATCGGCTACGCGGACGTCACGGACCGGGTGGTCCACGGGTAGACAGTCTAGGGCGGGGCGAGTAGCTGGATGGAAGTGGCCCAGGTCCTTTCTGGAAAGCGTCTTTTAGCACGCACCTTCGCGCGGAGTGGGGTCAAAGGCCGGCTAGCTGGAGGACGATGTCTCCGCGGAGGCACCATGCCCACCTGGGACGGAGCCACACTCACCCTCGGGTGGCTCGAGGGGCCCCCCGGGGGGTGAGAATGGGGTGTCCAGCCAGCAGTGGTTGTCGCTCAAGGGCACGGGCTTTGAGTGGTTCCGCCTCGGACATTCGCCCCAGGTCCGCGAGGATGACCGCCCGGACGAGCATGACTTCGGGATCATCCTTGACGGCCTCCGCCAGGGATTCCAGGCGGGTCCAGGCCAGCGACAGATCGCCGGGCCGACCCCGAAGGCGGAGGGCCTGGGCGATGCAGATGCGATGGCTGGGATTGGCGGGGTCGCGATCGGATTCCGCCTGGAATTCGGCCCTGGCCGATTCTGCGGCCCCCGCTTGACCACCTTCGGCCATGGCCAGGTGAATCCAGGCCTGAACCTCCAACACACTGGGGTTCCTCATGGCGGCCCGGGCTTTCTCGAAAGCTTGGAGTGCCTCGGCGCAGCGAAGGGGATCCTCCGCCACCCGTCGCCCTTCCTGGCGATCGAAGAGCCGCAACGCCAGCAGCCAGGCCCGGTAATAGAGCAGCATCGGCTGGTTGGGCCAACGCTTCAGGCCCGCATCAAGGGCCGGCGACACGCGAGTGAGGATGTCATCGACGGGGCGGCCAACCGAGACGCGGCTTTGGGCCCACACCACGGCCCCGAAGCAGACATCCGAGGTCCGGACCAGCTGATCCGGCTCCAGTTTCAACAGCGCTTCGTATTCACTCTGGGCCTCTGCCCGAAAGGAATCGGGGTCCTGTCCCTTGTTTGCAGCCACCTGGGCCTGGAGGCCCCGCAGATCCGCGATGGCCCTGCGCAGGTAGGTGGGAGGCAGACCGGGCGTCACCCTGAGCCGGGTGACGAGTGCATCGGCGGCTCCCAGGGGCTCGGACGGATCGAGGCCGCGGTTGACGAGGTGGCTGGCTTCATCCAGGGCATTGAGGGCCGCGAGGTGGGGGCCACTGGGATGCCAGGGTTCTCCCTTTTCGGAGGCCAGCGCCGCCCTGCGTCCCTCCTGGAAATAGGGCAGGGGATCCTGCTGCAGCTGCCCCTTGGAGACTCCCAGAATGTGGAGCGCCCGGGCCAGGGTGCGCAGGCCCTCAGCGTCGCTCGGCTGGAGCGTCACCGCGCGCCGACAAGCCTCCACCTGCTGCTCGGCGAAAGAGATTCCCTTCAGGCTGCCCTGGACCACGGCCTCCTGCCCCATCACCTCGAAGAGGTTGCCGCGTACTTTCCAGGCATCGGCCCAATCGGGATCCAGGGCCAGGGCCTTATCCACCCAGGCCAATCCTTCTTCGAAGGGTTCCCCTGCGGGCCTGCCCAGCTGCTGGTCGGTAGCCGCCTCGATGACCTTCAAACGGGCCAGGAGCAGAGGAACTTCCGGATCGCTACGAAGGTCCGCCAGGAGCGCCTGGCCCAGGCGCAGCCCTTCGAGGACACAAGCTCGGGTGCGCGGCCGGTCGAGAGCCGTGAACGCCGCTCGGGCCTCCTGCTGCCAGGCCTGCCCTTCGAGCAGGGTGGACTCCATGCGTTCGGGGTCTTCGGCCCTGGAGCGGCGGGCCAGGACGCGGGCATCTTCGTACCGCTTTTCGAGGAGCGCGATGAAGGCCTGGTGATAGATGGTGTTGCCCGCGGCGCCCAGGTGGGTGATGGCTGGGGTCTTGAGGCGACGTTGCAGGTCCTCCCGACGCTGAGCTTTCAGCTCCGGATCCTTGAGCGCCTCCACCTGGGGCAAGGCACGCACATAGCGCCGGCCGTAGGCTGTGCCAAGCGCCTCCTCCAGGTCCCGGCCCCGGTAGCCCCCCCGGTGCGCCTGCTCGAGGGCCTGTTGTGATTCATCCAGTTCGTCCAGCAGCAGCAGCACTTGACCCCGGGCGAAACTGGAGGCCGGTCCGGCGGCACCGCCCTGGCCCATGAAGCGCGCCAGGCCCTTGCGCAGCTCTGTCTTCATGGGACGCAGGTCATGGGCCGGGGCCAGGTAAGCCATGCGCATGCGGAGTTCGAAGGCTTTGGCCTCGGCACCCAGCTGAGCCGCCTCCAGGGCAGACAGGGTGTTGCGGCGACTGCTCCAGGCGGCGAATCCCCCCGCCGCACAAACTGCGAGCAACGCCGCCCCCACCACCCGGGCCGGAAGCGGATTGCGGCGCACCCATCGCGCTCCCCGCTCCATCCAACCCATGGGGCGCGCATGAATCACCTCGCCGCGAAGCACTCGGTCAAGATCGTCGGCCAGGGCATCGGCCGTGGCGTACCGCTGGGCTGTTTCCTTCTCCATGGCCTTGGCCACAACCACCGCCAGGTCCCTGGGCAGACCTGCCACCAAAGAAGTGAGGGGTGCGGGGTCCTCCTCCAGCACCCGCCGCAGCAGATCGCCGGGTCGGACCTCGCCTTCGGGGGTGTGGCCATGGAGGTCATCGGTGCTCTGGTCCACGGCGGTGGGACCGGGCGTATGGCGGAAGGGCGGACGGCCCGCCAGCACCGCGTAGAGCGTGGCTCCCAGGCCGTAGATATCGGCGCGGAAATCCACCGGGGCCGCCCCGATCACCTGCTCCGGTGCCATGAAATCGATGGTTCCCATCATGAGGCCCGAACGGGTGAGGCCTCCCTCTTCGTCCCTCGCCAGGCCGAAGTCGGACAGGTGGGCCCGCAGCCCATCCTTGTTGGCCTCGACCAGGATGTTGGCGGGTTTCACGTCCCGATGGACGAGGCCCATGCGGTGGGCGGCACCCAGGCCCCGAGCCGCCTGGGCCGCAAGATTGACCTTCGTCTGCCAGGTGGTGCCGGTATCGAGATCGGCGAAAGTCTGGCCCTCCACCAGCTGCAGCAGGATGCAAGGGCGGCCCGCCAGGGTGCCCGTATCATGCACGCGCACCACGTTCGGGTGCTCTACCCGGGCCTGGAGCCGGGCTTCCAGCAGCAGGCGATCCGCCTCTTTCGGATCGGCGCTTCGCACGAACTTCACCGCCACGGGGCGCTCCAACCCTGCGTCCCAGGCCCGATGGACTTCGCCCATGCCCCCGGCGCCGAGCAGGCCCTTGAGGGTGACGCGGCCATCCAGGTTGGTCAGCAGCAGATTCATGGGCCCACTTCTAGCGAAGCCCGCATGCGGATCGCCACTTCCTCGAGATCAGCTTCCGGGTAGTTCGAGAAGCCGATGCGCAGGGCCTGCACGGACCCGCCGTCAAAGGCGAAGCGCCGCCCCGGCTGGAAGGCGACGCCGTGTTCCAGCGCCCGGGCCGCCCAGCGGTCCACATCCACGCCCTCGGCCACCTTGGCCCACAGCGCCAGCCCGCCCTCGGGCGCCTGGAAGGTCAGGTCGTCGCCGAAGGCCCGGTGCAGGGCCCGGCACAGGACATCCCGCCGGATCCGATAGGTGTGCTGCATGCGGTTGAGGTGGCGATGGATGTCCCCGTCGTCCAGCAGCTCCGCAAAGGCCCGCTCCAGCACCATGTCCCCCTGGCGATCCAGGGCCTGCCTGAGGGCACGCATGCGGGCGATGAGGGGCGCGGGACCATGCACGTAGCCTAAGCGCAGGTTGGGGCTGAAGATCTTGCTGAGGGTGCCCACGTGGATCACGACTCCGGCCCGGTCCTCCGCCGCCAGGGGGGCCCGGGGGCGGCCCTCGAAGAGGAACTCGCTGTCCTGGTCGTTCTCAATGATGGCAAAGCGGTGCACCTTGGCCAGGGCCATGAGCTGGGCGCGGCGCTCGCTGCTGAGCGGGACCAGGGTGGGGTATTGGCGCAGCGGGGTGACGAACACGGCCCGAAGGCGCTCGGATTCGGCCAGCTGCGCCAGGGCGCCGACGCACATCCCTTCGGCATCCACGGGCACCGGCAGGCAGCGCGCCCCGGCCCGGGCGAAGGCTTCCCAGACCCCAGGATGGCCCAGGGCCTCCACCGCCACTGCCCCTCCCGCCGAAAGCAGGGCCTGGCCCGCCAGGAACAGGGCCATCTGACTGCCGCGGGTGACGAGGATGTTGTCGGCCGAGGCGGCGATGCCCCGGGCATCGATCAGCATCCGGGCCAGCGACTGGCGCAGCATGGGGTGGCCCTGGGGATCCTCCAGTTCAAGGTTCTGCTGGCGGTTCAGAACCAGCGCGCGACGATAGGCCCTGGCCAGCTCCGCACCAGGCAGGAGGCGGGGATCCGGCAGCCCGCTGGATACCTTCAGCAGGCCCGGGGCTCCCTTGGGCGATTCCTCGTCCGCCCCTGCGGCGAGGTCGAAGCCCATGGCGGCTCCGTCCGGCTCCGTCTCCGGCGGGAGGAATGCTCCGCGTCGTTGGATCGGTGGATCGGGAGCCACCACGCTGCCCACCCCTGGCGTGGAGACCACCCAGCCTTCGCCCTGCAGCTCATGGTAGGCCTCCATCACCGTGTTGCGGCTCACCCCCAGCCGCTCACCGAGGATGCGGTACCCGGGCAGCGGGTCACCCGGCTGGAGGCGGCCCCGCTGGATCTCCTGCTTCAGGGAGTGCGCGATCTGGAGATAGACCGGCTCCCGGCTCTGGGGATCGAGGAAAAGGGTGGGCGACTTGGCGCTCAGGGCTGGCTCCGGGGGGGTGGTGCCAGTCTAGAATCCATTGGCCCGATCCGGTAATGCATTTAAGGCCCCATGGGGAGTCAAGCCGTTCTATGCCTTGGGCGTCTCACATGCGGCAGGGCGGTTTCGCAGGGGTGACCGGGACCTGCCCGGGGCCCCGGCGCTGCGTTCCGGGCCTGCTAGTCTGATGGCATGACCATGAAGAGCTACTATGCGGGCCAGGATGTGGACGCGCCCTGCGGGCGCTGTGGCGGCGAGACGCGGCACCAGGTGTTGACGGCGACCGACGGGGTGCCTGACCGGCTCATCTGCGGGAACTGCCGATCGGTGCACAAGTTCCGCGTGGCCAAACCCGAGCCCCTGCCCCGCAGCCCCCGCATTCCCGCCGCCGCCAAGGTGGGTGGGCCCCGGCCCGGTTCCCTGGTGGCCCAGTTCCAGCAGGCCCTGGTCCAGGAGCAGGGGGGCGCCAAGGCCCGACCCTACGCCGTGGCCGAGCGCTGGGAGGAAGGGGCCTGGATGGACCACGCCAGCTTCGGTCTGGGCCGCGTGCAGCGGAAGCTGGGCCGCAAGGTGGACGTGCTGTTCAAAGATGGGCTCAAGACCCTGGTCACCGCATGACCCAGGCCCCCTTCCTCGAATCCGCCTCCCCCGCCCTGCGGGAGTTGCGGTTCGCGGTGCTGGACCTGGAGACTACCGGCGGCAGTCCCAAGGCCCGCTGGGGCAAGGACGGCCGCTTCCTCCAGCCTTCGGAGATCACCGAGGTGGGCCTCGTGCTGCTGTCGGGCCCGGTGGTGGAGGATCGCTTCTCCAGTCTGGCGGCGATCCAGGGCTTCCTGCCCGAGGAGATCCAGCGCCTCACGGGCATCAGCCTGCCCATGCTCGCGGGCGCGCCCCCCTGGGAGCAGGTGGCCCTGAAGTTGGCGCCCAAGCTCGAAAGCCGCGTCTGGGTGGCCCACCACGCCCCCTACGACGGCAGCTTCCTCAAGGCCTGGCTGCCCGAGGGCGTCTGGCGCCGTCATCGCCTCATCTGCACGCGCCTGCTGGCCAAGCGTCTCATCCCCGAGCTGCCGCGGCGCAGCTTGGCCGAGTTGTGCGAGTTCCTCGGCATCACCAACACCCGCGCCCACCGGGCCCTCCAGGACGCCGAAGCCACCGCCGAAGCGCTGCAGCACCTCCTGCAGCGCGCCGAAGATCAGGGGCTGGACGGCGAGGCCTTCCTGGCCGCCGGGGAAGTGCCCTGGGGCAAGGTGTAGGCGGAACCATGCCTGGGGCGAAGTGAATGAGGTTTAGACCTGGCGCGGGTTCAAGAGGATCGCTACACTTGTATAGCAAGGAGCGCCCCATGCTGGCCATCCGCCTTCCCGAAGACATCGAACGCCGCCTAGAGAAGCTGGCCAAAGCGACCGGCCGCACGAAGACCTTCTATGCCCGGGAGGCGATTCTCGCGCACCTGGAGGATCTGGAGGATGTGTTTCTCGCCGAACGTCGGCTGGAAGCCCTGCGGGCCGGGAAGACTCACGCACTGAGCGTAGAGGATGTGGAGCGGGAACTTGGTCTGGATCATTGAGTTCGATCCGGCCGCGAAGAAGGAATTGGCGAAGCTGGATAAGCCTGTCGCCAAGCGCATCCTGGCCTTTCTGAAGGAGCGGGTGAAAGGAAACCCACGGAGCCTCGGCGCGGCGCTGCAGGGCTCGAAACTCGGGGAGTTCTGGAAGTACCGGGTAGGGGACTACCGGATCATCTGCAAGATCGAGGACGGAAGGATGTGCGTCCTCGTCGTGAAGATCGGCAACCGTCGCGAGGTCTACCGCTGAAGGTGCCGTCCCATCGGACGGCTTTCCCGGCCCCGTCTCAAAGCATAGAGTGGCCTTCTCGGCCACTTTCCATTTCCGGTGCAGGGGCGCGAGGGCCCGCTCCTTCATCAGGCTCCACGAAGAGGTATTGGATCTGGGGAAAGCGCCGCTGGAGCCCCCGCTCCAGCGCATTGATGGCCTCCACCAGGGCGGTGCCGCTGGGCTGTTCCAGGAACTTCACCTGCAGGGCCACCATGAGGCGGTCGCTGCCGATCATCACGGCCACTAGGTTCAGCACCTGCTCCACGGCGGGATCCTCATCCACGGCGGCCCGGAGGGCGCCCCTCAGAGCCAGGGGGGGCGCCTCGTTCATCAGGAGGCTGGTGACCTCCACCCCCACAAAGGCTCCCACGGCGATGAGCAGGAGGCCGATGGCCACGCTGCCGATGCCATCCCACACCGGGTTGCCAGTAACCATCGTCAGCAGCACCGCGGCTAGGGCGAACACGAGTCCGGCGAGGGCGGCGATATCCTCGGCCAGCACCACCACCAGCTCCGTGCTGCTGGAGCGCCGCAGGTAGCGGAGGAGGGAACGGCCCCGGCGCTCGGGCTCCGCGGCCCGCAGGGCGCCGCGCAGGGACCAGCCCTCCAGCCCGATGGCCAGGAATAGGAGGGCAACCGCCCAGCCAAGGTGGTGGGGCTGCTCGGGGTGGCGGATCTTGTGGAGACCTTCCACCAGCGAGTAGAGGCCGCCCACGCTGAAGAGCAGGAGGGCCACCAGGAAGCTGGCCACGAAGGCCGCCTGGCCGTGGCCCAAGGGGTGCCTCGCGCTGGGCGGCCGCTCCCCCTGTCGCATGCCGATGAAGAGCAGCACCTGGTTGGCGCAGTCTGCACTGGAGTGGATGGCCTCCGTGAGCAGGCTGGAGCTGCCCGTGAGGAAGAACACCCCGAACTTGGAGATGGCAATGCCGCCATTGGCGATCAAAGCGAGGGCCACGGCGCGGGCTGAACCGGTAGACATGTAGCCAGATTAGCGTGTCAGTCCCGGATGACGGCGTTCCGCTGCATGCGGCCATCGCACTGGGGATAGACCCACACATCCACGGCAAAGTCCTTGATGAGCAATTGAGCTCAGGGCCTTCCCCGCCCGCTCCACCTGTTCGGGCACCCCGTGCCTGGGATCCGGTTAAGCTACCGCCCATGGATCTCGCGCGCTTTCTCGAACTCGTCCGCACCCAGGGCTGGCAGGGCTGGTCCCTGTGGGCGGTGCTGCTGGCCCAGGCGCTGCTCTGGGTGGGGCTGGTGCGCCTGCATCTCTCGCTGCAACGGGAGGAGGCGCCCTGGGAGGAGTGCATCGGCAAGATCCGCTCAGCCTTCCTGCGCAAGGTGAATGGCGAAGAGGAAATCCAGGAGCTGAAGGTCCACCGCTACGCGCTCCTGGTGGACCAGCTGCTGGTCCTGCACTTCGCCGAGGAGAAGAGCGACCGCTTCGACCGCTGGCTGCTGCTGCGCTGGAAGGTGAAGGAGGGCCTGCGGCCCTACTGGGTCCGCTGGGGCTACCTCATCATCGCCTTCGGGGCCGTGGTCTGGTTCCTCCAGGGCCTGCGTCTGGACATGGGCACGGACGTGCTCAAGCGCACTCCCGTGGATCCGCGCCTGCTCTGGGTGTGGCTGGGCTACGCGATGATCCTGGCCTGGAAGATCGTGCGCATCCACGGCAACCTCGAACGCGTCCAGCGCAGCCTGCTGCTGCCCAGACGGGATGAATAGTTCATGAGAAAAAGATTCACCACCGGTGTTCAGTTGACTTTTGGTGAGTCACTCGTATGACTCGAACTAGGCGTGGCGAGGCGGCGCGCCGGTTGGGGCTTCGCGCGGAGCGGCTGACGCTTTGGCTCATGTGGGCCAGGGGCTGGGATCTGGTGGCCTGGCGGCAGAAGCTGGGCCGCTGGGAGCTGGACCTGCTGCTGAGCCGGGGGCCGGAGCTGCGCCTGCTGGAGGTGAAGGCGCGGCGTCCGGGCGCCTGGGTGGGCGCCGACACGGCCCTGGAGCCGGAGCAGCGCCTGCGTCTCCAGCGGGCTCTTCAGACCTGGCTCGACCGGGTGCCTTGGCCCGGAGACGTCAGCTTCCAGCGGGTGAGTTGGGCGGGCTGGCGCTGCCGGTTGCATCCGCCGGAACGCTGGGATGGATTGAAGCTCAGTAGGGAATAGCGCCGGGGCTGGAACCAGCAGGGGGCCGCCAGGCCCCTTCCCACAGCCTACAGCCCACAGCCCACCGCTCAACTGGCACGCCCCTCGCCCCGCACCCTGCGGGTGTCGGTATGTTGACCTTTCTAGACCGTCTGCTTCCGTTCATGGGCCGCCTGGCGAGGCGGTCGGACTTGGCTGCGCCCATTTTCGTGATGATCGTGCTGGTGGTGATGGTGCTGCCCCTGCCGGCCTTCATGCTGGATCTGCTCATCACCCTGAACATCACCCTGAGCCTGGTGATCCTGATGGTGGGCATGTACGTGCCCCGCCCAAAGGAGTTCAGCTCGTACCCGTCGGTGCTGCTGGTGGTGACGCTTTTCCGTCTGGCCATCAACGTCGCCACCACCCGGCGGATTCTGCTCTACGCCGGGGACCAGGGGGCGGATGCCGCCGGCCACATGGTGAAGGCCTTCGGCCAGTTCGTGGTGGGCGGCAGCTACGTGGTCGGCCTGGTGGTCTTCCTGATCCTGCTGGCCATCCAGTTCCTGGTGATCAACCACGGCGCCGGCCGCATTGCGGAAGTAACCGCCCGCTTCACCCTGGATGCCCTGCCGGGCAAGCAGATGGCCATCGACGCCGACCTGAATGCGGGCTACATCGACGAGCATGAGGCCCGGCGGCGCCGCAAGGACCTGCAGGAGGAGGCCGGGTTCTACGGGGCCATGGACGGCGCCGTGAAGTTCACCCAGCGGGACGCGGTGGCCTCTCTGATCGTCCTGGCCGTCAACATCGTGGCCGGCATCATCCTGGGCGTGGTCCGCTACAACCTGCCGGTGATGCAGGCCCTGGAGGTCTATACCCTGCTGACGGTGGGTGACGGCCTGGTGACGGTGATCCCCAGCCTGCTCATCAGCGTGGGCGGCGCCATCCTCACCACCCGCAGTGGCAGTGATTCCACTGGCCTGGGCAGCCAGGTGCTCAGCCAGATGGGCGCCGACCCCCGGCCCATGGCCATTGCGGCCTCGGTCCTGTTCCTCTTCGGCGTGGTACCCGGCCTGCCCCTCTTCCCGTTCTGGGTCATGGGCGCCATCTTCGGCATCATGGCCTACGCGGCCTGGAAGCTGCCCACGGAAACCCCCGCCGCCGTGGCCGAACTCGCCGCGGCCGAGAAGGCCAAGGCCGCCACCGCCGAGGGCGGGGAGAAGGTCGAAGGCCTGCTGAAGATCGATCCCCTGGGCCTGGAAGTGGGCTACAGCCTCATCCCGCTGCTGGACGTCAATCAGGGCGGTACCGTGCTCGAACGCATCAAGGGCGTGCGGCGCCAGATGGCCCAGGAACTTGGCATCGTGGTGCCCCCGGTGCGCATCCGGGACAACCTGCAGCTGCCCCCGCACACCTACCGCGTCATGCTCCGGGGCGAGGAGATCGCCCGCGCAGAGTTGCAGCCCACCCAGTTCCTGGCCATGAACCCAGGCACGGCCACGGAGGATCTGGCCGGCACGCCCACCTCGGAACCCGCCTTCGGCCTGCCCGCCTTCTGGATCCCCGACGCCCAGCGGGACCGGGCCCAGATGCTGGGCTATACGGTGGTGGAGCCCGCCACGGTGCTGACCACCCATCTCTCCGAGCTCATCAAGCAGCATGCGCCCGAGCTCCTAGGCCGCCCCGAAGTGCAGCACCTGCTGGACACCCTGAAGGACACCACGCCCCGGCTGGTGGACGACCTCATCCCCAACGTCATCTCCGTCACCACCCTGCAGAAAGTCCTGCACAACCTGCTGCGGGAACGGGTGCCCGTGCGCGACCTGAGCCGCATCCTGGAAGCCACGGCCGACGCCGCCACCATGACCAAGGACGTGGGCTTCATCACCGAATACGTCCGCCAGGCCATGGGCCGGGTGCTCACGGGCCCGCATCTGTCCGAAAGTGGGGAACTGGGCGTGCTCGTCCTCGATCCGCAGATCGAACAGACCCTCCAGGGCGGCATCGAGCAGACGGACCGGGGCAGCTTCCTGGCCCTGGAGCCCGGCCGCACCCAGGAACTGCTCTCCCGCATCGCCAATGGCATCGCGGCCCTGCTGCCCGGGGCCCAGCCGGTGCTGCTGACCAACCCGGTGGTGCGCCCGCACCTGCGCCGCCTGCTGGAACGGGCCCTGCCCCACCTGGTGGTGCTGAGCCACAGCGAGGTCCCCATGGATGTCCGCGTTGTCAACCTCGGCACCGTTTCATGAACCATCCTGAGGGCCAACCATGCGCGTGAAGACCTTCGAAGCCGGTTCCATGCAGGATGCCCTGGACATCGTGAAGCGGGAGATGGGCGACGAGGCCTTCATCCTGTCGACCCGCACCCGGCGCCGGCCCTCGGCCCTGGGCCTGGGCGAGGAGGCCGTCATCGAGGTCACCGCCGCCGTGGACGAAGCCCCGGCCGGAACTACGCCCCTGGCCGCCGAGGCCGCTCCCCTCACCTATGCCCTGCGCGCCCCCCTGAAACCGGCCGTGGTCAAGCCGGCCATAGTCAAACCGGCCGCGGTCCGCGCCCTTCCGGAACCAGTCCCCCCCGCCCCGCCCATGGACCTCCAGCCCCTGCGTCGCGAGCTGCTGGAGATCAAAGGCGCCGTCGCCGCGCTGAAGGACAATGACCTGCGCAACGCCTCGATCCTGAAGGAACTGGATCAGATGAAGGCGCTGCTGAATCGCATCCAGCGCCAGGGCATGCCCCCCGCCCAGCTGCACCTGCCCCCCAGCCTGCTGGAACTCTACGGCGATCTCGTGGCCAACGACGTGGAACCCATCATTGCCCTGCGCCTGTGCGAATACGCCCAGCGCGCCCTCAACGACCAGGACGGCGACGCGGCGGCCGGCGCCGTGGATTCCGAGCGGGCGCGGCTATTCCTGCGCCGCGTCATCGCCGACTTCATCCCCGTGGCCCCGCCCATCCAGCTGGATCCGGGCAAGGTGCGCGTGGCCGCGCTGGTGGGGCCCACGGGCGTGGGCAAGACCACCACCCTGGCCAAGCTGGCGGCCTATGCCCAGCTGCACCTGAAACAGAAGGTGGCCCTCATCACCCTGGACACCTACCGCATGGCGGCGGTGGACCAGCTCCAGCAGTACGCCCAGATCCTCCAGGTGCCCATGCACGTGGCCATCACGGTGGAGGACATGCGCAGCGCCCTCCGCTTCTACCAGGACCGCGCCCTGGTGCTCATCGACACGCCCGGCCACAGCCCCAAGGATACGGAAACCCTGGGCCAGCTGCGGGGCCTCCTGGACGAGCTGCCGGACGTGGAGACGCACCTGGTGCTGTCGGCCACCACCAAGCCCCGGGACCTGACCGAGATCGCCGCCCGCTACGAGCCCCTGCATCCCACCCGCCTGCTCTTCACCAAGCTCGACGAGACCTCCACCTACGGGCCCATCCTCAGCATGCTCGCGCGGGTGAAGCGCCCGCTCAGCTACCTGGGCACGGGCCAGGAAGTGCCCGAGGCCCTGGAGCTGGCCACCAGCCGCCGAGTGGCCGACCTCATCCTGCCCGCCACCACGAAAGAGGCCGCCCAATGAGCAGCGACCAGGCATCCCGGCTCCGGACCATGGCCCAGGGGCTCCACCCGGAGGCGCCTCTCTTCGCCGCCCGCGTCATGGCCATCACTTCCGGCAAGGGCGGGGTGGGCAAGACCAATGTCGTGGCCGGTCTGGCCCTGGCCCTGGCCCAGCAGGGCCAGCGGGTGGTGGTCATGGACGCCGATTTCGGCCTGGCCAACCTCGACATCCTGCTGGGACTCTCGCCCCAGTTCACGCTGGAACACGTGATGCGGGGCGAGAAGGTGATCGAGGAGATCCTGCTGGATGGCCCCATGGGCATCCGCATCATCCCCGCCAGCAGCGGCATCCAGGAGCTCACCCGGCTCGACACCACCAGCGAGCTGCGGCTGGTGCAGGGACTCCAGCGGGTGGCGGAATCCGCGGACTGGCTGCTCATCGATACGGCGGCGGGCATCCACGATTCAGTGCTGAAGCTGCTCATGGCGGCCCAGGAGGTGATCCTGGTGACCACGCCGGAACCCACGAGCCTGGTGGACGCCTACGCCATGGCCAAGGTGCTGCACCTCCGGGAGGCCACCAAGCCGCTGTGGCTGCTGGTGAACAACGGCCAGAGCATGGAGGAGGCCCAGGAGACCGTGGACCAGATGCAGGCCGCCGTGGAACGGTTTCTCGGCAAACAGCTCAAAGTGCTGGGCATGATCCCCAATGATCCGCACATCCTGCAGGCGGTGCGCCAGCAACGGGGCGTGGTGGATTTGTTCCCCCGCAGCCCGGCGGCCCAGGCCTTCCAGGCCCTCGCCCGTCAATTGCTGGGCCAAGTATCCTTGCAGCCAGACGGCTTTGCGTCATTCTGGAGGCAACTCGCTTCCGATGATTCCATCTAGGAGCCTGGATGCCTCTGCCTCCGGACCAGCCCGCCGATCCCGGCCTGCCCCTCACGGGGGAGGGCCAGCGGGTTGTAGCGGCCGCCCCCGCGGCGCTGCGGCCCTGGGCGGCCCTGGCCGCGGCCAAGGCCTACGGGATCGCCGCGCCTGCTTCACATGTGCCCCCGCCCCCGGTGCCCCTAGTGCCCGTAACGCCCGCAGTGGAAGTCGACGTCGCGGAAGCCCCGGAACCCTTCGACCGCGACAACCGCGAACAAATCATCAAGGACTACGTGCCGTTGGTGAAGTTCGTGGCGCACCGTGTGGCCTCCCGTCTGCCCTCCCACGTGGAGTTGGATGACCTCATCCACAGCGGCATCCTCGGCCTCATGGACGCCATCGAAAAGTTCGAGCCCGCGCGCAACATCAAGTTCAAGACCTACGCCGAGCTCCGCATCAAGGGCGCCATCCTGGACGGCCTCCGGGAACTGGACTGGGTGCCCCGCAGCCTGCGCCGGAAGAAGAAGGACATCGAGGGCGCCTACCACATGCTCGAGCAGCAGATGGGGAGGGCCGCCACGGACGAGCAGGTCGCGGTCCACCTGGGCATCACGCTGGATGAGCTCCACAAGAACCTGGACGACCTGAAGGGCGTGACCCTGGGCACCTTCGTGGAGGTGGGCGAGGACGGCGAGGGGGAGAGCCTCATCAGTTTCGTGCCGGACCCGGATGCGGAGGATCCCAGCCAGACCTTCCAGGCCTCGGAGATCAAGGAGATCCTTCGCGAGGCCATGGAGTTCCTGCCCAAGAAGGAGAAATTCGTCGTGCAGCTCTACTATTTCGATGAACTGACCATGAAGGAAATCGGGACCCTTCTGAACATCACCGAGTCCCGGGTATCCCAATTGCATACCAAGGCCATGCTGCGACTTCGGGGCAAGCTCCTGGAGAAGCACATTGAAGGATGATCCATGGCCAAGATACTAAGCCAAGAGGAAGTAGACGCACTACTTAAGTCCCACACCAAGCCGGCCGGAAAGGGTTCGGGCACGGGCGGGGGGGACCGGGGTGGGGGAACGGTTCAGGCAAAAAAAGCCCAGCTCCAGCGCAAGGTCACCCTCTACAACTTCCGGCGCCCGGACCGGGTGAGCCGGGAGCAGATGCGCTCGCTCCACTTCATGCACGACCGCTTCGCCCGGAATTTCTCCAGTTCCCTCAGTGCCTATCTGCGGACCATCACGGAAGTGAACTTGGTGAGCGTCGAACAGCTCAGCTACCAGGAATTCCTGCTCTCGGTGCCCGATCCCACCTGCTTCAACGCCATCTCCATCAAGCCCCTGGAAGGCGCCTTGGCACTGGAAGTGAACCCCACCCTGGTGTTCCCCATCATCGACAAGATGCTGGGTGGCCCTGGCGAACCCCTGAAGCTGCTCCGCACCATGACCGACATCGAACAGAGCATCTTCGACGGCGTGCTCAAGCTGGTGCTGGAGGATCTGCGCGAAGCGTGGCGGGGCATCGTGGACCTGGATTTCCGGGTCCAGGCCCGGGAGACCAGCCCCCAGCTCATCCAGATCGTGGCGCCCAACGAAGTGGTGTTGCTGGTGGTCTTCGAGGTGAAGATGGGGCCGGTGAGCGGCATGATCAACCTGGCCATCCCGAGCATCATCCTGGAACCCATCGCCACCAAGTTCGACCAGGAGATGTTCACGGGCTACAAGAAATCCTCCACCTACGAGGAGGCTCGCCTGCTCATGACCTCCCTCAAGCGCTGCTCCATGGAAGCCGCCGCGGAGATCCACGGCACCAGCCTCCGCATGGAGGAAGTGCTGCAGTTGAAGGCAGGAGACCTCATCCTGCTCACCAAGCGCTTCGATGCTGAACTGGATCTCTGCGTGGACGGCATCCCCCGCTTCGCTGGCCTGGTGGCCCTGAATCCCAATGGCAAACGCGTATTCCAAGTGACCGGTAGCCGGTCGGAAAGTTGAATCATGGATGCCCGTGATACTGAATTCTTCCAGAAAGCCGGCGGCACCTTCGCCGAAAGCATGGCCTCCGTGTTCTCCATGCTCACGGGCCGCGAGTTCCAGCTGAAATCCAATCCGGGCGAGGTGCTGGATCCCACAGCCATCGCCGCCCTGCACGAAGCCACGGCGATCCTCGTCAAGGCCAACTACCAGAAGGGCCTGACGGGCTCGCTCTTCTTCGTCCTCCCCCTCAAGGAGGGCACCATGCTGGTGGACCTCATGCTGGGCGGCGAAGGCACGCCTGCCGAGGACCTGGTGGGGGACTCCAAGGACGCCCTGGCGGAGACCTTCAATCAGGTCATGGGCAGCGCCAACCAGACCCTCTCGGATCTGGCCGGCGAAACCTTCGCCATCGCCAACGTCGAGATCCTCGCGGTGGCGCCCGAGGCGATTGCCTTCGCGGAGCAGATGGGCCAGGGCGTCTTCCAGGATCTGGCCCTGCCCACCACCCAGGACGGCCTGAGCACCACCATCCACCTGCTCTTCCCCGAGCTCCTGCTGCAGCAGCTCAAGCGCAAGCTGGGCCTGATGGAGGTGCAGGCGGCACCCAGCCCAGTGGCCCTGGAGGCCCCGGCACCGCCGACCCGCCAGGCGCCCGTGGCGTCCGGTCCCATGACCGATGCCGGCAACCTGGACCTGCTGCTCGATATCCAGTTGCCGGTGGTGGTCCGCATGGGCCAGACGGAAATGCAGATGGGCGAGCTGCTGAAGCTCACCCCGGGTTCCATCCTGGAGCTCAACCGCAGCGCGGATGCGCCGGTGGAACTGCTGGTCAACGGCAAACTCATCGCCAAGGGCGAGGTCGTCGTCGTCGATGGCAACTTCGCCTTCCGCATCACTGAGATCGACAGCCGCGCCGCGAGGATCCGCAGCCTGGCTTGATGTTCTCCGGGGGTTCCTCGCTGCGCGAACACCCCCGAACCCCCGCGCTCTGCCCGGCCAAGCCGGGCTTCGCTTGATGTTCTCCGGGGGTCCCTCGCTGCGCGAACACCCCCGGACCCCCGCGCTCTGCCCGGCGAAGCCGGGCTTCGCTTGATGTTCTCCGGGGATCCCGCGCTGCGCGCACATCCCCGGACCCCTGCGCTCTGCCCGGCTGAGCTTTGCCTAATTTCTTCCAGGGGTTCCGCGCTGTGCGCATACCCCCGGGCCCCCGCGCTCAGCCCGGCCAAGCCGGGCTGAGCTTTGCCTAGTTTCTTCCGGGAGTTCCCCTCGCAACGCATGCGTTGCGGGGATCTAAGGGCTCGCTGCGCGAATGCCCCGTCGTCATGCACCGTCGAGAATCTCGCGTACCTTCATGGCCAGATCACGAATGGAGAAGGGCTTCTGCAGGAAGGCCACGCCCTCCAACAGGAACCCCTGGTTGGCGATGATGTCGGTCGAGTAGCCGGAGACGAAGAGGCACTTCAGCCCTGGTTTTCGCTGGCCGAGTCGTTCCGCCAGTTCGCGGCCATTCATCCCGGGCATGATCACGTCCGAGATGAGCAGTCCTACCTCGTCCAACCCCTCGTCCATCAGGCGCAGAGCTTCCCCGGGGGTACCCATGGCCACGACCCGGTACTGCAGGGATTGGAGGGCATCCCGGGTGAGGGTGAGGAGGCTTTCATCGTCTTCCACCACCAGCACCAGCTCCCCACGCCCGACGGGCAGCTTGGCCTTCACGGCTTCGGCAGGGGAGGCAGGCTCCGTCGCATGGGTCCTGGGCAGGCAGATCCTGAAGCAGCAGCCTTGACCCGGTTCGCTGTGGACCGTGATGAACCCGCCATTCTGCTGGATGATCCCGTAGACCGTAGAAAGCCCGAGCCCCGTGCCCTGACCGACGCCCTTGGTGGTGAAGAAGGGCTCGAAGATGTGTCCCAGGACCTCAGGCGTGATGCCGCAGCCCGTGTCAGTCACCGTGAGCAGCACGTACTCCCCGGGCACTGCCCCGAGATGCTCGGCACAGAAGTTCGCATCCACCGTGGCGTTTCGCGTCTCGATGCTGATCCTGCCCACGCCCTGGATGGCATCCCGGGCATTCACACAGAGGTTCGCAAGCACCTGGTCGATCTGGGAGGGATCCATGCGCAGCGGCCAGAGGACCGCACCGGGCATCCAGGCGAGGTCGATGTCCTCCCCGATAAGGCGGCGGAGCATCTGGAGCATGCCCTCCAGCGTGGCGTTAAGGTCCAGCACCCGGGGGGCCACGGTCTGCTTACGGGCGAAGGCGAGCAGCTGGCGCGTAAGGTCCGCGGAGTGCTGGGCCGCCTTCACGATCTCCCGCAGTGAGGCCTGGATGGGGTGCCCCGCTTCGAGCAGACTCATGGCGAGGTCGGCCCGCCCGAGGATCACGCCCAGCATGTTGTTGAAGTCGTGGGCGACTCCGCCAGCCAGGCGGCCCACCACTTCCATCTTCTGGGCCTGGAGCAGCTGGGCGACACTGAGCTGCAGTTCCTCCTCGGCCTTCTTGCGCTCGGTGATGTCGCGGCCTTCAGGGATCACCAGGATGACCCGTCCCTCCTCGTCACGGACGGGCTTAAGGGAGAAGTCGACGAAGTGGACGGTTCCATCCTGGCCCAGGTGGGTGGACTCGTACCGCACGAGCTCGCCGCGGGCGGCCCGCTCGATGGCGTCCCGCAGACGATCCTGCTCCTCGATTGAATGCTGCCACCAGGGGCCCTCCCAGAAGGGCCTCCCCTTCACGTCTTCGAGGGTGACCCCGGCAAATTCCAGGGAGGTGCGGTTGGCCTCGAGCATGAGACCTTGAGGCGAGAGCAGCCCCACGAACCCATAGGAGAGGTCGAAGATGGCGCGCGTCTTCCGCTCGCTCTCGCCCTGGGCCGCCTCGGCCTGTTTGCGCTCCTGCAACTCCCGCGCGAGCTGCTCCAGATGATCGGCGAGCAGTTCGTCCTGGATCTGGATCTTGGCCAGCATGTCATTGAAGGCACCGGCCAGGATGTCGAGTTCACGGGTGGCCTGGCTGGCGGCTCGCAGCCCATAGTCCTGCTTCTCAGCCACGGCCTCGGCCAGGTTCGCCAGGACCAGCACAGGGCCCGTCAGGACGCGCTGGAGGCGCAGGGAGAGCAGGAGGATGCCGCCCCCAAGGGCCAGCAGGGTGATGGCCATGGCGATGGCGGCGAGCCGGACCTGGCTGTAGAAAGCGGCCTGATTGGATTCCAGGAGCAGGAGCCCAACCATGTGGCCATCGCTACTTCGGATTGGACAGACCGCCACCAGGTGTCCGGCAAACTCCCGAACCCCCTCCTGCTGGTCCCCGGGCCACGTACCGGCTGGCGATGAGGCGCCGCGGGCGTAGTTTGCCAGGGATGAGCCATCCTCCCGCAGGATCGAAGCTCGGGTTATATCAGACCGGCCGCGCAGGCCCTCCAGGAGCTTGCCGGCATGCCCCGGGTCCTCGAAGGCCACGTAGGGGGCCGCATTGTAGGCCAGCACGCCGCCCAGACTCCCCAGGTCCCGATGCGTCGCCTGTCGGGAGTTCCTCACCAGGAACCCGAAGAAGAGGGCTCCGGCCACCAGCACGCCAAGCCCCGCCGTACCTAGCAGAGTGACCAGGGTGCGGCGCCGGATGGAGGGTTTGGGGAAAGGGCTCATGGTTGGCGATTCAGGAAACGGGTTTGGAGGGAACGAGAATGCGGGCCACCTGCAGCACCTGGGCACCGATGCTGAACCTCTCCTCCTCGAGGACGCGCTGGTTCAGGCCCAGCCTGAGGGAGGATCCCTCCACCAGCAGGCTCACCATGACCCCCTGGGCGGCCAGGTGCTCGCCTTCGGAAACAGTCAGGATCCCCCGGTTGCGGCTCCAGGCGATGATGCCCTGGGCCCGGGGCCACTCCGAACGGCAGATGTAGAGGAGATCGCACGCCTGACCTTCGGGCACCCGCATGACATACCGGATGTGGATCGGCCGATCCTGGATCTTCCGTCCCTTGGCGTAGACCTCCAGTTCATCGTGGAAGGGCGACTCCCCCACCACCGTGATGATGAAGGGCTGGCTGGGGTCCTTCGGCTTCGGGAAGGTGACGAAGGAAGCCAGTTCGATGGTGAACCTGGCCTTGAGGGCCTGCTCACCCTGCCGGGAAGGGGTTGCCATGACGGGAGGCGCCGCACCACTCAGGCCGGCGGCCACCAGGAGGAGGGCCAGCAAGAGGCCGCCAGCCCGCCCACGGAGGGGCCGCTGCTGATGACGATTCCCGAGGCTCATGGACCGTGGCTCCTGCCTAGAAGGTGAAGGAGACACGGAGGGAGAGCTCCCTGCCGGGACCTGGAAGAGGGGGGTTGCCACCGGTGCCCGGTACGCCATACCCCTGGATGTAGGTGGTTGTGGCATCGCCGAGATTCGTGAGATTCAGTCCCGCTTCCAGGTGGTTCGATAGGCTGTGGCTGAGATACAGGTTCAGCAGGGTGGTGGTGCCGAAGCGGGATGGCTGGGTTTCCCCAAAGCGGTAGCCGTACCGGGGCCCGAGTACCAGAAGTCCCGGGTTGAGCGACCACCCAGCCAGGATCTGCCACTGGGCCTGCGTGGTGAACTTCAGATCGGAGAAGGCTACATGGTAGGCGGGGTGTCCGGGGACTCCGTAGAAATCAGCCTTGCGGTCCTCCGCCCGGGACAGGGAAAGGGTGGTCCGGACGACGAGTTCCCTGCCGATGGAACGGAGCCCGAGCTCGACGCCCTTCGAACCGACCTGGTCGAAGTTGAAGTACCCGTTCACGCCCGGGGCAAGGTTGCCATAGCTGATGGGGTTGCGCACCGTCAACTGGTAGGCGTTGACCGTGAGGTAGGTGGCGGGGCCAAGGGTGTGGCCCAATTCCAGCTCGTAGGTGGTGGTCCGCTCGGGCACCAGGGCGGGATTGACCAGGAGGTTCTCGATGGAAGGCGCCCGGAAGGCCCCCGCGGCGAGGAGCTTGAAGTGCCAATTTTCCGTGGCCCGCGTGAAGGCCAGGCGCGGACTGGTGGCAGTCCCATACACGCTGTGGTGATCGTACCTCGCACCCAGATCCAGGTTCCCATAATCCTGGGACCAGAGCAGCTGGATCAGACCGGCCTGATTCTGATAGGTGCTGGTTTCCCGCACGCCCCGGCTGCTGAAGAAAATACTCGCGTGGTCCTGGGTGGCTTCGAGTCCGAGGGTCACCCGCAGGGCTTTCGAAGCCGCCCAGGTGCCCAGCAGGCTGCCTGTAGTCCGGGTGTCCCGGTCGGTCCGGGCTTCTGTGTACGTCCAGGGGCTCTGGGACTTGATCGTGAACCTGGGCCTGAAGGACCAGTCCCCCAACCCGAATTGGTAGTCCGCGCCGAAATACTCCGCCGGGAAGCGGAGATTCGTGGTCGCCACACGGCCTTCGCCGGTGTAGTCCGCGATCACATAAGCGTCGCGCAGGTACTGGAGATTCAGGTCTCGCCAGGTGTATTTCAGGTTGAGGAAATCCTGGTGCAGGGCCGATTCGTCCCCGGCCTGGACGCTGCGGTTCCCCGCAAAGGCGCCGGTCTGCCAGGGCCCGGTGCCCTGGGGCACGGTAGCCCTTGCATAGGACAGGGAGAAGTCGCTCTCACCCCAGGCCCGCCCATAGGCAAGGTGTCCCCGGCCCAGGGTGGTGGAGGTCCCGGCCATGCGGCCGCCTTCGAAGGTGCCCTCAGCCCCTTCCAGGTTGCCACCCTTCCGGGTGACGACCTGGATGACAGCGAGTTCCGCGAATCCTCCATAGCTCACGCTCCCCGGTCCGCGGATGATCTCGATGCGCAGGACATTGTCGATGGGGTAGTGGCCCCCGAACTGCAACGTCCCATACAGCGTCTCGTTCATCTCCTGCCCATCGATCAACAGGAGCACCTTCCCGTCATGCCCCCAGTTGGTTCGGACGCCAAGGCCCACGACGCCCTGAGTGTCCGAGGCGAATTCGAAGCCCGGGACGAACCGGAGCACGTCCATAAGATCCCGAGCCCCGGAGGCCAGGATTTCCTCCCGCTGGATGACCGTGATGATCCCGGGGCTCTCGCGCAGGGATAGGGGCACATGGGTGGCCACCGTGATCGGCGTGTTGAGCAGTTCCAGGAGCCTGCTGCCGTCATCCGTGGAAGAGCCACCGGCCTGCAGGGCGAACCCTGCCGTGCTGCAGATGAGCAGAGGGAGCGCTTTCACTCGGGGCCTTTCGAGGTATGCATCATTCTTCCTGGATGGTTCGCGGAATCAAGGAGATTTCCCCTTTCCATCGGAGGGGAGGCCGCTTTGGATGAGAAGCGGCTCCGTCCCCCTGGGTGGGGTGGATGGAGGCTGGCCAGGGGTCCGTCCAGCGGGGGGTCCTATCGCGCAGTGGCCCCGGCCAATGGGGGTTCAGGCGTGGGGCCGCTTGATGGCCACGGGGTGTGTAAGTCCCCAGGCCGCAGGGGGGGTGAATGGCACCACATTGGCTCGGGCGCCTTCCCCCGCTAAGTTAAGGAGTGATCGGAGTCCTTCATGTGTGGAATCGTCGGCTACATCGGGCAGCAGGGCGCCATGGCCATCCTGGTGAACGGATTGCGCAGCCTGGAGTACCGGGGCTATGACAGCGCGGGCGTGGCACTGTCCGATGGCTCGGGCGAGTTCAACATCATCCGCGCCTCGGGCAAGCTGGCCAACCTGGCGGCCAAGGTGGACCTGTCGGATCCGACGCCCCTGGGCATCGGGCATACGCGCTGGGCCACCCACGGCCGGCCCACGGAGGAAAACGCCCACCCGCACCGTAGCGCCGACGGCCAGGTGGTGGCGGTCCACAACGGCATCTTCGAGAACTTCCTGGAACTTCGGGCGGAGCTGAAAGCCGCGGGCGAGACCTTCCAGTCCGAGACGGATACAGAGTGCTTTCCCGTGATGGTGTCCCACCTGATGAAACAGGGCCAGTCCTTCCCGGAGGCCTTCCGCGGGGCCATCGGCCGCATGAAGGGCATCTACGCCCTGGCCTGCCTGCACGCCACGGATCCCGAGCGCATCCTGGCCGCCCGCAGCGGGCCACCCATGGTGCTGGGCCTGGGCGAGGGCGAGACCTTCCTGGCTTCGGACGTGGTGCCGCTGCTGCCGCATACGCGCCGGGTGATCTTCCTGGAAGATGGCGACCTCGCGGAACTCACCCGGGAGGGCGCCCGCATCTTCCGGTTGGATGGCAGCGAGGTGCAGCGACCGGTGGTGACCATCCCCTACGATCCCGTGGCGGCCGAAAAGGGCGGGTTCAAGCACTTCATGCAGAAGGAGATCTTCGAACAACCCCAAGCCCTCTCGAACACGCTGCTGAACCGGCTGCCGCTGGATGGCGAGGAGATCCCCCTGGACCTTCCCTTCACCGGGCAGGAGCTCGCCGAGCTGACCCGCATCCACATCGTAGCCTGCGGCACCAGCTGGCACGCGGGCCTGGTGGGCAAGTTCCTCATCGAGCAGCTGAGCCGGGTCGCGGTCGAGGTCGATTACGCCAGCGAGTACCGCTACCGCGAACCCGTCATCCAACCAGGCACCCTCATCATCGGCATCACCCAAAGCGGCGAGACCGCCGACACCCTCGCCGCCATGAAGGAGGCCGCACAGCGCGGCGCCCGCACCCTGGCCATCTGCAACGTCATGGGTTCTACGGTCACCCGTCAGGCCGAAGCCACCATCCTCACCCATGCGGGTCCGGAAATCGGGGTCGCCTCCACCAAGGCCTTCACCACCCAGCTGGCGGTGCTCACCCTGCTGGCCCTCAAGCTCGGCGAAGCCAAGGGCACCGTGGATCCCCTGCTCAAGGAGAAACTGCTGCAGGGCCTGCGGGAACTGCCCGCGCACCTGGAGCGGCTGAACGCCCTGGAGCCGAAAATCGTGCAGTGGGCCCACCGCTGGCAGGCCGCCACGGACTTCCTCTACCTGGGCCGGGGCCCCTGCTATCCCATCGCCCTGGAAGGCGCCCTGAAGCTGAAGGAGATTTCCTACATCCATGCCGAGGGCTACCCGGCGGGCGAGATGAAGCACGGCCCCATCGCCCTCATCGACAAGACCCTGCCCGTCGTGGCCCTCATGCCCCGGGATGCCCACCGCGACAAGACCCTCAGCAACCTCCAGGAGGCCGCAGCCCGGGACGGCCGCATTCTGGCCCTGGTCACCGAAGGCGATACGGGCCTCGCCGGCATCGCCGAAGACGTCCTGGAGCTGCCGGCCGTGCATCCCTGGCTGACGCCCATCGTCTACGCCGTGCCCCTGCAACTGCTGGCCTACCACATTGCGGTGCTGCGCGACTGTGACGTGGACCAGCCCAGGAACCTGGCCAAATCGGTCACCGTGGAATAGGCTTCGGTCCCTCCGCGCCGGGGCGCTGCTGCCTTCCCCCCTGAAGACTCGACAGCCGCCCCCGTTCCGCTAGAATGGTTCTTCCATTGGCGCGTAGCTCAGCGGTAGAGCACTACCTTGACACGGTAGGGGTCGGCGGTTCGAGACCGCCCGCGCCAACCAACAAAAGGCCGCGTAGCGGCCTTTTTTTCTACTCAACAACCGGGCGGTCTCGGGCCGCCGAGAAGCAGCGGCGGGCAGGTAGGGGCCCGCTGGAGGCCCTCCAGTGGAGGGCCGGAAGCGATCAGGCCCCGTGCCCAGCCGCGCGCGCGGTTCGAGACCGCCCGCGCCAACCACCAGAAGGCCGCGAAAGCGGCCTTCTTCGTGTGCTTGATCGCGCGCACAGGCAAAACCTGCTGGCCTGGGCAATTGCCCAGGCCAGCAGGCCGAAAAGCCGAATGCAGTGTAGGGCTGCGTTGCCTAGAAGCCCGTGAGGGCCTCTTCTTCCGAATCTTTCACTTCGAAGACGGAGTGCAGGCTGGTCATCTTGATGAGGCTGAAGATCTTGGAATTCATGCCGCAGATGCGCAGTTCCCCGCCCTTGCCCTTGATCGACGTGTAGCAGCCCACCAGCTCGCCCACGCCGGAGGAATCGAGGTAGCTCACCTTGCTGAAGTTGATGACGATCTTGCGCTCGCCGTTCACCAGCGCGGTGCGCACCGCCTCGCCCAGTTCCTGGTCGCCGTCACCCAGGGTGACCTTGCCTTCGGGGTAGAGGATCAGCACATCGTTGTGCTTGCGCGTGTTCAGAATCATGGGGGCCTCATGGTGAGCGGCCAGTGTAGCAAGGTAGCCCAGTCTAAGTGCAAGGGCCGCGGAGGGCCCCGATGGAATCGGCATGGGGTCTGCATCCTCCCAGGGGAAGCCGGGATCACCCGGCCCAATCTGCAGGGTGCGCCATGTTCGACATCACGAGCGGCAATGGGATGATCCAGTCCATGGATCGCAGCCTGACGCTGGCTTCCCAGCGGCAGACGCTCATCGCTTCCAACCTGGCCAACCTGGACACGCCGGGCTACCGCACCCGGGATTTCAGTTTCGAAGGGGCCATGAAGTCGGCACTAGCTGGGCAGTTATCGCCTAGCACCCTGGCGACCACCCATCCGATGCACCTGCAGGGCGGCACCACCGGCGCCCTGCCGCCATCCACGGACGCCCTGCGACCCAACGCCGAACGCAACGACGGGAACGACGTGAGCCTGGACCGGGAGAACATGCTGCTCACCCGCACCCAGACCAGCTACGTGACCGCCTCCACCTTCATGCAGGTGGAACTTCGGAAACTCTATTCCATGATCAAGGAAGCGAGCGCCCACTGATGAGCATCAACCAGATCCTCGACATCGCGAGCACCGGCATGGCCGCCCAGCGGCTGCGGGTTCAACTCATCGCCTCGAACGTGGCCAACAGCGAGACCACGCGCACCAGGGAAGGCGGCCCCTTCCGGCGCAAGGACGCGGTCTTCCAGGTGCAGGACATGGGCTTCTCGGGCACCCTGGCCAGTGCCGGCGTCCGGGTCGCTTCCATCATCACCAGCCAGGAGCCCTTCCTGACCCGCTACGAGCCGGGCCACCCCGATGCCAATGCCGAGGGCGTGGTGAACTACCCCAACGTCAACCCCGTGGAAGAGATGGTCAACCTCACCGAGGCCAGCCGGGCCTACGAGGCCAACATCGCTGTGGTCCGCAGTGCCAAGACCATGGCCACCTCCGCCCTGGAGATCCTCCGCGTCCAGTGATCTGCCGATCTGTCGGAATTTCGACTTGCCCCAAGCCCTCCCCAGACTGATCGTGTGAATGGCCTTCCCCCCGAGCCCAACCATGAACCCCATCCAGAACATCCCCCTAACGCTCCCCATCAGCCCCGTCTCCGGATCGACGCAATCCGGCCAGGGCAGCGGCGCTCCGGGCGCCGAAGGGGGTCTGGCCTTTGGCGACCTGCTCAAGCAGGCGCTCCAGGAAGTGAACCAGGCTTCCGCCCAGGCTGACACTGAGGCACGGAACTTGATGACAGGGGAGAGTGCAGACATGCACACGGCCATGCTGGCTGTCCAGAAGGCCGATCTTAGCTTCCAAATGATGATGGCCGTTCGATCCAAGCTGATCGATGCCTACCGCGAGGTCATGCGCATGCAGATGTAGCGCCGGCCGAGCTTTCCGGCGCGGCCTCACCCCTGACTGAGGAACGCCTATGGCCGGGGAAACGAACCTCGCGGAACAACTGACCAGCGCTTTCAAGGGCATGAGCGCCACTCAGCGCGTCATGGTGGCCGCCATTTCCATGACAGTGCTGCTGGCCCTCGCCGGCCTGGGCATCTGGGCAGGCCAGGAATCGAAGGGTGTGCTCGCAGCCAACATCTCCCCCACCGAGGCCAGCTCCATCGTGGCCCAGCTGGACAAGCAGCAGATCCCCTACGAACTCAGCTCGGACCAGCGCACCATCCTGGTGCCGGAGAGCCGGGTGGGCGCCCTGCGCCTGAAGTTTGCCGGCGACGGCCTGCTCACCGGCGACAAGCTGGGCTTCGAAAAGCTCGAAAATGCTGGCCTCGGCACCACTGATTTCTCCCAGAAGGTGATCCACCGCCGGGCCATGGAGGCGCAGTTGGCCAAGACCATCATGAGCCTCCAGCAGGTCTCCGAGGCCACGGTGCACATCACGCCTTCCAACGACAGTCCCTTCGTCACCGACAAGGAGGATGCCAAGGCCAGCGTGCTGTTGAAGCTGCGAGGTTCCCGCATGCTGCCCGACGAGAACACCCAGGCCATCGTGAATCTGGTGGCCGCCAGCGTGGAGGGCCTGAAGCCTGAGCAGGTGGTCATCATCGATCAGTACAGCCGCATTCTGTCCCGCACGGGCCGGGATCCCATGGTCGGGGCCAGCGACTCCCAGAAAAAGGTGGCGCGCGAGGAGGAGGACTACATGGTCCGCCGCGTCACCGAGCTGCTCGAACCCGTGGTGGGCATGGGCAAGGTGCGAGCCACGGCCCATGTCGAGCTGGACTTCGACAAGGTGAAGATCAACGAGGAGAAATTCGACCCCCAGGGCCAGGTGGAACGCAGCGTCCAGCAGAAGGATGAAAAAATCCAGAAGCGGGACGCGGGCTCCGGCGTCCCCGGCACCGCCAGCAATGTAGCCCCCGCAGCGGGGGGTGGCTCAGCCAACGTGACCGAGAACTCGGACAAGAAGGAAACCACCACCAACTTCGAGATCACCAAGACCGTGAGCGCCACGGACAAGGCCACCGGGACCGTGAAGCGGGTGACCCTGGCAGTGATTGTGGACCACGCTAGCAACTGGGACAAGGATGCCAAGGGCGAAGCCGTCCTGAAACAGACGCCCCGGTCCGCCGATGAACTGAAGAAGATCCGCGACCAGGTGTCCGCGGCCGTGGGCATCCAGCCCAAGCGCGGCGACGAACTCACCGTGGAGAACATGGCCTTCGCCACTTTGCAGGTGAATCCCAAGGAAGCCGCCGAAGCCAAGACCCAGTTCTGGTTTGACCTGGCCCGCCAGTACGCTCCCGGCTTCATCTGGGGAATCGTCGGGCTCGCCATCTTCTTCATGCTGATCCTGCCCATGCTCCGGCGCATGTCCGCCGCCATCAACCGGCCCTCGCCCATGCGCATTGCCAGTTCCGAGGGTGGAGAGGCCAGCATGGCCGCCGGGCCTACGCGCAAACCGGTGGTGGTGAAATCCATGTCCGAGATCGAGTCCGAGATCGAGGCCGAGTTGAACGCCGACGCCGCCTTCAGCGCCCCCGAGGCCCGTCGTCGCGAACTCATCAAGAAGCGCCTCCAGGGCGGCTCCCAGGAGGACCCAGAGACCATGGCTTCCCTGGTCCGCTCCTGGCTCCTCGAAGAAGGACGGTAGGCCATGGCGAAATTGACCGGTTCCCAGAAGGCCGCGGTGCTCATGGTCACCCTCGGGGACGAGACCGCCGCCAGCATCTTCAAGTACCTCGAAGAGGACGAAATCCAGACCATCTCCCGGGAGATCGCCCTCACCAAGCACGTGCAGCCCGAGGTGGCGGAAGAGGTCATGGAGGAATTCCACACCATGACCCAGGCCCGCAGCTACATCAGCCAGGGCGGCATCGAATACGCCAAGAAGCTGCTCATCAAGTCGGTAGGCCCCGAGGTGGCCCGCAAGATCATCGACCGCCTGGTGAAGGCCCTGGAATCCAGTGCCGGCTTCTCCAGCCTCGAGCGCGCGAACCCCCAGCAGCTGTCGAAGTTCATCCAGAACGAGCACCCCCAGACCATCGCCCTGATCCTGGCCCACCTGAACGCCTCCCAGGCCGCGGAACTCATCTCCAGCCTGCCCGAGGTGCTGCGCAGCGACGTGGCCATGCGGATGGCCAGCCTCCAGGAGATCAGCCCCGAAGTGGTGCGGCGCATCAGCCTCATCCTCGAGCAGAAGCTGGAGGCCCTGGGCTCCTTCGCGACGGAGGCCTACGGCGGCGTCCGCGCCGTGGCGGAACTGTTCAACCGCATGGACCGCACCACCGGTCGCACCGTGCTGGAGAAGATCGAGACGGAAAATCCCCAGCTGGCCGCCAGCATCCGGGACCTCATGTTCGTGTTCGACGACATCCTGCTCGTCGACGACAACGGCATTACCGAGATCCTCAAGCGGGCGGACAAGAAGACCCTCACCATCGCCCTCAAGGGCACCAGCGAGGAATTGCAGAACCAGTTCTTCCGCAACATGTCCAGCCGAGCCGTGGAGCTCATGAAGGAAGAGATGGAGTTCATGGGGCCCATCAAGCTCAAGGACGTGGAGAAGTCCCAGCACGAAGTCGTGGAGATCGTCCGCCAACTGGAAGAGGAGGGCGTCATCGCCATCGGTGGTGGCGGGGGCGAGGACTATGTCTCGTAGGGGCATCATCCGCGCCGAGGACCTCCGCGACCTGTCCCTGGAGGCCTATCCGTACTTTCCGGTGGAGGCCCTGCTCACCCCTAGCGGAATCGACGAGGGCGAAGACTCCGTGGCCTCCGACCTGGACGACGACGGGGCCGCCGATGTCCCCGTGGAGCAGCGCATCGTAGCTCGGCTGCAGAAGGCCGAGGAACAGGCCCAGGAGATCGCCCGTGGCGCCTACGAGGAAGGGTTCGCTTCCGGTGAGGCGGAAGGGCGGGCCTTCGGCGAGAGCCAGTACAAGGCCTACATGCTGCGCCTGGAAGAGCATCTGGCGGAATTGGCCGCCACCGCACAGCTGTTGACCCGGGCCCTGGACGAGGAACTGGTGGCCCTGGCCCTCGCCGTGGGGGAGCACCTCGCGGTCCAGCAGATCGAGCAGTCACCCCTTGCCGTGCGAACCCTCATGGACCGCGTGCTGGAAGAATTGCCCTTCCCCTTGCCCCGGGGCCGCCGGGGTGGTGAGATGCCCATGCAGGTCTTCCTGAATCCGGCGGATCTCGAGCAGCTGGGCGACCAGTTCACGGGCCAGTCTGGAATGGCGCTGCTCCCCGACACCGGGTTGTCGCGGGGCAGTCTCCGGATCGAAGCCCCCCAGGGCATCTTCAACGGCACCCTGGAGCGCCGCAAAGAAGCCCTGATGCAGCTCATCCAGAAGATGCGGGCAGGCGAGGCACCATGAATACCGTGCTGGATCCCGCCCTGCTCGCGACCCGCATGCGCAGCCTGCCCATGGGGGACTGGATGGGCCGGATCTCGAAGGTCGTCGGCCTGGTCGTCGAATCCACAGGACCGGACTGTTCCGTGGGCGAGCAAATGCTCATTCACAGCACGGACGCGGCCGGCAATCTGCGGATCATCCATGCCGAAGTCGTGGGCTTCGCGGGGCAGCGGGTGCTGCTCATGCCCATCGAAGAGACCGAAGGCATCCGCCCCGGCCTTTGGGTGGAAGGCACCGGGCACCAGTCGGAACTGCCACTGGCCGAGGCCCTGCTGGGCCGCGTGATCGATCCGCTGGGCCGCCCCCTGGATGGCGGCCCCCCCATCGAGGCCACGGCCCACCTGCCCCTCCAGGGGCAGCCTCTCAACCCCATGCGCCGGAAGCGCATCGACCAGGTGCTCTCCACCGGCGTGCGGACCATCGACGGCCTGCTCACCCTGGGCAAGGGCCAGCGGGTGGGCATCTTCTCTGGCTCGGGCGTGGGCAAGTCCACCCTGCTGGGCATGGTGGCGCGCAACACGTCCGCCGAGGTGAACGTGATCACCCTCGTGGGTGAGCGCGGTCGCGAGCTGCGGGAATTCATCGAGAATGACCTGGGTGAAGAGGGGCTCCGCCGCAGCGTGGTCGTCGTGTCCACCAGCGATCAGAGCCCGCTGCTGCGGCTTCGCTGCGCCATGGCGGGCACCACCGTGGCCGAATACTTCATGCGCCAGGGCAAGGACGTGCTGCTCATGATGGACAGCGTCACCCGCTTCGCCATGGCCCAGCGCGAAGTGGGCCTCAGTGCCGGGGAACCGCCCAGTTCAAGGGGCTACACGCCTTCAGTGTTCGCCCTGCTGCCGCGCCTCATGGAGCGGGCCGGCACCTTCGAGGGCATGGGTTCCATCACGGGCATCTACACCATCCTGGTGGAAGGCGACGACATGAACGAGCCCATCAGCGATGCCGTGCGCGGCATCCTGGATGGTCACGTGGTGCTTTCCCGCAAGCTGGCCTCGAAGAACCACTTCCCTGCCATCGACGTCCTGGCCAGCCTGTCCCGCCTCTTCGGCGCCCTGGCTCCACCGGAACAGAAGCAGCTGGCCAGCAAGGTGCGCGATCTCATGGCCACCTACCAGGACGCGGAGGACCTGATCCAGATCGGCGCCTACACGAAGGGGTCCAGCTCCTCCATCGACCAGGCCATCCAGTTCCAACCCGCCATCCAGTCCTACCTTCGCCAGGCCACGGCGGAGGCCTCCGATCATCGCCAGGCCATGCTCGCCCTGGGCCAGATCTTCGGCATTGACCTGGCGCCCTTCCTGAAAGCTGGGGCCTGATGGCCGCCCGCTTCCATTTCCGCCTGGAACCCCTGCGCAAGCTGCGGGAGGCCCTCGAGCGCGAAGCCGAGCGCAACCTGGCCCGCACCATCCAGGCCGAACTCGGCGTCCGGGCCTACCTCGAGTCCCTATCCGTTCAGCGGCTGGCCATCTTCGAAGCCCGCCGCCTCGCCACGGGCCAGCTCCTGGACTTGGAGCTGTGGCGCGCGGGCGAGCGGTACCTGGTGGTCCTGGAGCGCCGACAGGTCGAGGGCTACGAGCGCCTCCGGGCGGCCTCGGCCGCAGTGGCCATTGCCCGGGAAACGCTGATCCTCGCCCACCGGAACCACCTGATGCTCGTCCGCCTCAAGGAACGCCGCGCCCTCCAGCACGCGAAGGAGCAGCAGCTGCGCGAGGCCATCGAGATGGACGAGTTGGCCGTCCTCCGCTACCACCATCAAAGCGCCTAAGAGTGCCTAACAAAACCCCGACGAGGTCGCGATGAAGCCAGGCAGGATGCACCGCAAGGAAGGGCCCGCAGGGCAACGTGGTTCGTTGTTCAAGGGCCCTGACGCCGCGGGGCGCCTGCCTGGCTTCCTCCCTTCGGGCGAGGGGTGGCGGGCGTCGCGATGCAGCGTCACGCTCGTCGCGCGTAGTACCCGCTACGCTTCGACTCGCGTTCCTCGCCTCGCTCGCCCGGCACCCCTCGCGCGACCCCGTGGGGGTTTTGTTAGGCACTCACAACAGGAGTCCCCATGAATGCCCGCTACCTGCTTTGGATCTCGGCCCCGGTCGCCCTGTCCGCAGGCGTCCTCTGGCTCTCGGCCCAGGAGCCGAAGGGCGAGAACAAGATCGCCAGCGAAGGCGTGAAGGTCGCCGCATTGGCTTCCCAACTCCAGAACCGCGAGAAGGCCATGACCCAGAAAGAGGGTGAACTGCGCCAGCTGGAACAGCGGCTCAACACTCTGCAAGTCACCCTGGACAAGGATCGAGTGGATCTGGCGACCCGGGAAAAGGCCGTTCAGGAGGCCCTCGGCAAGGTGGCGAACCTGAAAGTTCGGCCCGCCATCGACCCGCAGATCATCGCGACCTACAACGCCATGGACCCCGCCGCCGGGGCGCAGGCCATGAAGGAACTCGCCGGCCAGAACCAGGAAGTGGCCGTGGCCCTGTTGGCGGGGATGACGCCGAAGAAGGCCGCCAAGCTGATGGATCAACTCGCCCCCCTGGACGCCAAGCTCGCCGGACGCCTTTCGGAAAAGGTCGGGATGAGCAAGCCGAAGGATCCCGTCACATAGTCATTTCTGCCCAATGGCGACGGCACGGTCCTCGCGCAGGGAACCCATCTGGATGATCCGGATGCGAGGTTCCCAATGCTTGCCACGGGCACAGCGACAATCTCAGAAGTTGCCAACCGCCTGGTCGCCGAGCGACCTGAAGCCAAGGAAGCCGACGCCACAGGTGGCCGGTTTGCGGGCCTCATGGCCCACTGGATCCAGCCCCAGACAATGGCCAAACCGCCCGAGAAGGCCCCGGGTGAGGGCCTGAAGGCCGTCCATCAAAAGGCCACCAAGTCCAAACCAGCCACGGGGGCACCTTCGGCAATGGCGGATGCACCACCCGCCCCCGATGAGGCAAGATCCGCCCTGAAGTCGGGATCGCCAGCGGCGCCTAAGCCTCCGGCGGCACCTGCCCGACGATCGCCTTCGGCTCCGGCCGCGGCTGACGACTCTGCAGCTTCGGCCCGCGACGCTGCGGCCTCTGTCAGCGACTCCGCGGTGGTGCCGTCGGATTCGGTGCTGCCTGCGGGGGTCGGGGGCTTGCCTGTTTCCGCCTCCCTGGTGCCTGCTCAGGATCCAGCCTTGGCCATCCTGGCCGCACAGGCGTTGAGCGCCCTCCAAGCCGGATTACCGGGTGGCCCCGTACCGTCTGCACCAGCCCCTTTCCCCCAGGGGACAGTGAGTCTTAAAGGCGCCCCCGCCACCTTGGACCCCATCCAGGCTCCGGTCCCACCCCAGGCAATCACGCCACCCCAGGCAGCCACACCGACCCAGGCAATCACGCCAAGCCAGGCAATCACGCCAACCCTGGCAACGGCCCCACCCGAGGCAACCACGACCACCCTGGCACCAGCCCCACCCCAAGCGACCACCAACACCCAGGCACTCCTTGCCGAAGATCTCTCCAAGACCAAAGTGAAGGCCATGACCCGGGATCTGCAGGCTGCACTGGAGGCCCTGGAAACCACGCCGCCCATGGCCGACCCCGTGGCCGTCAAGGCTGGGCTCAACCTCGCGGCGGCCCCCGCCCCTCAGGAAGCTCCGGCCATGGCGCCCACCAAGGCCGGCCCTGTGGTGCCACCCTCTGGCCAGAATTTCGAATCGAGCCAGGTGGATTCTGGAGCCAACAAGGCGCTGCCGTTCACCTACGGCATGGAAGGAGTCCCTGTGGAAGCAGCACCGGCGCCCGTTCCGGCCACGGCACTGCAGCACACGGACAGCAATGCCATGGCCGCCCTCACCGCGCAGCCCCGGACCTTGACCCCGGCCGCTGGCACCGCGCCCACGGCCCCGCTGCCAAATACCCCGGCCCAGCCAGGCTCGGTGGCCAGCCCCCTGGTCACGCAGGTGGCAGGGGGCGTGCGCTGGATGCTGCAGGGTGGTTCCCAGGAGGCCCAACTCCAGTTGCACCCCGATTCCCTCGGCCAGGTCACCATCCATCTCCGGGTGCAAGGGGGCGAGGTCCACGCCCGTCTCTGGGTTTCGGAAGCAGCGTCCGTCCAGGCCGTGCAGGAAGGTCGTCCCCATCTGGAAGCGTCGCTCAAGGAGCAGGGACTCCAGTTGGGCAGTTTTGATCTCCAGCAGGGTCAGCGCCCCTTCCAGGAAGCGCCTGCCACCCCCGCCTACCCGGGTCGTCCGGTCCTGGACCTGGTGCCTGCTGGGCAAGAAGCTCCGGTCCCGCCCGTCGCAGCCATCCTGAACTCCCGCCACGTCGAGCTCTACGCCTGATCGGCACGATTCCTGTTTCCCCTTTCCTGGAGGTTCCCATGCAAACCGGCCTGATTGGCGCGACCACTGCCACCACGACCACTACCAAGCCCGCTGCCAGCAACACCATCGACAAGAATGGCTTCCTCCAACTGCTCGTGGCCCAGCTCAAGAACCAGGACCCCACGTCCAGCGGACAGGACCCCAGTGCCATGGTGCAGCAGCTGACCAGCTTCTCCACCCTGGAACAGGCCCAGCAGACCAATACCCTGTTGGGGGGCCTCCAGACCCAGACTGCGGGCCTCTTCCAGGCCCAGATGGGTGCCCTGGTGGGCAAGAGCGTCGTGGTGGACGGCTCGGGCTTCAACCTGAAATCCGGGGCCGCCTCCATGAACCTCAACCTGAGCGGCGCGGCGAACGTCACCGTCACCGTGAAGGACGCGAACGGCAACGTCGTCGCGACCCTGCCCCAGGGCAACCTCAACAGCGGCGCGAACACCTTGAAGTGGGATGGGCGCGACATCAACGGCGTCCCCGTGGCCGACGGGTCCTACAAGGTCGTGATCACCGCCAACAACAGCAACGGAACGGCCGTACCCTTCAAGACCAGCATGACCATGAAGGTGGACTCAGTGACCTTCAGGAGCGACGGCACCTACCTGGGATCGGGAAACAACGTGTTCTCCCTGGCCGATGTCCTCGAAATCAACGCCTGATCCCGCTTCCAACCCCTAGGAGATTTCCATGAGCCTCTATTCCGCCTTCTACTCCGGCCTTTCGGGCCTGTCCACCAACGCCAATGCGCTCAACGTCATCGGCAACAACCTATCGAACATCAACACGGTGGGCTTCAAGGGTTCGTCCATGACCTTCCGCGACATCTTCAGCAGCAGCCTCGGCGGCGTCTCCACCCAGGGGAACGGCAACCCCATCCAGTTCGGCCTGGGTGTGCAGACCAACAGCGTGAGCCAGGACTTCGCGCAGGCCTCCTTCCAGAGCACGGGCAACGCCCTCGACATGGCCCTGCAGGGCAATGGGTTCTTCACCCTCCAGACCAAGGACGGCAAGCAGGTCTTCAGCCGGGCCGGCAACTTCAGCCGCAACAGCGACGGCTTCCTGGTGGCCAGCGATGGCGCCTCGGTCATGGGCTGGAACAAGGACGCCACCGGCAAGGTGAACACCACCGCCGCGCTGGCCCCGATCCGCATCGATTCGGGCACCACCGCCAGCGCCTTCGCCACGGCGAACATCCGCACCGGTGTGAATCTGAACGCCTCTTCGGCCGTGGGTGCCACTTCCGTCCTGACCGCCCCCATCCAGGTATACGACAGCCAGGGGAACACCCAGACCCTTATCGCCACCTACACCAAGACGGGCGTCAACTCCTGGAGCTACGCCGTCGCCGGCCCCGCGGGTTCCACCGTCACGGGGGGAGCGGGGACCGTCAGCTTCTCAGCGTCCGGCACGCTGCTGAGCATCAATGGCAACCCGGCCACGGCCGCGAACAACCCCGCCCTGGCCATCACCTGGGGCAATGGCGCCGCCGCCAGCGCCATCGCCTTCAACCTGGTGAATCCAGACAACACCTCCAACATCACCCAATTCAGCGCTGCCAGCACCACCAGCAGCAGCTACCAGGACGGCTACGGGGCCGGCACCCTGCAGGACCTGACGGTGGACTCGAACGGACTCATCAGCGGCACCTTCACCAACGGCCAGGTGGTGTCCCTCGCCCAGGTGGCCCTGTCCTCCTTCAACAACGAGAACGGCCTGGTGCAGAGCGGCAATAACCACTGGGGGCAGAGCCTGGCCTCCGGCGCGCCCACCATCGGCCTGGCCAACCAAGGTGGCCGCGGCAGCGTGCTGGGCGCGAACCTGGAGCTGTCCAACGTGGACGTGGCCGGGGAGTTCACGAAGCTCATCCTCAGCCAGCGGGGCTACGAGGCGAACTCCAAGATCGTCACGACCACGGACCAGCTCATGCAGGTGACCATGAACCTCAAGCAGTAACCAGCTCCTTGGCCAGCGCGCGGCCCTTTCGGGCCGCGCGCCGTGTACTGGCAACTGGATTG
This sequence comes from Holophagales bacterium, assembly GCA_038324335.1. Lineage (GTDB taxonomy): Bacteria > Acidobacteriota > Holophagae > Holophagales > Holophagaceae > Geothrix. Next base: position 37,693 of record JBBQHW010000015.1, read on the forward strand.
AAGGATAGAATGGAACCTTTGATCGAGGCCCCATGTCCGACCAGGAACTCCAGCCCCTCGCGCCCCGCCGGAAGACCCGCCAGATCCTGGTGGGCAAGGTGCCGGTGGGCGGCGACGCGCCCATTTCCGTGCAGAGCATGACCAAGACCGACAGCCGGGACGTGGAGGCCACGGTCAACCAGATCTACGCCTATGCCAATGCCGGCTGTGAGATCGTGCGGGTGAGCGTACCCACGAAGAAGGCTGGCGAAGTCTTCCACGAGATCTGTGACCGCAGCCCCATCCCCGTGGTGGCCGACATCCATTTTGACTACCGCCTGGCCCTGGTGGCAGCGGATGGCGGCGCCGCCTGCCTGCGCATCAATCCCGGCAACATCGGCGGCCAGGAGCGCGTGAAAGCCGTGGTGGACAAGGCCGGTTCCCTGGGCATCCCCATCCGCATCGGCGTCAATGGCGGCAGCCTGGAGAAGAACCTGCTGGACCAGTTCGGCACGGCCACCCCCGAGGCCATGGTGGAGAGTGCCCTGCGCCACATCGAGGTGCTCGAACGCGAGGGCTTCCGCGACATCAAGATCAGCCTCAAGGCCAGCGACGTGGTCCGTACCGTGCAGGCCTACCGCCTGCTGGCGAAGCAGGTGGACTACCCCTTCCACCTGGGCATCACCGAGGCGGGCACGCCTTTCGGCGGCACCATCCGATCCAGCATCGGGATGGGCATCCTCTTGGCCGAGGGCCTGGGCGACACCATCCGCGTGTCGCTCACCGGCGAGGGCGAAGACGAGTGCCGCGTGGGCCACGAAATGCTGCGCTCCCTGGCCCTGCGCTCCGGCGGCTTCCGCATGGTGAGCTGCCCCAGCTGCGGCCGGGTGCAGATCGACCTCAACCGCGTGGCCAACGAGATCGAGGAAGGCCTGAAGCTCATCAACCACGAAAACATCACCTACGCGGTGATGGGCTGCGTGGTGAACGGGCCCGGCGAGGCCAAGGATGCGGATCTCGGCGTGGCCGGCGGCGCGGGCGAAGGCCTGATCTACCGCAAGGGCGAGCTCATCCGGAAGGTGAAGGAGGAAGACCTGGTCCCGGCCTTCCTGGAAGAGGCTCGCAAGGTGAAGGCCGAGGCGGATGCGGCGAAGGCCTAGGATGGTCAACTGGCTGTTGGCCCACCCCGTTGCCACCATGGGGCTCTACCTGCTCGTGGAAGCCTGTCTGCCCGTGCGGTTTCAGCCCACTGCCTGGCTCTGCCGGGGCGCCATCCGGACCTACCAGATCACCCTCTCCAGCCACCTGCCCACCCAGTGCAAGTTCACGCCCACCTGCAGCCACTACGGCCTGGGTTGCATCCAGAAATTCGGCACCCTCCGCGGCGGCCTGCTCACCACTTGGCGACTGCTCCGCTGCTCGCCCCTGACCGCGGGCGGCCTGGATCCGGTTCCATAAACCACCTTCCTGTCCCAGGATAGAGACAGGCCGCCCCCCTTCGGGTGACCCGGGAGGTTGGGCTGTGTGTGGAATCGTGTCGTTGTGTTACGGGTCAGAGATCACGGCCATGGGGCGGGAAGCAGGTGAGTTGCTGAAGCGGCTCGAATATCGCGGCTACGATTCCACCGGCGCTGCCTTCATTGGCGCTGATCGGGCCATCACGCTATTGAAGAAAGTGGGCGCCCCCAGTCGCGTGGTGCCCGAATTGGGCATCGACCAGCAGGCGGGCCAGCGCTTCATCGGGCAGGTGCGCTGGGCCACCTATGGCGCGGTAACGGATGCCAACAGCCAGCCCCACCACGTGCGCTGCAAGGTGGAACTGGTGGGGGCCCACAACGGCAACATCTCCAACACCGACGCCCTCAAAACGACGCTGACGGCGGAGGGCCATGCCGTCGTCTCCGACAACGACGGGGAGATGCTCACGCATCTGGCCGAGGCCGCCTATGCCGCCAATCTGGCGGACCCCGGGCCTGTCCTGACCGCTTGCCAGGGGGCCCTCGCTGCCGCGAATCTGCAAGGGCGCGTGCCCGAGGGCGCCTTCCTTCTAATCGATGCGGCCCGGAAGGCCGGTGCCCGCGCCGAGGGTTCCTACGCCGCCGCCTTTGCCGACCCCCAGGCGGCGGGCGTGGTGGCCGTCAAGTCAGGCTCCTCCCTCTACGCAGGCATTGGCACCGACGCCCACGGCGACTTCGTGGTGGTTTCCAGCGACCTGACCTCGGTGCTCTCCAAGACGCGGCTGCTCATTCCCCTCTCCGAGGGCGAAGGTCTCTGGTTCACCGAACGCGACTACTTGGTCTTCACCCTGGGGGGCGAACTCGCCTTCTCCAAGCCCCGCACCAAGCGCTCCAAGCTCAACGTGCGCGATACGGGACTGCGCCCGCCTTTCCGCTACTTCATGGACCAGGAGATCGCGTCCTCTCCCGACAACCTCGATCAGGTGCTTCGGTACTATTTCAAGGCCCCGGGCACCGAAGGGCTTTTCGCCGCCTTCGAGGACCGGCGGGATCTCTGCAAGGCCCTTCTCGACAAGGTGCTCGCCCTCTACGAAGTGCCGGAAGAGGTGGCCCTGGCGGCAGCCTTCCAGGCCATCCTCGCGGATCCCGTGCATCGGGAGCTGGCCACCCGCGTGGAACCCCACCGTGATGTGCTGAAGACCCACTTGGGCCAGCCCGTTTCAGACGAACGCCAGCTGCTCCTGGACCTGGCTCGCCTCGACCCCTCGGCCGAGGAGCCCCTGGCCCTCATGGACCTGCTCTTCGTATGGAAGAAACGCCGGCGGGTCACCCGCCATCTCCTGGAACTGGTGCAGGCCATCCGCGACACCCAGAAGGATGGGGGCCGCGTCTTCCTGGTGGCCTCCGGCACCTCGTACCACGCGGCCCTGGTGGCGGCCACCTTCTTCAACAACCTGTCCGGCGTGGCGGTGTTCCCCTGCAACCCGGGCATGTTCCGCTCCATGTACCTGAACACGCTCCACCCGCAGGACCTGCTCATCGGCATTACGCAGTCCGGCGAGACCAAGGATCTGGTGGACATCTACCAGGACGTCCGCGCCCGGGTGCCCGCGCTGCGGCGTATCGCCCTTGTGAACAATGAGAACAGCCGCATTCCCCAGGAGCTGTCCGAGTTCTACCTGCCCATTCTCTGCGGGCCAGAAATCGCCGTGGCGGCCACCAAGAGCTTCCTCAACCAGGTGGCCATCCTCTATGTGCTGGCCGCCTCCTTCTCGCTCACGGAGCGCAAGATCGCCGCGAACCTCGAACGGGCGAAGGAACTGATCCAGGAGACCCTCCGGCTGGGCGCGGAAGATGTGGAGGAGGCGGCCCTGCGCCTCTACCTGGAGCCATCCCTGCACATCCTGGGCACCGGCCTCATCGGCCTGGCCCGGGAAGGGGCTCTCAAGATCCGCGAGGTGGTGCTGAACCACGCCGAGGGCTACGATGCCGCCGAGTTCAAGCACGGCCCCAACACCATCCTCGGCAAGAACACGCTGTTCTCCATCCAGGATCTGGCGGGCGTGCTGGAAGTCTACGAGCAGCGCCGGGATGGCCGCCCCTTCGCCGGCGGCATCGAAGCCCTCCAGGCCTGGCCAGAGCTGGTGGAGACGCGCTTCTCCAACTACCCCCTGCTCTTCGTCTGTCCCAGCGACGAGCGGGACATCCGCATCACCATCAGCCAGATTCACACCCACAAGATCCGCGGCGCCGACATCCTCCTCATCGCCGAGCGGCAGCCGGAACTGGCCCTGGCGGTGGCTGGCCGGCCCACCGGCCACGACCGCTACTGGTCGAAGCTCCTCGAAGTGCCCGCCAGCGGGGATCCGAACCTGTTCGTCTTCACGGCGGCGGTGACCCTGCAGCGCCTGGCCTTCCGCATGTCGGTCTTGAAGATGGACTACCTCGACCGCCTGACTGTCATGGACCATGGCGTCCATCCGGATGCGCCGAAGAACGTCTCCAAATCCATCACTGTGGACTAACGAAGGTCAGTGCGCATCGGCCACGCTCCAGCGGTCCGTGCAGCCGTGGCTTTCCACCACCTGATGGGCCTTGTGCAGGCGCAACGTGTGCTGGACCGTCTGCATGATCGTGAACAGCTGGTCGTGGAGGCCGAGGCGCTCCAGGTCCCCGGCCGTGAACCAGGAAACGCCCTCCGCGTCCTTGCGGGCTTCGTGATCAATCAGGACCTGTTCAGTGATGCCCACGAAAGACCTCCACAACTGCTAGTTTAGATGATATTCGGAGGCGGCGTGGCCAGTTGGAGGGACACGGGGTTCGGCGCTGTGCTGATGTTCCTTTGGGCCGTCCTGATGGTGGTGGTCACGGCCACGGGCATTCTGCTGGCCGTTCCCTTCCTGGGCAGACCGCGGGCCTTCTTCGCCGTCGGCCCCCTGTACGCCCGCGGCATGGCCTGGTTCGGGCACATTCCCTTCACCCTGCTGGGCTGGGAACGAATGCCGGAAGCCATCCGGGAAGGCCGCCAGCCCGTCATCTTCATGTCGAACCATGAAAGCATGATGGATCCCCCCATCCTGATCGCCGCCCTGCCCCTGCCCGCCGTCTATCTCGCCAAGAAGGAACTGCAGTACTTCCCCTTCATCGGCTGGGCGGCCTGGGCCGCCGGTGTCATCTTCATCGACCGCGGCGACCGCGAGCGGGCCCTCCGCAGCATCCACGCCGCTGCCCTGGAGATTCGCGGAGGCAAGAGCGTGGTGATCTTCCCCGAGGGCACTCGCAGCCGGAATGGTCAGCTGCTGCCCTTCAAGAAAGGTGGCTTCGCCCTGGCCCAGGATGCGGGGGTGCCGATCATCCCCATTGCCACCGTGGGGGGCTTCCAGGTGCTGCCCCGCGGCACCCTGAAGTTCACGCCTGGACGCTACCTCGTGCTCATGGGTGAGCCCGTGGATCCGGCCAACCACCCGGACCGGGAGTCGCTCATGACGGCTGTCCGCAGCCAGATCGAAGCCCTGGTAGCCGAGGCCCGTGGTCAATAGTTAGCGGAACAGTTAGCGGAACACCGGATCCTGCTTGGCCACCCGGAGTTTGCCATGGTGGAACTGGTCGGCCAGTTCCACCATGGACCGGGCGGCGACCCGGTCTCCCAGGCGCGCCACCATGCGGGCCATGAAGTACAGGTTCACCGACAGCACCCGCCGCTCATTGTGCTTCTTGGACGCGAGGTCCGAGGCGGCCATGGCCTGACGGAAAGCGAGGAAGCGAGCCCGGGCGCCGGCGCCATCGCCCGTCACCGCCTGTCTGATCCCCGCCAACAGGACGGTATTCGAGTGGTCCGGCGGCCAGGCGCCGTCCAACTCTTTGAGGTAGGTCTCCGCGGCGCTCCGGTCGTTCTGCTCCCAGGCCGTGTAGGCCATGAGGCTGCGCAGGACATTCGAAGCGGGTATCTCCCGCAGTCCGGCCCGCAGGCGGGCCCCGGCCTCCTGGCTGCGCCCCATCCACAGCAGGGCATCCGCGGCGGTGACATAGGCGAATTCCGCAGCGGGGCGCAGGGCGATGGCGCGATCCGCGTGCAGGAGGGCCGCGGGCAGTTCGCCCTCGTTCTGCAGGAGCACGCCGTAGCGGTGGTGGGCCTGCCAGCCCCCGGGGAACAGGGCCAGGGACTTCTCGAAGTAGCGACGGGCGGCCTGGTGGTTGTCCTCCCCCTCCAGCCCGGCGAAGACGTCAGCCAGCATGTCGTAGGCCTTGTGATCGGCCGGATCCAGGCGGACGGCCTGGAGCGCGGAACGGCTGGCACCCTCCAGATCTCCCATGCGCAGGAGAATGGAACCCAGGGCGCGGTAGGCCTGAGAGGCGCTCGGATCCAGCGCGATGGCCTTCTCGGCGGCGACCTTCCCCTGCCGCAGGAGGGCCTGGCCATCTTCGTAGCGGCCCTGGCTGAGCGCCGTCGTGGCACCCAATTCCGCCAGCGTCCAGGCGTATTCCCCCCGGGCCGGGGCATAGTCGGGCTCGAGTTCGATGGCCGTGGCCAGCAGTGAATTCGCCAGCTGCACGGAATCCTGGTTGCCATCCGTGATGACCTGGAGGGCCTTGGTATAGAGTTCGCGGGTCCGCGGCAGCCTGGCCTGGTTGCGCAGCATGCCGGAATCACTGCCGAGCCCCATCTCCTGGGGGAGTCGCTGCTGCAGTTCATCCTCGAGTTTCAGGAGGTCCGTCACGGGCCGGTCCAACTGGAACTGATGCAGGGTGGTACCCCGGGTCGCATCCAGCACCCGCACCGCCATGCGCAGCTGGCCGCCCACCACCTGGTAGCTGCCCAGCACCAGCAGTTCCGCCTTGAGCTGTCGGCCCAGTTCACCCACGGCCTTCGGGGCCTGGCCGGGCGTATCGCCCAGCTGATGCATGGCCTCCACCACGCGGAGCCGGTCCACCACTGCCAGGTCGTCCCGCCGCACCAGGCCGAAGGCCATGGCATCGGCAAAGCTGTTGCTCAGCCACGCGTGTTCCGCATCGGGCTGCATCTGTTCCAGGGGCAGGATCGCCACCACCCGGCGGCCCTTGATAAAATCCTCTCGCGAAGCCCGGCGGGCCTCGCCCAGACCGGTGCCGTCCGTGCGTCGCACCAGCCACACAGCCACGAGGGTCCCCAGGACCACCACTGCGGCCACGGCTACCAGGATTCCGCGGCGACCGCGTGACCGCAGCAGGGATGCAGGGTGGCTCAGGTTGGGCACAGCGGCGGTGGCGGTATTCTCCGAAAGTCCCACGGCGAGGGCCTGCAGGTTCGGGAAGCGATCCTTCGATGCCTTGGCCATCAGCCGGTGAATGGCGTCCTGGAGGGTGCGCGGCAGGTCCGGCCGGGCCTCGGACAGGGGCCGGGGTGCGTCCCGCGTCACCGCGTAGAGGGTGTCGACCAGGCTGGCCCGGAGGAAGGGGTGCACGCCGGTGGCCAGCTCGTAGAGCACCACGCCCAGGCCGAACTGGTCCGACTGGCCCGTGAGCGGCTGGCCATTGGCCTGTTCCGGGCTCATGTAGGCGGGCGTGCCTTGGCTGTAGCCCGGGGCCGTGCGCTCCACGAGGGTCATGTGGTGGGAGGTCTGACCCAGGGGCAGATCCTCGATGCCCCGCCGGGCGATGCCGAAATCGAGGATTTTCAACTGGCCCTCGTCGGTCAGGAGCAGGTTCTCCGGCTTGATGTCGCGGTGGACGATGCCCTTCTGATGCGCATGGGACAGGGCCGAGGCCGCCTGTCTGGCCAGGTCCTGCAGGGCGTCGCCGTCCAGGGGGCGGCCCACCAGCGCCCGCAGGGTGCGCCCCTCCACCAGCTCCATGGCGATGTAGGGCGTGCCCTCCACGTCGCCGGCGTCGTAGATGTGGGCGATGTTCGGGTGGTTCAGCTGGCAGGCCAGCTTGGCCTCGCCGATCAGCGCTTTCCTGCGGACGTCATCGGCATCCTTGAGGATCTTGAGCGCCACCTCGCGCTCCAGCCGCAGGTCCAGGGCCCGCCAGACCTCGCCCATGGCGCCTTCACCCAGGCGGGCGAGGAGCCGGTAGGAGCCGAAATGGGTGGGGTCGGAGGTCAAGCGGTTCCTTTGAGACAGGCTTCCGGAAGTATACCTTTTTGACGAAAAATGCGGTTATTTCAAGGGAATTCCTTGACCGAGCTCTCGAAATACCGAGAATCGTGCATGGAGGTTCTCCGTGCCCAGCCCGGATCTCGACGCTGCGTTGACCGGCGCCCGCCTGGTGGAGGAGGCCGGGGCCCTGCTCACCCTCGGCGAGGATCCCGACCGAATGGTGGCCCATGCCTTCGAGCGCCTGGGCCAGCTGGTGCCCTACGACCTCGCCACGGTGCTGTTGCGCGAAGGCGATGGCCTGCGGGTGGCCTACGCCGTGGGGCCCCTGGCCACCCCGCAACTGGCGGCGGCCCTCATTCCCGTACGGGGCAACCTCCGGCTGCTGAACGCCCTCAAGGCTCGCTCCAAGCCAGCCACCTTCGAGGAGGAGGACCCCGGCGAGGACACCTTCCACGGCCTGCTGGAAATGCCCCACGGGCACAGCTGCCTGGTGGCGCCCCTGCGCAGCCGGGGCGCGACTTTCGGGCTCATGACCCTCGACGCCATGGTGTGCCGCCAATACCCGGCCAGCGTGCTCCATCACGTGGGCGTCTTCGCCTCGCTGCTGGCCCTGGGCCTCAAGCAGGCCGAACATCTGACCCGGCTCGCCGAACGGGAACGGAACCTGGCCGAGGAGGTCAGCTACTTCCGCGAAGTGCAGCGCCGGGACGTGCTGCAGGAACCCCTGCGCGCCGAGAGCAAGGCCATGCGCGACATCCTGGACCAGCTGCGCCAGGTGGCCGCCACCAACACCACGGTGCTCATCACCGGCGAGACCGGCACCGGCAAGGAGAAGGTGGCCCAGACCCTGCACCATCTCTCGCCCCGCCGCGAGAAACCCTTCATCAAGGTGAACTGCAGCGCCCTGCCAGCCACGCTCATCGAATCCGAACTCTTTGGCCACGTGAAGGGCGCCTTCAGCGGCGCGGCCTCGGCTCGCAAGGGGCGCTTCGAGCTGGCGGATGGCGGCACCCTCTTCCTCGACGAGATCGGCGACCTGCCTCTGGACCTCCAGCCCAAGCTGCTCCGCGCCATCCAGGAGAAGGAGGTCGATCCCCTGGGCAGCGAGAAATCGCGCAAGGTGGACGTGCGCCTGGTGGCGGCAACCCACGCTGATCTGCGCGCGGCCGTGGCCGAAGGGCGCTTCCGCGAGGACCTCTTCTACCGGCTCAGCGTCTTTCCCATCCACCTGCCGCCCCTGCGGGAGCGGACCGGCGACATCGCCGCCTTGGCCACGGGTTTTCTGGATCGCTTCGCCCGGGAGAACCGCCGCCCGCCCATCCACCTGCCTGAGACCGTGCGCGAGCAGTTGGAGGCCTACGCCTGGCCGGGCAACGTGCGGGAACTGCACAACGTCCTGGAGCGCGCGGCCATCCTCTCGGCGGGCCGGGAGCTGCAGCTCCCGGCCGGTGCCCTGCCCACGCGCCGCGACAAGACTGGCCGCCCGCCCACCTGGGAGGCCCAGGAACGCGCCTACCTCGAGCGCCTGCTGCGCCACGCCCTGGGCAAGATCGCCGGTGCCGAGGGCGCTGCCGCCCTGGCCGAGCTCGCCCCCTCCACCCTGCTGTCCCGCCTGGAGAAACTGGGGCTGCAGCCCAGGGACTTCCGCGAAGCGTGATAGCGTAGCGGCATCTGCATGGAGCGGGACATGAGTGAAATCACTGGCCCCAACGAAGCGATGCTCCCGCCCAGCACCCTGAGCGAGCCGCCGGGCGCCCACCCGCCCATGCCACCCCCCACCGCGGATTTCCTGCCCCCGTCCGCGCCGAACTTTCGGCCCATCCCCTTCGAGGATCGGGAGGCTTTCCCGGGCTTCTGGCCCCGCGTGGGCGCGATGTTCCGGATGGTCTTCAGCAACCCACTGGAACTCTTCGACCGGGTGCCCGTTACCAAGGGGCTGGGCGCGCCCTGGCGCTTCATATTGCTGCTGTCAGTCCCAATCTTCCTCCTCATGGCCGCGCTGTTCTTCTTCATGGGCATGGGCGTCATGCTCGCCAGCCTCGAGCAATCCGGAAGGACCGAGGGCAAGGTCATCGCGGCAGTGATGCCGGTCATCTTCGGGGTGGTCCTCCTGCTCATGCCCCTCTTCACCTTCCTGGGCATGGTGATCGGTGGCGCGCTCAATCACTTCTTCCTCTGGCTGTGGGGGGGACTCAGGCCGGGCGTGGGTGCCCACCAGAGCATCCGCGCCTATGGCTATGCCCATGCCTTCCTGCAACTGGCCGGGTTCATTCCCTTGATCGGTGCCCTGATCCAGATCGCGGGCATGGTGGTCATCGGCATGGGGCTGGCCCGCATGCACAGGACCGACACCTGGCGCGGCGTCTGCGCTGTGCTGACGCCCCTCTTCCTCCTCTGCTGCTGCCTGGTGCCGATCATCGCCATGGCCATTCCCGCCCTGCTGGCCCTCGGACGCCACTGATCCGGATTTGCATTCGGCCAGAGGCGACGGATGACCCATCCCGTTACCTCAGCCAGGCCTCCACTGCGTCCTGAACCTCTTCTGGAAGCAGCACGCGCTGGACTGCCCCTGCTGCCAGGGCGGTGCGCACGTCCCAGGTCTCGAAAGCCCGGAAGAGCCGATCCGCCCCCACCTGGCCCAGCAACTCCGGCAGTCGCACCGTGCCGCCGAAGCCCGTGAGGATGCCGTGCTTCGCCGCTGGGTGGGCCAGCCGCAGGCCGCCCTTGCCCGCGACATCCGCCGCCACCGTCCAGCGCTCCTGGCCGTGCAGGGCCAGGTCGCAACCGCCGCCCATGGCCACGCCCGAGAGCACCGTGAGGCTGCGCCACCCGGGCCACATCAGGTGGGCCATCACGCGCTGCCCCCGTCGGGCGAAGGGCTCTGCGCTGATGGCATCCAGTGCCCCCACTTCATGGAGGTCCGCCCCGGCGCAGAAGTGGTGGCCCCGCCCACTCATCCAGCCCGCGCCACTGAGAACCACCCGGTGGACGCCCGACCAGCGCAACTCGATGAACAGACGGTCCAGGGCCAGCAGCAGGTCACTGTGCAGGCGGTTCAAACCATCGCCTGACCTCAGGCCGATCCAGGCCCAATCGGCGCCACAAAGAAGGTCTATGGAGGTTCGTCCCTCGTACCAGAGCGTTGGCGTCATGGCAGCCCTAGCCGCGCGAAGGCCGTCTCCAGGGGCTCGGTGTCGGGGTCCCAGGTGGGCGCATCGGGCAGCTGGTTGCGGAACCAGGTGGCCTGACGCTTGGCGTAGGCCTGAGTTTCCTGCGTCACCGTGGCCTGGATCCCGCGGGGATCACCGCTCGCCATCCAGGCCGCGTAGCCCAGCGGCCGCAGGGCGACCAGATCCTCGGCATGACCGGCCGCCATCAGCCGCGCGACCTCCTCAGGCCAACCCGCTCGCACCTGCGCGGCCACCCGCGCCGTCAAGCGCTCCCGGCGGCGCTCTCGGCCGGGCGTGACCACCAGCACCCGCCACCCCGCCGGAACCCCCTTCGCTGAACCGGACAGCAGGCCCGAAGGCGCCCGGCCCGTCGCCAGGTGCAGGGCCAGGGCCCGCTGCACGCGGGCGCTGTCGTTGGGATGGAGCTCCGTGGCCCGGATGGGATCCACCGCCGCCAGGAAGCGGTGGAGGACCGGGATGCCCAGTTCCATGCCCCAACGGCGCACCCGCTTCACCAGGGCCTGGTCCACCTCCGGCAAGGCGCTGAGTTGATCCCAGATGCCCCGAAGGTAGAGCCCTGAACCCGTGACCAGCACCGGCTCGGGACTGGCCGCCAGCCACCCGCGCACCAGGGCGCCGAAGTCGGCAGGATTGGGCCGGGCGGAGAGGGAGAGAGCTCCATAACCCAGGTGAGGAATGCCCCCCCTTTCCCCTTCCTCGGGTTGCCCCGTGCCGATGGCAAGCCCCTGGATGGCCTGGTAGGGATCCCCGTTTATCACCGTGCCCTGAAGGCACCGCGCCACGGCCACGGCCACGGCGGATTTGCCGGAGGCCGTGGGTCCTAGGATGGCGATGGGCATGGGGTCAGTCTAATGAGTCTGGAGACTGGAGGCTGGAGGTACTGCTTTCGGGGCGGCCCCGAGGGCCGCGCCATCTTTCCCTTTGGGCCGTACGGGTGGAACAGCGCCGAGCTCAACCATAAACGCGTCGCAAAGCGGCGCATCAGGGATCTGTGCCTCCAGACTCCAGGCTCCGGACTCCAGACTGGCTCCCGGGAACCTCAGCCTCCCAGACCTCATTCCAAGGCATGCGCGCTCTGCTCTGCCTCTGCCTCGCAACCGGCCTGTGGGCCGGGGAGGTGCAGGAACCCGGGCGGGATCAGGCCTTCCTGGCCCGGGTCCTGGCGGATTCCAAGGAGGGCACCCAGCCCTGGAAGACCTTCAAGGTGCCCGAGGCATCAGCCTCGGCGGTGGTGGAGGTGGTGGACGAACTCACCCGGGAGGAGCTGCGTCAGGTGACTTTCCAGGAATTCCTGGTGTGGTTCCAGGCGGACCTGCGGCGCTTCTGGCGGACCCATGGCTACGATGGGCCGCCCGAACATGCGGGCTCGGCCTTCATAGCCGTGAGTCGCTCCAACGGGAGGACGGAACCGCTCCTGGTGCCCCTGGGACGGGTCGGACTCTAGGGTCGCCGCCAGCTATTCAAGCTAGCCGTTCAGCCGCGGCAGCAGCCGGGCGGCCTGATCCCTGGCCAGCCGGGCCGCGTCGAGCGCGTGGCGCGCCGCCTCCTCGGGGGCCTGCCTGGGCGTGAGCAGAGCTTCGAGCTGACCCCGCAGGCGGCTGGTCTCGTCCTCGGGATCCGGCAGCTGGCGCCGGGCGGCGACCTCGAAGGTCACCAGGAAGCACTGGATGGCATCGCAGGCGGCGGTGACGATGGCGGCGCTGTTGCGGTGATCCACGTCCAGGGCCAGGGCCGTGGCCAGGAACCTAAGCCCGTTCTCGAAATGGACCTGGGGCGGGCCGGAAGCCCCGGTGCTCATGAGTTGGCGCTCATGGGTTGGCGCTCATGGGCCGGGCGTGACGGGATAATCCCCAGTGAAGCAGGCGTAGCAGAAGGCCGACCCCGCCTCCGGGCCCACGTCACCCATGCAGCCTTCCAGATCCTTCAGGTCGAGGTAGCCAAGGGTGTCGGCTTCCACGAAGGTGGTGATCTCCGCCAGGGACATGTAGGAGGCGATGAGGTGCTGCCGCTTGGGCGTGTCGATGCCGTAGAAGCAGGAGTGCGTGGTGGGGGGACAGGCGATGCGCAGGTGCACCTCCTTGGCGCCGGCCTCCCGCACCATCTGCACGATCTTCTTGCTGGTGGTGCCGCGCACGATGCTGTCGTCCACCAGCACGACCCGCTTGCCCGCCAGCAGGTGGCGCACCGGGTTCAGCTTCACCTTGACCCCGAAGCTGCGGATGGTCTGCTTGGGTTCAATGAAGGTGCGGCCCACGTAGTGGTTGCGGATGATGCCGAAGTCGAAGGGGATGCCCGAATGTTCCGAATAGCCCAGGGCCGCGCTCACGCCGCTGTCCGGCACGGGCACGATGAGATCTGCTTCCACCGGATGGCGCATGGCCAGGCGGCGCCCCATTTCGCGGCGGGCCACCATGACGCTCTGGCCGTAGACCAGGGAATCCGGCCGGGCGAAATAGATGTGCTCGAACACGCAGGGCTTCGGCTGCACCCTGGGCAGGGGGAAGCGGGAGGTCGTGGCTCCGTCCTGGCGGGACACCACCAGCATTTCGCCGGGTTCCACGTCCCGCTCATAGTGGGCGCCCACCAGGTCGAAGGCGCAGGTCTCGGAACTGAACACCGTAGTGCCATTCATCCGGCCCATGGCCAGGGGGCGGAAACCGCGGGGATCCCGGGCCGCGATGAGGGCATCCGCCGTGAGGATCAGCAGGGAATAGGCGCCCTTGGCCTCACGCAGGGCCGCGACGACGGCGTCCTCCAGGGTGTTCACGGGAGCCCGGTTGATGAGGGCCAACAGCACTTCGCTGTCGGAGGGGCTCGTGAACGTGTGCCCATCGGCAATGAGCCGGGCGCGGAGTTCCTCGGTGTTGGTGAGGTTTCCGTTGTGGCAGAGGGCCACCTGGCCGAAGCGGCCATGGATGAGGAAGGGATGGGCGGCGGAAGCCACGTTGCCGCCAGTGGTGGAGTAGCGCGTGTGGCCGATGGCGGCGTCGCCGGGCAGACCGTCCAGCACGGACTCGGTGAACACGTCGGCCACGTAGCCCTGGGCCTTGTGCAGATGGAGGCCGCTGGCATCGCCCGAGCAGATGCCGGCAGCTTCCTGGCCCCGGTGCTGGAGGGCGTAGAGGCCCAGGTAGGTCTGACGCGAGGCCTCCACCTGATGGCAGATGCCGAACACCCCGCATTCGTCCCTGAACGGCATGAACCCTCCGGGCTTCAGGATAACCTTCGGGAAGGGGAACCCGTAGCCTGCACATCCCCGTGACAATCCCGGAGTCTGCATGCGTTTCGCCATCATCGTGCTATCCCTGGTCTTGCCGCTCTCTGCCAATGGTCTCGATGACCTGCGAGCCGCCCTGCAGAAGCTCCCGGGCTTGGAACCCGTGAAGGCCACCCTGGAGCACAACTTCTGGCGCCAGATCATGGACGACAAGAAACCCACCGTGAGCCAGGGGAAGGTCTCGGCCCAGGTCGAGGACGGCCCCCCGGGTCTGAGGGTCACCTGGGCCAAGGCCACCCTGCAGCAGGCCGAGAAGGAACTGGCGGCCCAGGAGCGGGAACCGGACCGGAGCACCCCCACGCGCACGGCCCTGCGGAATGTGGATCCGCTGGAGACTTCAGAAGCCCTGAATCACGCGGAGGCCCTGCTGAGGGATCTGGCCCAGGCCCAAGTCACGGAGGAGAAGGCGGAAGCCTGGCAGGGCCGCCCCGCGCGGCTCCTCGTCCTGAAGCTCACGCCGAGGATCCCCGAGAACCAGAAGAAGTACCTCAAGGAATTGAAGGTCGAAGGCAGGGTGTGGATCGGTCCCGATGGCCTGCCCCTGGCCTTCTCCAGCAGCGTGGCTTACAAGGGCAGCCGCATGTTCATCAGCTTCGAGGGCGGCAACAGCCAGGAGCTGCAGTTCACCAGGGTCGGCAACCGGCTCATCGTGACCCGGGCCACCAGCGAGGATCGCAACGCGGGTTTCGGCGCCTCCCAGCAGACGAAAAAGACCACCACCCTGACGGTGAATTGACAGCGCCTGCGCGGCTACTGGACCGTGATCCCCGCAGGTGCCGCGACGGTCTCGCGGGCCCAGGCCTGGAGGGTGCTGAGCAGAGTCGTGCCGGCCTCGGCGGGGGTCAATCCAGCCGTACTGCCCACGCCCTCGAGGTGCAACTCCAGGCGAACCACGTCTCCCTGCTCGAAGCGGGCGCTGAAGTCGCAGAGCACAAGCAGCCTTGGGGCGATCTCCACCAGCACCGTGGAGGCGTGGAGGCCCTTGGGCATCTCCAAACTCCACACCGGCAGGCTACGGGAGCCGAAGCGCAGCGCGAGCGGTTCGGGCTTCGTCTGCGGCGCGGGGCCCGCCAGGTAGAGCAGCCGTTCGGCGCGTCCCAGCAGCATGGCCTGGGCATAGGGCGTGCCTTGGGTGCGGTCCGCCTCCAGGCGCCACCCGCCCATGCGGGGCTTCTGCACCTTGTTGTGGCTGCGGGTCCCGGCGGTGGCTTGAAGCCGGAAGCAGGTCTCCAGCGGTTGCGGCTCGCCACGCATCCACAGCTGCATCCGATAGCGCAGCCCCTCCTCGGCGGCAAGCGGCCGGGAGAGAACGAGGAGGAAGAGGAGGATCCAGCGACGCACGAACACCACCTTCCCACCCAGAGTGCCATCCCGTGCGATCCTGGGCCAGAGACGGAGTGCTTCCCGTGCCGATCTGTTTCGATCTCGATGGAACCCTGGGGCATTTCAGCTCCGGCTTCGTGCTGCTGCGCGAAGCTCTGGGCGAACTCTGGGGCGGAGCACCCACCGCGGAGGAACTGGGCCGCTGCGTGGGCTCCACGGACTGGGAGATCGTGGACGAGCTGCACCGGATGCGCTTCGGCCCTGGACTGGACGAACCCGCCTATGCCGCTTACGGCGCCGCCTGCCTGGCCCGGTTCCAGGAGGCCTTCGCCCCCGGTGGCCAGGAGGCCGTGGCCTTTGCCGGAGTCATCGAGGGCATGCACCGCCTGGCCGCGCGCCACCCGGTGTGGCTGGTGTCCGGCAACGCCCCGGATCTGCTGGCCTTCAAGGCCCAGATGCTGGGCATCGACGCCGCCATTCCCAGGCTCGGCTCTCTGCCCCGCCACGGCCGCGCGGACCTGTTGAAAAGGGCCCTGGAGGGCTGTCCCGGCCCGCACCTCTACGTGGGCGACAGGCCCCATGATCTGGCGGCCGCCCAGGCCGCGGGCCTGCCCTTCCTGGGCATCGGCGCCGCCGTCCCCGGCGAGCACCCGTGCCTGACCGCCGAAGCCGCGGCGGAGCAGCTGGTGGCCGCCGTCGAAACCATCCTGGGGACTTCGCCGCCGGTACCTAGCGCGTCCTGACCTCGAAATCGTCCAGAAAAGCCGCCGTGCGGGGATCACCTTCCTTCCGCACGATGGCCTCCGCATGGTGCAGCCGACCGCGGCGGACGACCACGATGCCTTCCACCAGGCGGGTGTTGGGACTCTTCACCTTGTAGCGGAAGCCAGGGCCCTTGTCCGCGGGCAGCTCGGTCCGCTGGATCGGGCCGAAGCGGTAGCCCAGGTAGTTCTGGAAGGTGGTGAGAATCTCCCGGGGGGTGGTGCCCCCCTTGTTCCCCGGGGGCAGGTTCCCCACTGCCACGCTGAAGGTCTCGTCCAGGCGGCCGGCGGGGCTCATGGCCAGATCAAACCACTCCACCTCGCCGTAGGGCCCTGGGTCCGTATGGCGGTGCAGCTTGGGCGGCCCCGGGAAGGTCGCGGCGATGCCCAGGTTCTCGTTCTCGATGCGGCGCGCCTCTTCCCGGCAACCCGTCAAGCCGAGCAGCAATACGACGCCTAACCAGACACGGGACATGGCTCCCCCTGAACTGTCATCGGACGAGGAGATCAGGAAGTTGACTCACGACGCGCCGCCTCGGCCCAGCGGGCGGCCTCCTGGGGATTCCGCAGTAGTCCGTGGCCACTCAAGTAGGCCTGGGCCAGGGCTTCCATGGCCTCGCGGTGACCGGCCTCGGCCGCCTTCCGGAACCAGAGCGCCGCACCCAGGTCGTCCTTGGGCAGGTGGGGACCGCCCCGCAGGTGCTGGCGCCCCAGTTGGAAGCAGGCTTCGGGATCGCCGCGCTCGGCCGCCTCCCGCAGCCGATCCCGGCCCTGGCGGGGGCCCTCGCGCCGCAGCCGCCAACCCTGCCAGCCCAGCATGAGGAGGGGCGGCATCAGCAAGAGCAGCGGCAGGTGGAACAGGCTGGAGGAGCCGGCCCAGAAGAAGGCTCCCACCACCAGCAGGGCCAGGGCGCAAAACAGACCGGCCACTGCCATCAAGGCCCAGCGGCCTGCCCGGTGGGCGACCAGGCGAGCCGCGCCCCCTTCGAGCCTGCGGCCGGTCTGCGCGCCCAGGCGCACGAGAGGATCCTCGGGGGCGGCATCGTGGCGGAGGAGGCTCCGGGGGCGGGGCTGGTGGGGCCCAAGGCCTTCGGCCACCCCCGCCCAGCGCCGGGCCTGGGCCTCATCCGCGGTCACGCCATCCCCCTCCTGATAGGCTCTGGCCAGCCAGGAGGCGGCCGGCCCGAAGCCCTTCTGGGCGGCCCGCCGGTACCATACTTCGGCTTCGACCGGCTCCGCCTGGAAGGAGCCGAATCCGGTCCGCAGGGCCTCCGCGAGGCGGAAGGCTGCCTCGGCATGGCCTCTCGCCGCTGCTTTCCGGAAGCGCTCGACAGCCGCCGCCTGACCGCCCGGTCCGAAGCCGCCCTCCAGGAAGGCCAACCCCTCCTGGAACAGGGCCTCTGGCCCGTCAAGAAGCAGAGCCCGGTCAAGGCACCAGCGGGCCGTGGCCGGGCGGTGGGCCTGCCTGGCCCATTGCAGCCAGAGCGCTTCAGGATCCGGGGCGAACCGGGCTACCCAGAGCCGCAGGCGACCCTCGAGCCAGCTGAGCCCCGTGGTGGCGGTCCCGGCC
>JBBQHW010000016.1:0-48789 GCA_038324335.1 Holophagales bacterium
AGCCGCTGCACGAGGGTCTTCAGGATCTTGATCCGCCCGTAGTACTTGCTCTCGCTTTCGACGAGGGTCCAGGGGGCGATCTCGGTGCTGGTGCGGTCCAGCATGTCGCAGATGGCGGCCTCGTAGGCGGGCCACTTCTCCCGGTTGCGCCAGTCCTCGTCGGTGATCTTGAAGCGCTTGAAAGGCGTCACCTGCCGCTCCTCGAAACGGCGCAGCTGTTCCTCCTGGCTGATGGACAGCCAGAATTTCAGCAGGATGCTCCTAGAGCGCACGAGCTGATCCTCGAAGTCGTTGATCTCGCTGTAGGCCCGCTGCCAGTCCGCCTCGGCGCAGAAGCCCTCCACCCGTTCCACCAGCACGCGGCCGTACCAGCTGCGGTCGAAGATGGCCACCTGCCCCGCGGGCGGCAGGTTCCGCCAGAAGCGCCAGAGGTAGGGCTGGGCCCGCTCATCTTCGGTGGGCGCGGCCGTGGGATGGATGTGGTAGCGCCGGGCATCCAGGGACTGGGTGATGCGGCGGATGCTGCCCCCCTTCCCCGCCGCGTCCACGCCCTCGAACACCAGGGCGATGGAGTGCTTGCGAAGGTTGCGATGGCGGGCCAGCACGTTCAACCGGCCCTGGAGGCCCAGCAGGGTCTCCTCGTACTCCTTCTTCTCCATTCGCTTCGTGAGGTCCAGAGCCTTGAGGACATTCATGCTGTCGATGGAGGTCCGGGGCTGTGCTGGCGCCTTGACAGGCTCAGGCACCGGCTTGTCCAGCCGCGCGCGGATCCGTTCCAGCAGGATCTTGCCCACGGTCAGTTTCTGGTAGCGGGGATCCGTGGCTTCCACCACGATCCAGGGCGCGTCCGCCGTGCTGGTGGAGCGCAGGGCCCGCTCGGCCACCTGCCGGAAGGTGTCGTACATCTCGAAGTGCTTCCAGTCCCGGGGCGTCACCCGCCAGCGCGTCTTGGGATCCTTCTCCAGCCCCTTCAGCCGCTTCTTCTGGGCCTCCTTGCTGAGGTGCATCCAGAACTTCAGCACGATGGCGCCCTCATTGATGAGCATCTGCTCGAAGCGCGCCACGCGGCCCATGTCCTGGTCCAGGTTCGAGGTCTTGCTGCGCCCATAGGCCCGCTCCAGGATGGGCCAGGTGTACCAGGAGCCATCGAAGATCCCGATCTTCCCCTTGGGCGGCAGGATGCGCCAGAAACGCCACATGTGGGGCCGTTCCCGCTCCTCGTCCGTGGGCTCGTCCAGGCCGTAGGTCTGGATGTGGCGGGGGTCCATCCACTCGTTGAGCGTGTTCACGGTCTCGCTCTTGCCCGACCCGTCCACGCCCGCCACCAGGATGATCACCGGCACCTTGGCCGCGGTGAGGTCGTACTGTGCGTCCAGCAGCGCTTCCCGCAGGACGGGAACCTCCCGATCCCAGACATCCTTGGTGATCTTGTGGCCGAGTTCCGCGGATTCGAACATGGTTCCCCCGGGATGGACGCGCCCCTGGTTCCGAAACAATGGTCACGATAGCTCATTTCCGGCATGCCCTGGTCATGGAATCATGGGCCCATGATTTCCATCACCGACCCCATCCAGCCCGCCATCGCCCATGCGAAGCGCATGCTCTTCGAGCCGTTCCGCGCGAAGAAGTGGTTCCTGTTGGGCTTCTCCGCGTTCCTCGCCCACCTGGGTGGCGGCGGATCCTACAGCTACAACGGCAATCCATTCGCTCATTCCTCCCGGGGCAGAGGGCCTGATTTCAGCCCGGTGACCACCTGGATGGGCGAGCACCTGGCGCTGGTCCTCGCTCTGGGCGTGCTGGCCATCCTCTTCCTTCTGGCGCTCGCCACAGTCCTGCTCTGGCTCAGCAGCCGCGGCCAGTTCATGTTCCTGGACGGCGTGGTACGGGACCGGGCGGAGATCGTGGAACCCTGGAATCGTTTCCAGCGACTCGGGGACCAGCTGTTTCGCTTCCGGTTGATGCTCATGCTGGCTGGCTTGGCCCTGTTCATCGTCTGCGGCGGCCTGGGTGCCCTCATCGCAATGCCGGACATTCACGCCCGCGCCTTCGGAACCGCAGCCATCACCGGGCTGGTGGTGGCTGGTGGAATCTTCCTCCTGGGCGCCCTCGCCCTCGCCATCATCGGGCTCCTGCTCCGCGACTTCGTGGTGCCGATCATGTATCGGCGGAACCTGGAATCGTCCGCTGCCTGGGCCCTGCTGCGCCAGGAGCTCCTGCCTGGCAACGGGTGGCGCTTCCTGGGGTTCTACCTCATGACCTGCCTGCTCTGGATTCCCGCCATGCTCCTGATCCTGCTCGGCTGCTGCCTTACCTGCTGCCTGGCCCTGCTGCCCTATCTCAGTTCGGTGGCCTTCCTGCCCATTTTCGTCTTCTTCCGCTGCTACTCCTTGGGCTTCCTGGCGCAGTTCGGCGAGGAGTGGCGGATCATCCAGGTACCCGAACCACCGGCCTAGGTCAGTACTCGTTTGCCAGATCCGCAGTCCGCACCTGCTTCTCGAAGGGCTGGAATACGGGTGCTCCAGCGGTCTGGGCGATCCACTCGGCCACGCGGATTCCATCCACGGCCGCGGACGTGATGCCGCCCGCGAAGCCCGCACCCTCACCGCAGGGGTAGAGGCCCGCATGCGATACGGACTGGCCATCCTCGCCGCGCAGGAGCTGGATGGGGCTGCTGGTGCGGCTTTCGATGGCCAGCAGGATGGCGTCACGGCTGGCGAAGCCGTGGATCTTCTTGTCGAAGTCCGGCAGGGCTCCAGCCAGCTGTTCCCGCACGAAGTCGGGCAGGCAGGTGCTGAGGTCTGCCGCCACGGCGAAGGGCTGGAAGCTGGTGCGGGGCAGGCGGCCCGTGGCGCGACCCTTCAGGAAGTCCTGCACGGCCATGGCCGGGGCGCCATAGGTCTCGCCCGCCGCCCGGAAGGCGGCCTGTTCCCACCGACGCTGGAAGTACATGCCGCCCAGCAGGTGGTCGCTGCCGAAATCGGCGGTGTTCACCTTGGCCACCAGCCCGGAATTGGCGAAGCCGGAATCGCGCTTCTCGTTGCTCATGCCGTTCACCACCACGCCGCCAGGTTCGCTGGCGCACTGGGTCACCTCCCCGCCGGGGCACATGCAGAAGCTGTAGGCGGCGCGGTTCAGGCCGAAGTTGCAGACCAGCTTGTAATCCGCGGCGGGCAGCGAGGGGTGCCCCGAGCTGGGGCCGTACTGGGAGCGGTCGATGAGGTCCTGGGGGTGTTCCACCCGCACGCCCATGGCGAAGGGCTTCTGCCGCATGGCCACGCCGTGGCCGTGCAGCATCTCGAAAGTGTCCCGGGCGCTGTGGCCCGGTGCCAGCACCAGCGCATCGCAGGGCAACTCCTCGCCGCTGGCCAGCACCGCGGCGCGGACCCGCCCCTGTGCGTCGAAGCGCACCTCCGCCAGTCGGGCCTTGAAGCGGTACTGGGCGCCGCGGGCCTCCACGGCCTTGCGGATGAGCACCGCGCAACGGCGGATGACGTCCGTGCCCACGTGGGGTTTCGACAGGTACAGAATCCGCGGGTTCGCGCCGAAGCGCACGAAAGCCTCCAGCACGTAGCGCGTGGCCGGGTGCCCGATGCGCGTGGTGAGCTTGCCGTCGCTGAAGGTGCCCGCCCCGCCCTCGCCGAACTGGGCGTTGGCCTCGGGGTCCAGCACCGCGTCCTTCCAGAGACCCGCGATGGCCTTCACCCGCTCGCCCATGGCAGGGCCCCGTTCCAGCACGATGGGTTCAATGCCGTAATCCAGCAGGCGCAAGGCGCAGAAGGTGCCCGCGGGGCCGCTGCCCACGATCACCACCCTGGGGCGACGCGGTGGCTGCGCCACCGCGTAGGGCGCCAGTTCTGGCGCCAGATCCAGTTTCAAGCCGCCGGGCAGCGGACCTAGCTCCAGCTTGCGCTCCGTTTCGAAACTGAGGGCGGTCAGGAAGCGGATGGCCCCTTTGTGGCGGGCGTCCAGGCTGCGGCGTTCCAATGTGACGGAGCGGTAATCCTCCGTGGTGCCGCCCAGGGCATGGGCCAGGGGCCGGGCCAGATCCAGCGCCTCCTCGCCCAGATTCAGTGCCAGGTTCGAGAGCAGGTAGCGCATGGTCACCTCGGCGGAAGGAGTCCCCGGGACTCAAGGCCTGCTGTCATGTTAACGCCCTAGCAGGCATAAAAACGCCCCGGTCGCCCGGGGCGTTTTCATGCCGTTGCGGAAATGCTTAATCCGTCACAGCGAACACCACGCGGTCGTTGCGCAGGCGCTCGGGGTCCAGGATGCGGATGGTGGCAACCTTCCGATCCTCGGCGAGGGTCACCGTGTATTGCTTGTCCTTCAGCAGGGATCCGGGGACCACGTTCACCTTGCTGATCCGGGTGAGGCCCAGGTCGGAGGCCTTGATCTGGATCTCGGGATTCGGCGCATCCAGGGCCAGGTCCGTGTTGAAGCGCGAAGCCACGGCCTTGGGGCCCATTCGGTCCTTGGCGAAGATGGGCACCACGATGACGCCCTCAGCCACCAACTGCTTGCGCTGGCCGATGAGGTAGTGAAGGGAATTGAGCTTGGCCTTCTGGGTCTGGCTCAGGGTGGTGAGGTCATTCACCTGGGCCAGCAGCGTGGTCTTCTCGGTGTGCAGGGAGTCCACTTCCTCCTGCACTTTGACCTTCTCGGCCACCAGACCATTCACCTGATCGCTGAGATCCTTGGCCTTCGCCAGGTTCTCGTCCCGGGCCTGTTCCAGGGCCGCCCGCTGGTTGTGCAGGTACTCGGTGGGTCCCACCCCAGCCTTGCCCTGGGTGACGGCCGTGAGATAGGCGCCACCCACGTACTGGTGATAGACCTGCCAGCCCGGCTGGAGGTCTTCCAAGATATTGGCCTTGGCGGCGATCTCCTTGGCCTTTTCCTCACCGATGCCACGGCCCTTCAAGTAGCGCACGGCCATGGCGAAATGGTTGTCCTTATCGGTAGCGATCTGGGGCTTGGGCAGCTCGGATCGGAGTCTGGCCACTTTCGCGTTGAGCTCACCGATCTGCTTGTCCCGGTCCAGGATTACCTGGAGGAGGGCGGCGGTGCTGTTGTCCTTCTCGTCCTTGACCCGGGTCTCCAGCAGCGAGCGCTGGTCCTGCGACAGGGGAACGACTGCCCCATTCGCCCCATTGGCCTGCAGGCCCGCCTTGGCCATGGCCTCGGTCTGGGCCTTGGTGGCCGCCTGGGCCTGGCTTTCGGCCTGCTGAGTCTCGGCAACCTTCTTGACGAGATCATTGGCCTCGGTGGATTCGGACTGCGACTTCTTTTCGCAGCCAACGGTAATGGCGAGGGGCACGAGGGCAAGAGCCGCCCCAAACGCCATGGATCTGAACATCTTCATAAGCACCTCCTGGAAGCCTGCGGTTGCACTGAGACCAGAAGCGTGGCCCCGCAGCAGTCTTCCTGCAAGTAATTGCAGATACACCATTTGGTCTATGGTTTGGCAGCTCGATCGGACTGAACTCCAACTTAAACAGCCTGGTCGCCACCTTAAGCAGCGGGGTCGAAGCGGGCATTAGCCAAATATAAATTTCACCTGAGCAGCCGGGCGTCGAGGAAAGGCGGCTACTTCTTGTTCGTCGCGAGGTCCCACCCGCCCCGGAGCCCGATCTTGCCGGCTTCGGAATCCACGCTCACCTGGACGATGCAGCGCCCCGCGGCTGAAGGTGGAAGGGCCTTGCCCACACTGCGGGCCTCGGCCTCGGAAGAGAAGCCGCCCTGCACTTGCCCGTTCCAGTCCACCACACAGGCGAAGGGCTTGTGCTGGCGCTTGCCGGTGGCCTGCCCGGTGGCGACATCCCGGGGGGACTGGACGTCATGGGTGTTCCCAGGGGCAGCCTGTCCCTTCATGACGCTGAGATCCTGCACCGACACCTTCCCCGTGGACAGTCCGCCCCCTGAGATCACCAGGTCAGGCTGCCCGTCGCCGTCCAGGTCACTGAGGGTCACCGACTTGCCGTCCTCGTTGGTCAGCACCAATCGGTACTCACCCGGCGGAACCTGGGTGAACTGGATCTGACCAATGGCATCGACCTCCATGGAAGCCACCGTGGCGCCCGTGCTGGATTGGAGCACCGCCCGGGTGAACTTCTTCACCGGGGAGGGAGTGCTGAGCCTGGGGGTCTTGTCCTGATGCACCAGCGAGATCGCGGCGATGCGGCCCGTCTCCGAGGCCGAAGCGCTGCCCGACTGGCTCATGCCCCAGGAGTAGCTCTGAATCTCGATGGTCCCGGGGCTCACATCGGCGTCGATCTGCACGGCACAGCGCCCCGCCGCCGAGGGCGGCAGCTGCTGCGCGGCCCGGGTGGCCTCGGCTTCCGAACTCAGGCCACCCTGGACCTTGCCGCTCCAATCCACGATGAACACCATGGGCTTGTGCATCCGCTTGCCCGTGGGCAGCCCGCTGGCGGAATCCCGGGGGGACACGATCATGTCGCTGGACTGAGGTTGGCCCGCCTTGCGCAGGTGCAGGTCCTGCACGGAGACCTTGCCGGTGGCCGGGCGCGAGGGTGACTCTCGCAGAGCGACCGCTGCCGGCGGCGCCGGTTCGGCGATGACGAGGTCGGGGTGCCCGTCCCTGTTCAGATCGCCTACCGTGACGCTCTGGCCGGCGGCATTGGTGAGCACCACCTTGTATTCACCTGGCTTGACGCCCGTGAAGATGACGTGGCCTTTGGCGTCCGCTTCCGCGCCAGCCACGGTGGCCCCGGTCTTGGATACCAGGGCGGCCCTCTTGAAGTGAATATAGCTGTCCACCGCCGCGGAAAGGCCTAGGCAGCCCAGGAAACAGATCAACACGCGGGTTCGGGGCATGGCTCACTCCAAAACAGGTTGTTCGATAGAGACTCAGTTGCAGAAGGTGGGTCAGTTCCCAAAGGGTAGTCCCTGGAAGGCTCGGGTCAAGGCAAAGGGCGACTGGGAGCCATGGGACCCCGGCCCTCGTCCCTCGGGCGAGGTGCCCATGGTTCGTCTCAATTGTGGACAGGAAGCATCCACCCGCCGCCTGGCTCGGGCCCCTGCGAGAATCCAGGAACCCTGTTGCCCTGCCCCCACCCGCCCCAGGACCCAAACCCATGCCCATTTACCCCCCTGGACCGATGATCGTGGCTGGTGGCACAGGCCTGGTGGGCCAGGCCTTGGTGCGGGCGCTCGTCGCCCAGGGCAGAGCAGTCACCATCCTTACTCGGAAGCCTCAAGCCCAGGCCCTACCCGCCGGTGCTTCGGCCCATGGCTGGGACCACCTGCCAACCCTGCTGGAGGGGGCCGCTGCCGTCATCAATCTGGCCGGCGAGGGCATCGCCGACCGGCGTTGGAGCACCGCCCGCAAGGCCGCCATCCTGGACAGCCGGATCCTCGCGACGTCGCGGCTGGTAGAGGCCATGCGCCAATGTTCCCAACCACCGGCGGCCCTGGTGAACGCCTCCGCCATCGGGTACTACATCCCGAAGGACTCTGCACCGGTGGATGAGGGCGCCGCGCCCGGCTCGGGTTTTCTCGCTGAGGTCTGCCAGGCCTGGGAGGCCGAAGCCATGGCAGCCGCAGCCCTCGGTGTGCGCGTGGCCCGCCTCCGCATTGGCGTGGTGCTGGCCCGGGAGGGCGGCGCCCTGCCCAAGCTGGCCCTGCCGGTGCGCCTCTTTTCGGGCTGCAAGCTGGGCTCAGGCAAGCAGGGATTGAGTTGGATCCACCTCGATGACCTGGTGGCCATGCTGATCGAGGCCGCGTGCAATCCCACCTGGGAGGGCGCCTTCAACGCCACCGCGCCGGAACCCCTCAGCAACGAGGCCTTCACGCGCCTGGTCGCGCAGCAGCTGCATCGCCCGCTCCTGCCCGTGCCGGGCTTCCTCACCACCCTCGCCACGAAAGTGCTGCTGGGGGAAATGGCCGAGGCCCTGCTGCTTCAGGGCGCCTTTGTGCAGCCCGCCCATGCGCTGGCCCTGGGCTTCCCCTTCCGCTTTCCCACGGCGCGGGCCGCCCTGAAGGACCTGCTATGAGGGAAGAGGTGTTCGTCTCCGTGCAGGACCTGCCCGTGCCGCGCAGCGAAGTCTTCCCCTTCTTCGCCGATCCCGCCAACCTCGAGGCCCTCACGCCACCCTGGCTGGGCTTCCAGGTGCTCACGCCCCTGCCCCTCCCCCGGGGCGAGGGCGCCCTTTTCGACTACCGCGTGCGGGTGCGGGGCTTCTCGCTCCGTTGGCGCACGCTCATTGAGACCTTGGTGCCCGGCGAACGCTTCGTGGATCGGCAGATTGTCGGTCCCTACGCGCTCTGGCACCACACCCATCGCTTCGAGGACCTGCCGCCTTCTCGGGACATGCCCGATGGCGGTACCCGCATGACCGACCTGGTGCGCTACCGCGTGGGCTGGGGCTTCATCGGCTACCTCATCACGGTGCTGTGGGTGCGCAGGGACATCGTGAAGATCTTCGACTACCGGAAGCAGATGCTGGCGGAACGGTTCAGGCCGGCATCAGTCCCCCGAAGCGAGCCATGATGCGCTTGTCGCCCCCCTGCTCGAAACGCACGGTGTAGGTCAATCCATCACCGCGGCCCGAGGCCGCCAGGATCGTACCGGCACCGAAGCGCGGGCTCTGCACCCGCGTGCCCACCGGGAAGGCACTGGGGTCCTTCATCTCGGCAGGCTCGGAGAGCCTGCCGCCTTCCGCCTCCTTCGTCGGAACCGGCACCTCTTTCACGCGATCGAAGAAGCTGCGGATGCGCTGCAACTCGGTGGCCACGGAGGCGCCGCCGGCCCCTCGCGTGAAGGAGCTGCCGGGGCGCACGCCTTCGCCGGCCTGGTAGATCTCAGTTCCCCAACGGATGGGCGCGGTGAGCACCGCGGCGGGAATCTCCCGCAGGAAGCGGCTGGGCATGGACAGCATCTCGGTGCCCATGATGCGGCGGCGCCGGGCCGCGCTCAGCGTGAGCCGCCGCTGGGCCCGGGTGATGGCCACGTAGAAGAGGCGGCGCTCCTCCTCCAAGCCCTCCGGCGTCTCGCGGGCGTTGCGGTTGGGGAAGACATCCTCCTCCATGCCGATGACGAAGACGTAGGGGAATTCCAGGCCCTTGGCGCAATGGATGGTCATGAGGCTGAGCTGCGAGGCCTCCTCCAGGTTGTCGGTGTCCGAGGCCAGGGTGATGCGATCCAGGAATTCCGCCAGGCGCAGGCCCAGCGCTTCGGATTCCGCGGCGGCGCTGAGAAACTCTTCCAGGTTGCGGATGCGGCCTTCGGCCTCGAGCGTTGCTTCGTCCTCGAGGCTCTGCAGGTAGCCGCTCTCCTGCAGCACCCACTTGACCAGGCCCGCCAGCCCCAGGGCCTCGCGCTCGCCCAGGGCCCGCCGGAACAGGTCCAGGAACTTGCCCAGCTCGCGCTGGGCGCGCCCCTTCAGGTCGCCCGAGCGCAGGAGTATCGCCAGACCTTCCAGGGGCGTGCCGCCCTCGGGAATGGCGCCCTCGATCTTCCCCAGGGAAGTGGGCCCCACGCCGCGGAGGGGCGCATTCACGCAGCGGCGGAAGCTCACCAGGTCGAAGGGATTGGAAATGAGCCGCAGGTACGAGATGAGATCCTTCACCTCCTGCCGTTCGTAGAACTTCACGCCGCCCACCAGCCGATAGGCCATGTTCTGGGCCCGCAGCGCCTCTTCCATCTGCCGCGACTGCCAGTTGGCGCGGTACAGCACGGCGGTTTTCGTCTCCGGCTCCGTGTACCGCAGCTCCTGGATGCGCTGCACGACCCACTCCGCCTCCAGCCGGCCCTCGTCCGTGAGCTTGAATTGGATGGCCTCGCCTTCGCCCAGATCGGTGATCAGCGCGCCCTTGCCTTCCACGCGCTGGGAGTTGTTGGCGATGACTTCGGAAGCCGCGTCCAGGATCTTCTTCGTGGAGCGGTAGTTCTGCAGCAGCTCGATGCGCATGGCCTCCGGAAAGTCCTGCTGGAAGTCGAGGATGTTGCGGATGTCAGCTCCTCTCCAGCCATAGATGGAATTGTGGGTCACCAGACCGTTGGCGACGAAGTTGTGGACGCCGTCGATGTCTAGGTCGTAGACCTCACCCTTCAGGGGCACCCGCTCCACCTGCTCAACCACATCCAACCCACCCTCGCCATCGAACAGGGCCATTCCGGGCTTGAGGTTGCAGGCCGGGAGGAAGGTCAGACTGGTGGTCTCGCGGCCAGGGCTTGCACCCAGGCGGGCCTGGAGGAAGAGTTCCGAATCGAGATGCTTCCGGATGCGCTCCGCCATGCGGCGGATGTCGCCGAAGGACGCTGCGCAGGTCTCTACCCGCCAGCTCCCGGAGCCCGCCTTGGCGGGCCGCACCGAGAGGCCAAGCCCCTCCAGGATCCGGCGGTCCTCCGGGCTGTTACCCGTCATGGAGATGCGGTGCATGGGCCGCTTGCCGCGCCGATCACCGCAGAGCGTGACCACCACCTGGCGGCGACGGCCCGTGCTGGCCTGGGCGCGATGATGGGGCGCCTCGATGGCCATGCCCAGGTCCGCAAGCAGGCGCTCCGCCCCGGCTTGCGAGTCCACGGCGGCAAAAACGCGGGCGATGGCTTCGGCATCATGGACCAGACCCTTGGTCGATCCCCCTTTGCGCGGCACGAAGGGCAGCGTGGGCAGCTGATACTGCAGCGACCAGATTTCCTCCAGGACGCGCGCCTCCTGTTCGCTGGCCTGCGTGGCGAGCACCCAAAGTTCATCCGCGTGCTCCTGCCTGGCTCGCTGCAGGAAGCCCACCACCGGTTTCACCTGGCCGCGAGTATGCGTCTGGCTGGTGCCCAGGCGCCAGCCGACGTTTCGCTTCCGCATGAGGTAGACGAAGTGCAACTGCGGCGTGACACCCAACCGATAACCCGCGAAATGGACGTGTTCGGGGGTACTGGTCAAGACGCGGCCCGAGATCGTGGTGATGCGGATTCCCTGGCCCTGGCGCGTCCGCGCAGCAGCCTTGAGGACCTTCGCCGGGCGGAACTCCCCGCTGCCGTGGGCGGCAAGCACGAATTCCCCTGGTGCCACCTTCTCGATGGAGCGTTCACGGCCATCCGCCATGAGAATGCGCGTGCCCCTGGCGAGGCACTGGTCCTCGTCGCCCACCACGCAGAGGTTGTGATGCCGTCGGGCCAGGTGCTGCACGAGCAGGTACTGGGCGCGGTTGGTGTCCTGGTACTCGTCCACCAGGATGTACTTGAAGCGCTCCGCATAGACCGACTGCACCACGGGGTCGCGAAACAGCCGCTCGGTCCACAGCAGCAGGTCGTCGAAGTCGCAGGCCCGATGATTCTTCAGGCCCTTCTGGTAGAGGTCGTAGGCCTCCAGCACCTTGCGGGTCCAAGGATCCAGGGCCTCCTCCCGGGCCTCGTCGGGCAACAGGCAGCGGTTCTTGAAATCGCTGATGACCTCGAGCACCTTCTTCGGGTGGAACTGCTTCTCGGGCAGCTTCAGTTCGACCAGCACCTGCTTGATGAGGCTCTTCTGGTCGGCGGGATCGAAGATAACGAAGTCACGGCCCACGGGGGTGCGCTCGCCCTCGCGGCGCAGGATGCGGGTGCAGAAGCTGTGGAAGGTGCTCACCCACATCTGGGCGGCGGGCACTGAGACCAGGCGCTGGACGCGCTCCCGCATCTCCTCAGCGGCCTTGTTGGTGAAGGTCATGGCCAGGATGGACCCCGGGTGGACGCCCTCCTCCTCGATGAGCCAGGCGATGCGCCGGGTGATCACCGTGGTCTTGCCGGAACCGGCCCCGGCCAGGATGAGCAGGGGGCCCCGGGCATGCTGCACCGCCTCCCGCTGGGGGGCGTTCAGGTTGCGGAGGAGGGGATGGTCATGGGCGTCTTGAGCGGTACCGGGCATCTCTCCATGCTACCGGGGGGCCTCCCCGGACGGCGCGATGACCTTGCCTTTCTCGGCCCGGCGCAGCACTTCCTTCACCAGCAGGAGGGCATCCGCCTCGGACAGCTGGTCCTTGAAGGCGGGCATGACCGTCCCGAAGAAGATCCCCTTGCGAATGGTCTTGGCCAGGCTCTCATCGGTGTCCTTGGCCAGGCGCTCGGCCTCGGTGAAATCCCGGCCACCGAGTTTCTTGCCCTCGGCGCTGCGGGCCGAACCATCCAGTCCGTGACATTTGACGCAGTTGGCCGCGAAAAAAGCCCTCAGATCGTTCAAGGACCTGGCCGGTGCCTGGGCCCGGAGGCCAGCCGGGAATATCAGGAACAGGAAGAGGACCAACCACCGCATGAACACTCCTGGCATGAAATCACCCACTATGGGCCCGGGTGCCGTTTCCGCAAGGGTGGGGATCAGGACTTTCTCTTCTTCGCCATGGGCCGGACGACCTCCGCCAACAGGCGCCGCGCCTCAGCCTCACTCAACTGGCGCTGGAAACCTGGCATGGCGCCTCCGCCCTGGAGCAGCGACGTCACCAGCGCAGCTTCCTCCTGCTTCGTCAGCCACCGCGAATCCGCGAGGTTCCTCCCTCCCAACCGGATGCCTCCGGGTCCCTTCCCGCTGCCATCCAGCCCGTGGCACACCGAGCAGCGCGCCTGGTAGAAGGCCTTGAGATCCCGTCCTTCCGCCCGCAGCAGAAGGCCTTGGAGCAGCAGCCCGCACGCAACCAGGAACCGGATCATGGGTCGAAGCTACCACGCCCCGCCCGCTCCCGTTAGGCTGGGTGCACGCGCCCGTGGCGGAATGGCAGACGCCGCGGACTTAAAATCCGCTGCCAGCAATGGCGTGCCGGTTCGAACGCATCCAAATTCGAGCCTTGCAAACCAGTGCATAGCTTCGAGTTAGACCATGTGTCAAATCTTCCAGGAAGTGTCCCTGAACCCGCAGGTTGGACGCTTAGAATAGCGTTTTTCTGATGGGAAGTGGACAACAAGTGGACAACATTTTCGACCGTGACCAAGCGATGAAAAACAGCTCTCACCTCATCTAGCGAATATAGAGAAACAGTCATACGTGAGAGCCGAAGGCAATGCAGGCGGGGTCCGAGTTGAACCGGGGCTTAAGCATTGCCCGGCGAGGTGAATCTTACAGAGTCGAAATGCCAGGCTTGAATACTCTCAAAGCCATTGAGCAGATAGGTTGATGGAAGGGGCTGGTAGGGGTTAGTCATTAAGGCTGCGGCGTTTATGATGCTGGCTTTGTGGCTTAGGGGCAGGTTATCCCACCATGAAATTCGGAATGCGTGATTCTCACTGCAAGAAAACACAAAACGAAGCAAGGCGGTATCGAGAGAGTGTCCCTCATGAACGATGGTCGCAAGGGATCTTAACAGTGCACTGCAAGCTCGATCGCTTGAATTGTGCCAAGCAAAACATAGTGACCAACCATCGATGGATGGGGCTGTGAAGAAGGCTAGGCAGTCTAATGGTGATGTAGGGTTTGCAAGGTTTTGCAGCGGTGCACCGAAAAAATCGAAATCAGGACAATAGACTCCCGAAACTTGTATTGGAAATGGCATTTTGGAACTAAATGTAGTGTGTTGAAAATCCTGGAATGAACCAGATTGAATTGAAGCTTCAAATTTTTGCTTATGGAACAGTAATCGATTGAAGCCAAGCTTATTGCCTGCAAGCGATGCCGCAACCAAAGATCGATTGCGATCGGAAAGTTCAGGATGGTCAACTAGAGTGGTCCATAACCCTATCGCATTCTCCTTAAGAAAGAATTCTCTGCATAAAGATCTGTATGCGTAGAGCCCCACTTGCAGAGGATGGGTCAACAGTGGGTCTTGATCTATAGGTCTGAATAAATCGTTATCATGACGCTTGCAGAAGCCCGGGAAAGTCGAAGCCTTGTTAATGCAAATTATTTTGGACTCTGGTATGCCGTTGGTTCGATTGAGAATCGAGAGATCCCCCGAGAATCGATACACCTTGCCATCTTCGGCTATGTTCTTAAGTTGACGGCTCTTCTGGATGGTGTGCGCCGATATGATTTGATCGCAGCGGTTGCCGCTATCGAAGTGCAAGCATCGACCCTTATTGCTTAGTCTTTTGATTTCGCGTTGAAAATCGCTCGTGAAGCGCATCGGAGCAATACCTAAGGTATGAGGCTAACCGGACCCGCCTGCACTGAGGCGCTGTGCGGAGCCAAGGAACCTGGAGGGTGAACGATAACCGGATGCAACCACCATAGCACTCTGTAGGCGCCCCTACCTTCACCGTTCTCTGAAGGAGAACGTCAAGGAATCCAGACACCTCATCGAACCACTGCACATTCGGATGCTCGATCCCGCCGAGAAGATGTAACGCCTCTTCCAGGTCGTTTAGCGTCTGTGCTGTGGTGGTCTGGTGGATGGAAGTCGTCATTCTCCTGTCCCGGAGATAGTTCCTCAGGGCTTGCCGACTCTCCGGGGTGGTGTGGGCTTGGACTTCCATGGGCACCTCCTGGGCTATCCAGCATGGCGAATAAAAAACGAATGTCAAGAATGCCGCCTCAACTCAACAAGCCATTTCTGAGTGTTGAAAACAAACAACTTCCTACTGAACAGTCTATAAGACTGAAGGGCGTGACCTGGCTCCGCCCGCATTTCATCAACCTATGCCCCTTTTCTCGCGGAGGGCTGCCCTATCTAAGGACCAAGCGACCGCAGCACCAATGTGAAACCCACAGCCAGTGGCAGCTGGCATGACCGCGAACATTGCGTGGTCACGCTGATCACCGATTTCCATCTACCCCCATGAGGGTCACTCCAAGCCCATGGCTTGTCCTTGCCAGGACGGGTCAGGCGCACCTGCCTTGGCGTCCACACAGCGCCATCGGAGGTCCTACATGGATTCTCAGCAACACTCCCCCAACACCAAGCCTCGGATGGCTCTGGTAAGTCCATCTCCGTGCGACATGTCGCACGGGCATGCCATCCCGGTGGCATCCGCATCCTCACAGCTAGACGGCGCCGCCCGCGAAGCCCGCCGCGCCTGGATCGAAGGCGAGCTTGGCATCGGGACCACGCTCCTCAGGCTTCACTCCATCGACTCCCAAGGCGAATGCTCCTGCAAGCCGTGGTCCTCGACGCGCGTGAAATCATTCGATGCGTTTCGGAAGGGCAAGAAGAAGGGCATCATTCATCCCTGCCAAAACGCTGGTAAGCACCTAATGACCACAGCGGACAAGGCAGTCATGACCGATGTCGAGGACATTGAGGCTCACATGGACGCTGGCGGCGGCATCGGTATCTGCCTTCGGGTTGACGGCGTGCCGGAGTGTCCCATCCGGCGCGTGGTCTTCGACTGTGACCGCGAAGGATCTCAGGAGTGGTTGGAGCGCCATGGCATCCGCAGCGCCTATGAAGTCTATGGACGGCGTGGCAAGCATGTCGTGGGGGTTCTTCCCGAGGACTGCCCTGATCTCTACAGCAACACGCACACGCTCAACCCTGGTAGCAAGCACCCAACCAGTGAGACGCAACCTGGCATCGATTTGAAAGTCTCTGGTCTGGTCGTGGCACCATTCAGCCCCAACAAGCGCTTGGTCCTGAACGGCGTGGACATCAGCTGTGATCCAGTAGCCGTGCGCGCCCTCTATTGCGATCCAGGCAGCTTGAAGGCGTTTCTGCCAAACCTGGACCCGCGTGTATTGGTGCCGACCATGAGGGTGTATGTCCCGCCCATGACGCACCCCAACCCGGAAGCCCCCATCAAAGGCACGAAGAAGATGAGGAAGAAGGCGTGGACGCTTTCTGATATTCGTCCACACCAGGAAGACTGCAAGGGTGCCTATGCAGAGTTCCCCTACTACGCCAGGAAGGAGTGGGCGCGGCGGTATCTCCGTTACGACTCCCCGGTAGCAGAGCCTGGAAGCCACTCAGAGTGGGAGCTATTCAAGACGGTCGCCATCCTGCGCCATCGATTCTCACTAAGTGAAACGGACATGCTCAGGATGGTGGAAAGGCATTACAACCGGCGCTGCATGGATGCTGAGGGCGCCCCATCCCCCTTCCGGAAGGGCGTGATCGCATACAAGATCATCAAAACCCGTGACGAGGGCGGCTTTGACCCCCTATGGAAATATCTGGACACGCCCGGTGTGGCGGCGTTGAAGGTGAAGATCCGCGCAGGCATGAAGACACAGGGGATAAGGTCCAACAAGCGCAGAAGCCAGCATCGCTCTGAGGAAAAGTCATACGACTGGAACTTGGTGGGCGAGTTTCTTCGCGAGGAATGCGTCATTGATCCTCAGCTTGGGGTGAGAACGAAGGTCGCGGAATTGTGGGATTCGTTCACCACCTGGACTGAAGCGCGCCCCTCGAAGCCCATGGTCAAGGAGGGAGTCTTCTACAAAATGCTGCGAAAGCACGGTATCAGGACGAGGCGCCATGACCATCGCCCCAAGACCTATGCCATCGACTTGGCGCTGCGATCTCAGCTGCCAATTGGAAAGATGGGGGCTGCATGAACTGGACTCCCTGTTACTAATGGCGTGGAGAAGGGAAGAAGGGTGAGGGGGACAATAAATAGATAGTGATCACGATCCATCAATCCATCCCACTCAGCAGCATGCGCAATGACTCAGCTACAGGACCTTGTTATCGCAGCACGGCAATCCTCGTTGGTAGGAGGCGCAGCAGCCAGATGTAATGACGCTGAGTGGATGAACTCAAGGAGTCTCCACACAGGAATCTGATCAGTACAACCAACATCGATCATTGTCTCCCTTCCATGAGGGGGTTCTTCGATGCCCATGGCAGTCGCAGTCCAGTCCAATGCAGCGCGCAGGACCAGGACCTAACTCATTGCGCCACAGGAGCATTAATGAACTACACACGGAATATGGATTATCCCTTCAACCACGCTGTCATCCATGGCTGTGGCTTCTGTGCCATGTCACAGGAAGACCGCAGCAGCATCATTCAGGCGCTGCCTGCTCTCGTGAGGGGACATGCACTGTGGCTTCAGTATCAGCCCCGTGCTGCCTCAGAAGCCCTGCACCGTATGCTCCCTAGCGCATGCATCGAGGCGCAGCAGGAATGGCTACTACAAGCGATTGGTGACACCTTATTTGCCGTTGGCTACTTTCCAGACCAGCGTCTTTCTCCTGATCCTGTATGGATCTGGGGCGGCAACCTGGAGGATCTGGGCTGACCAATGTTCGTTCCCCTTACAAACCCAAGGTTGGCATCCGTGAGGGGTCGTGAGCTTGTGACTTGTCGCAATTTATGTGTCGGGCGCTTTGGTTACCTGTTCAGCCTCATGTAGGCTCAATGGATTCCCCTCGGTCCAGGAGTCCCATGCTGCGCATGCCCCATCTATTTGTCGTTTTTGCGCTGCTTGTGTCCCTGTCGTTGCCGGTGGCGGCGCAGAAGAAGGCAGTAGTCCAATCCAACCCCTCCCCAACCGAATTCATGACGACCCCATGGGTCATCGGGGCGGAGGTCGCAGCGCAATGGACGGGTCTGCTTCCGCTGGTCAACGCCCCTTCGCCTCGGTCCAGAGCCTATCCAGGGCAGCGCCTGACCATTGCAGTAGCTGCCAAGGGCAAGGACCGTGACCAGCTGTTGAAGAACAGCGCCTACACCTTCACCGTGGCGTTTGGCGGTGCCTCCAAGGCATTCAACGAGCGGCGCCCTACTCAGATACGTCAGATCAAGGCTGATGGCGCTGACTTCGTGAAGTATGTGATGGAGCAGAGCAAGGTTGACGCGAAGGGTATGGACAATGCGCTGTCCATGGTCAGCCTCGCGCTCTTCGATCTGGACTGGCAGGTCCCACCCGATGCCAAGGACGGCGCCGTAACCTTGCAGGGCACCGTGACCACGCCGGATGGGAAGGTGACGAAGCTCAAGGATGTGTCCGTGGAGGTATGGTCCGCTGAAAGAGTCGCCAAGGAAGGCACCTTCAAGGATGCCAAAGCGGGCGGAGAGTGGACGATGACCTACTACCAGCACCCTGAGCCGTTCCGTCTGCTGCACCTTTTGCGACTGGTCAAGGACGACAAGGGCAGCGCCCAACCCAATGTGATCACCCTCTACGCCGAGATCCTGAAATCATCGCCTCTGGCAGCGCAGGACCTGATGCGGCGCCTCGGACGTGAGGATCGCTCGACACAGATCTATGCGCTTCTCCTGTTGAGTGAGGCTGGGTATGACCTGTCTGCTTGCTTTCCAACCCTCAGTGCCGAGGTCCGCGATACCTACCTGAAGATCCGTGGACAAGCAGCCGCGCTCCCGGACCCCTATGACCTCTCCGTCAACCTCAGTGACCCCTATCAGATCACCACGCGCATGGATATGCTCTGGAGCCGCTTCCTCGTGACTGGGGACCAGAAGCCAGTGCGCGCCATCGCTGGCGTCCTTGAATGGCGAGAGGATGGCAAGGCAGTTCTTGAGATCCGGCGGTCAGGCAAGAAGATCGATGGCATCACGCCTGGGCTACTGCGCGGATTAGCCTATGGCGCCTCTGGATGGTCGCTGGGCTCTTTCGTCCGAAACCATCCCTTGGTCGCGGATTTCGTGGACGCGTGGAAGCAGGACCCGAAGGTGCCGACTGTGGTCAAGGAAGAGCTTGGCACTTTGATCACCAACGATGCTTTCAAGGGAAAGTAGGCGCCGATCGCTCGAATGCGCGCTGATCGCGTGATTCCGTCCCACGGCAAGGGGCTATTGGACGCAGGATCGACAGAGGTTGAGAAACCGCACCCATCGTAGGAAACTCTGAATTCGTTCGATTTCTCTTCGGCGCCCACCATTGCAGCGTTGTGTTTGCGGGTACTTGACTGCCCCGGCTTCATTCCGTATGGAACGAAATACAACCAGGACCCCGGGGCGGGGTTTCGCCACCCCCGAAAATCTCATGAATTTTATGCCAGGGGCGGTCTGCCCTGGTCCCGAGTCTGGACCAAACCCAAGTGCGGTATGGCTAGAGAGTGGTTGTGCGCAACCATTCTCCCAGCCGCTGCCAATCACGGAGCTGTAGGTCCCGCGACCTGTTCACCAGCCCCAAGGGACCGCAGTGGTAGAAGGGAAACCATGCGGGTTTGCCTGGACGCTGGATGGGACTGAGCTGGTGGACATGGCTGAGGGCGGCAGCCATCGGAATCTGATCGTCCCGCTTTCGCCCATATAGCGCCATTCTCGTAGCGCGATAGGCAGCATTCCCCAGCGACACCACCGCGCGAGGTTGGATCAGATCGAGAAGCCCAGTCAGGAACGGAAGGCTGTCATCGATCCATTGCGTGGGCAGGGCTCCGGACTTCCCCTTCTCCGCTCGGATGCCCAGGACGGCATTCGTGAAGAACAGAGGCTTGGGACTGGGTTTTCTTGGCGACCCCACGTCCCAGCCTGCTGCGAACGTCATAGATCTCAGGTTCGTGCAGGTTGGTTCGCGCTCATCATCCACGCCGCCAGTCCGAAGGAAGTAGGGGCGATCACCCCAATCCTGCCCAACGATCACCACATCCGCATGAAGGTTTCCCTGCCACCGACTCCAGGGACCGAGATGATCTGAGTCGAATTTTCCACCCTCGATTTCGGAGGGATTCAAGAGCCCCACGGGGAAGCGGTGAGCTTTCCGTAGTGTGACCAAATCAGTGTAGGGAAGGATCTGAGACATCGGGTTCACATCAAGGGGCGGGTAACCGGGCAACAGTCTCTACCATTGAGTTCAGAGTATCAGCGGTGCGCTTCAGGCGATTGAATGTCCCATTCGACCAGCAGGAAGGAGTCCACAGAAATTCCGTGCCTAAGGGCGCCCTCCAGGAATTTCAGTTGGGAAGGGCGGATGCGATCCTTGGCGCTCCGCTTAGATTCGGCAAAGACAACCTGTTCTCCATGCCAGCAGCACACATCCCACGCACCAGACCATGTTCCGAAGAGATCCACCACTCCAGGCGGGGCGCCCCCTGGAAGCCGGGGCAATGGCTCTGTGCCCCAATACCCCGTCCTGAACTTGCGCCGGTAGGTGTCAATCCAGACACCATCCCAGCCCTGTTCCTGGAATGACTTGAGAATGACAAGTTCGGCAAAGGCTGGCTGCCCCTGGAAGTCCAGAACTGCTTTTCCGTGATAGGTATCCTCCGGTGGCGCTCCCTGCCAGGGGTGGAAGATCGGCATGGATTTCGGGACCTCGAACGTCTCGCCACAAGGCAGTGTGAGCTTTTCGGTTCGATCAGGGCGGAGCATCGTGGGGTATTGAGTGTAGGCATCCATGCCACCAAGTCTGATGGGACCAGGGGCAGGTTGGTTGTGCCACAGATCATGTTCGGCAGAGATGCGACAAATTTAGGCGAATCGGGGCAGATCGAAGGATTGTGATGCCCAGTCAGCCCTTGCCGTTGGTATGTTTGACCCATCAACCGACAGGGTGGTCATGGATCAGGACACGAAAAAAACGCTCTGGGCGACGGCGGACAAGCTCCGTAGCAACATGGACGCCGCTGAATACAAGCATGTGGTGCTGGGGCTGATCTTCCTGAAATACATCTCGGATGCCTTCCAGGAGCGGCGAAACACGCTGGCGAAGGAGTTCACGAACCCTAAGAGCGACCTCTACATCGGCAAGGGGAACACGGCGGATCTGCTGATGGAAGACCGGGACTATTACACGGAAGAGCATGTCTTCTGGGTGCCGCCCTCCGCACGCTGGGAAGCCATCCGCAGCGCCGCCAAGCAGCCAGACATCGGCAAGCGCATCGACGATGCCCTCATTGCCATCGAGCAGGACAACCCCACCCTCAAGGGCGTCCTGGACAAGCGTTTCGGAAAGCTCCAGCTCGAACCCGGGCGCCTGGGCGAACTCATCGACCTCATCTCCCAGATCGGCTTCGGTTCGGGTGACAAAGCCAAGGATGTGCTGGGCGAGGTCTACGAGTATTTCCTAGGGCAGTTTGCTTCAGCTGAGGGAAAGAAAGGGGGTCAGTTCTATACCCCTGGAAGCGTGGTGCGGGTGCTGGTGGAGGTGTTGTCCCCACACAAAGGGCGCGTCTACGACCCTTGCTGCGGCTCGGGTGGCATGTTCGTCCAGTCTGAGAAATTCGTGGAATCCCATGGCGGCAGACGCGAGGACATCTCCATCTTCGGGCAGGAAGCCAATCCCACCACCTGGCGCCTGGTCGTCATGAACCTCGCCATCCGGGGCATGGGCGCCAACCTGGGCAAGGAACCCGCCGACACCTTCCACCGGGATCAGCACAGCACCGAACGCTTCGACTACATCCTCGCCAATCCGCCCTTCAACATCAGCGACTGGGGCGGCGAAAAGCTGGAGAAGGACCCGCGCTGGGTCTTCGGCACGCCTCCCGCAGGCAACGCCAACTTCGGATGGCTTCAGCACATCTTCCATCACCTGAAGCCCACGGGTACCGCAGGCGTGGTGCTGGCGAACGGCTCCATGTCCTCCAACCAGAGCAACGAGGGCAACATCCGCCGCGCCATGGTGGAAGGGGATGCCGTAGAGGTGATGATCTCCCTGCCGCCCCAGCTCTTCTTCAACACCCAGATCCCCGCCTGCCTGTGGTTCCTGACCAGGGACAAGACGAAGAACGGACGGAACCGGAAGGGCGAGTTCCTCTTCATCGATGCCCGGAAGCTGGGGCGCATGGACACCCGCGTGAACCGCGTCTTCGATGAGTCGGACATTCAGAAGGTCGCCAACGCCGTCCATGCCTGGCGTCAGGATGGGGAGACGAAGGACGCCTACGCCGATGTCCCCGGCTTCTGCCGCGCCGTAAAGCTGGCGGAGATCGCCGAGCATGGCTTCGTCCTCACCCCAGGGCGCTATGTGGGTGCCGAGGATGTGGAGGATGACGATGAAGTCTTCGCCGAGAAGATGATCCGCCTGACCTCCCTTCTGGCAGAGCAGATGGAGAAGGGGCAGGAACTGGATGCAATCATCCGTGAGCGACTTGGGAGCCTCGGATATGGCGTCTGAATGGGTTGAGACGACAGTCGGAGCGCTCGTTCGTTCTGGAGCAGCCACGCTACAGACAGGACCATTCGGTTCTCAGCTTCACAAGTCTGATTATGTGGACTCGGGAGTTGAGGTCATTCCGACAGAGGCGATTGGTAGAGGTCGATTGCTAGATATCAACCTTCCAATGATATCGCCCCCCAAAGCTGCTGAGTTGATGCGACATAAACTCCGGAATGGAGACATTCTGTTTGCGCGAAGGGGAATCCAGGCGACTGGTCTTTCCGCAATTGTGGGCGAGAGGCATCAAGGGGCTTTGTGTGGGACCGGCGCAATCTTGCTCAGGGTTGACTCCGATGTCGTCGATCCAGCATTCCTGGCTGCTTATCTCTCCCTGAACGAAGTGTTTGAGTGGTTGCGATCTCACGCCGTAGGCGCGGTGATGCCAAACCTAAACTCGGGCATCATCGGATCGCTGCCCCTATTTCTTCCACCTATGTCGGAACAGAAGTGGATCGGTTCTCTTTCGACATCCGTTTTTGACAAGATCATCACCCTCCGTGAAACCAATGCCACCCTCGAAGCTATCTCTCAGGCGATCTACAAGTCCTGGTTCATGGACTTCGATCCCGTGCGAGCCAAGGCGGAAGGGCGCGACCCCGAAGGCGTCCCACCCGAGGTGGCAGACCTGTTCCCCAGCGAGTTCGAGGAATCCGAACTGGGGGCGATTCCGAATGGGTGGAGGATTGCCAACTTCGCGGACCACTTCGATGTTGTTCGAGGGCTGAGCTACAAGGGAAGTGGGCTTACAGATGCATCCGACCCAGAGGGTGTGCCAATGCACAATCTCAATTCAGTACTAGAGGGCGGTGGTTACAAATATGCCGGACTCAAGTTCTACAAGGGCGAGTTCAAGCCAAAGCATGAGATCAAACCTGGAGACCTCATCGTTGCTAACACCGAACAGGGGCACAAGCATCTCCTGATCGGCTTCCCCGCATTGATTCCTGGAACCTTCTCCAACGGCGCCATCTTCTCGCACCATCTATATCGCGTCCGCACACTTCCGACTTCTTCAACGGGGAGCATGTTCGCCTATCGCCTGATGCTCACACCTGCCGTGCGAGAACAGATCATCGGTTGTTCCAACGGAAGCCCCGCACTCAGAATGCACGCTGTCCACAAACGCATGATCACGCTCCTAATTTGTTCGCTGCGGGATTCCTGAATCAGTTGAGGATGCAGAAGAATTTGGTGAAGTTAAGGGTGCAATGGCAGGTAGAGCTGGATCAGCCCGGCAAGAATTTTTGCCTTCGACATCCCACGAATGCCCTTCAACGAGGCTTCCATAGACAGAATCTTTTCCTGGGCGCTCTTGGTCACGCGCCCATTGGCTGAGCGGATCGCTGTCGATTGGCGTGACTGCTTCCGTGTATCGCAGAATTGAGCAGAGGCGCGAAGAAGGGCTTCGGTGTTGCCATCAAACTTGGCGATGGCGTCCTCATAAAAGGCGCTGATGCCACCGGGGTAGTCCAGTAACTGGAGGTAGACGGGATCGGGGACAGTGGTGCCCACGACGAACTTGGGCGGGGAAACGAAGATGTAGCGGAGGTCCCGCCCATCCGCCCCGATGAGGGGTTGGTTCGTCTGAGCGGCTTGGTCTGGATTGCAGGGGGCAGCAGGTAACCCAGGCGGAAGGGTAGGCGACTTCTTGGTCACCATATGGTGCCCGCCCTGGATATGCTGGACTTCACGCCACCGTGCAGAGTCATAAGCGCAGTGTGTGCGGCAGCGCTCAAAGGCTCCAGCCTGTAGTGTTGTGCGTAACAAAGAGTGTAACGGTGTGTGTAACATTTTTCAGCACACCAGCACGAACGCGCTTCAGCTCGCTTGTCCATCTGGCGCCCTCAACCACGTTCCGGCGTCTGGTCGATAAGCGCTTCCACTTGTTCGGGGGACAGGATTTCAGCGCCCATAGCCGCCCGCTTATTAAGCAGCTGCGCCCTCCTTACTCGGATCAAGGTATCGCTCACGCCTAACTCCAACGCAACCGCCCGCAGGGTGCGCCCACGGGACAATTCCTGGTCCGCCCATACAACCTGCTCCTGGTTGAGCTTCTGAGCAGATCCACGAACCAGCTGCACTCCTTCCTGGCGCAGCACTCGGCAGACGACCCGTGGACACATCTTCCGATCAGACGCAATCTCGTGCGCTGCCATGCCGCTGCGATACGCAGTCACGATGGCATCCGCATCCTGGTGCCGTTCCGGCTGAACTGAGGGCGCCCGCTTGGTCATGCACCCCATCCTCTGGAGCTGATACCGAATAGCCTGCTTGGTCCCCTTTCCTACGGCACGATGGATTTCGAGAACAGTCAGCCCTTGGTCATGAAGCCGAAGCATCTCATCGCGGTCCTCATCACTGAATACGAACTGTCTGCTGTCGATGGCAGCTGCCTCAAGCCGGGCACGAATTGGGCGGACACTGGTGCCAAGCTCCGAAGCAATCTGCTTGATGGTCAACCCGGATGCCTTCAGCGCTGCGACATGTCCCATCTTGTCGTCATATGCGTCCTGCGCTGCCAAGTAGTCCTTTAACTGGTCGAGGACCGCCTGCTTGCGCTCCAGGATAGGGAAGGGCAGCCCTGCGTAGACGGTCTGGATCATGGCGCCAAGGCGCTCCCGTTTGGTCGTGACTTCGATCCGGTAGAGGGTGCTGTGGCGCGGGTTCTTAGGCGGGACCTCCGTAGCCTTGAAGAACCAGAAGCGCTCCAGCAGCTGATCGCGAAGGGTAGCGCTGGCGGTGACGATGGTCAGTTCGGAGCGCCGCTTTGCCTTGGAGTGGCGCAGGTGACCATCGCCATCGATCAGACCCGCCAGGACCACCCCATGGAGGTCGGTGGGTATGAGGTCCCATTGAAGGGAAGCCGTGAAGGTCTTCCTGGGCGTCACACCAAGGGCGGTGAGATCGGCGGCGATGGCATCCGAATTGACATCCCATTCCGCTCGATAGCCGCCCTCGATCAAGCGGAGGCTGCCACCCGCAATCTCCTGGACCATCCGGCAAGCCTGAATGTCCTGGGCTTTGATGCGAAGGGTGATACGGGACCGGGAACGCTTGGTGGGCACACGGACGGAACCATCGGCGAGAAGAAAGCCAAGGGCGTAAGCCTTCTGAGGGGTATCGATTTCCCGGAAGGCGAAATGGTTCACAGGGAGGGCGGGAAATCGCATGGTCGCGCCCCCTTCCCAAATCCGAGGCTTGCACTCAAATTTGCCTGCGCAAGCTCATGGGAACGGAGATTTGAAACCACATACCAGCCGAGGGTCACGGAGGCGCTCTTATGCCCCATCAGTGCAGCGATCTGATGGACTGGTGTGTTCAGTTCCGCTTGCCAACATGCCCAACTTGCTCGAAGTCGATGTTGGCTGAGCCCGGGAATGCCGACCTCACGCCCTGCCCTATTCAATAACCCACGGAGGAAATTCGGGCGATGCGGTTGTCCCGTGTGAGTGTTTGATAAGAGCCAATCCCCTTCCGTCTTCGGAAGTGATGCCAGGGTTACCCATACCCAATCAGGAATCGGGATGACCCTTACCTCTTTCCCTTTCGTGACCCCGATCAGGTAATGCCTTCGGCGCTGGTCAACCCAGCTCTTCCTCATCTTCAGCAGTTCACCTTCCCTCAGTGCCATCCCAAGGATGATCCGCACGGCACAGCGTTTCTGTGGGTCTTCGGTGAGACGGTCGATCACTGCCAGATACTCATGAATCATGTCCATCGGCAGCACTGGTTTGGGACGCTGCTGCGCCTTCAGGAAAACAATCCGGACGGGGATTTTCTCCAAATGTCCAACATTCATGGCATAGCGGAGAAGGAGCTTCAGGTAGCGCAGGACGTTGTTGGCAGTGGTCGCGGATCTCCCGCGAGACAGCATGGCTGCCCGTAACGACAGAACAACACTCGTCCTCAGTTGGTTCAGGGGTGTCTTCCCTAACCAGGGCACCAGCCACACACGGGCGATGCTCTCCATGCTCTGGCAGTGCTTCTCGCTGTGCGTCACTCGATGACAGACCAGCCATTCCTTCACCAGCAATGGTAAAGAGATGGCGGCAGGACCCTCATCCGCACTGGCTTGCCCTGCATCGCTTAGCTCACGGCGTTTCTCTTCCAGGACTCGCCGAGCGGTTGGAAGATCAGTAACTTTCGTAGACCCGTGGACGCGGCGTCCATCGATCTGGAACTTGTAGTGCCAGAAGCGCCCCTTGCGCTCCAGGTATGGGTGGTGATTTGCCATCTGACATGCCCCTTAAGTGGGCGGGTCAGGTGCATTTCAGGGAAGAAGTGGACAAAAAATGGACAACTCTTAGTCGCCTAGACTCACATCCGAGAAACCTACTTCTCGCAAGTGTTGCTACTCTAAGCTCATGCGCCCGTGGCGGAATGGCAGACGCTGCGGACTTAAAATCCGCTGCCGGAAACGGCGTGCCGGTTCGAATCCGGCCGGGCGCACCAAGACCGTGGCCAACCTGTGTGTGATGCCCAGCCCGCCGGGTGCCGACTGGGCTTCGCTATGTCTTAAACCGCTCCATCAGGGCGGTGAGCCCTTCTGCGGTGCGGACGAGGTCCTGGGTCGTGGCGGCGTTGCTGTCCACAGTCCCTGAGAGCTCGATGGCGGCGCTGGCGTTCTGCACGGCCTGCTGGGCCCCCAATTCCACTTGCTTGGCGACCTCTTCGCCGGCCTTGGCCTGTTCGCCCGAGGCCGCCTCGATCTGGGTGGACATGGCGGCCACTTCGGAGATGTGGTCCCTAATGGTTCCCAGGGCCCCGACGACCTCCTGGACCGTGGCCTTGCCCTGCGCCACCGCCCGCTTGTTGCCCTCGATGAGCGTGGCGATCTCCCGGGCGGAGGCGTCGCTGCGCTCGGCCAGCTTCCGCACTTCTTCGGCCACCACGGCGAACCCCTTGCCCAACTGGCCCGCCGTGGCCGCCTCGATGGCCGCATTCAGGGACAGCAGGTTGGTCTGCCGGGCAATGTCCTGGATCACCTGCACGGCCTCGACCATCTGGCCGGTGGCCTCCTCCACCCGATCCATGGCCTGGATGGCGGCCT
This sequence comes from Holophagales bacterium, assembly GCA_038324335.1. Lineage (GTDB taxonomy): Bacteria > Acidobacteriota > Holophagae > Holophagales > Holophagaceae > Geothrix. The sequence continues at coordinate 26,970 of JBBQHW010000016.1, forward strand.
GGCCCGAGGCATCCGCCTTCTGCGCCATGCGGGCGGCTTCGGTGGCACGGCCATGGCTTGTATGGACACTATCGGCGACCTCTCGCACCGAGGCCGAGAGTTCCGTGATGGCCGAAGCCATGCGATCCGTAGAGGTGCGCTGATCGTCAGCGTTGCGGGCGATCTCGTGGCTGGTGCTGGCGATCTCATGGGTGGCGGAAGCGATCACGCCGCCGTTCACGCGCACCCGCTCGGCGTCGAACCGGATGCGGTTGATGGTGTTCTTGAGGTGGGTCTGCATCCGACGGACGGTGACCATGAGGCTCGTCCGGTCCCCCGGCCGGGTGGCGATGTCGGTGCGGAGGTTGCCTTCGGCCAGGGCCTGGGCCAATTGGAGGGCCTGCCTGGGATCGCCACCCAGCTGGTGGTCAAGGATCTGCGCGAGCTTCCCGAACACCAGCAATCCCGTGGCCAGGCCCAGCAATACTCCGCCACCCAGAATCCACAGGCTGAACCCCGCCCTGGAGGAGATGCTGCCCAGGCGATCTTCGACATCCTTCACTTCGGAATCCCGAAGTTTCAGCACGCCGGCAGTAACCCTGTCGGAAGCCTTGTCGAAGTCGATCATGACCCGATTACCCTCGGCAAGACCCTGGGTCTGGTAGGTGGTGACCATGCTTTTACCGGTGGTGTTGAGGGCCTCGAATTCGCGGTTGAGGGAATCCAGAGTCTTCTGGATGTCCCCGTTCCGGACGGCGAGTTTCCGGAAGTTCTGCTCAGCCTTGTGGTAAGCCTCCACCGCCTTGGCCGCCTCCTGCAGGGACTCCGTACGCTTAGTCAATGCCGCGTCTGTCAGCGATTGCTGAACCTGTATGGTCTGGAGCGCCATCTCCTCGGCCAACAGGGTGGTCGGCAGGTATTCCTCCTTGACGGCAGCCACTTCGGTCCGCGTGAACGTGAAGGCCACGAACGTGAGTCCCGCCACGGCCAGAAATACCGCCAGGACGGTCGATGACGCCACCCACACCCGGTTCCGGAATCCCATTTCAGGGAAGGGGACCCACACCTTCCGCTCGGGGTCTGCCATGGGCTGCCCCTTGTGGGCTCGGGCGTACATGCGCTCGGCTTCAGCTACCTGGCCCGCGCTTGGTTTGCTGCGGATGGAGACGTAGCCCACGGTCTGGCCACCCTCCATGACGGGGGTCACGCTGGCGTCCACCCAGTAGAAGTCGCCATTCTTGCAGCGGTTCTTCACCATGCCCTGCCAGGGCTTGCCGGCCTTGACCGTACGCCAGAGATCTTCGAAGGCAGCCGCGGGCATGTCCGGGTGCCGGACCATGTTGTGGGGCTGGCCGACGAGTTCCTCCTGGGTGAAACCGCTGATGCGGATGAACTCCTCATTCACGTCGGTGATCACGCCCCGCAGGTCCGTGGTGGTGACGATGAAGGCACCCTCCTGCAGTTGGTGCTCTTTCTGGGTGACCGGCATATTGGTGCGCATGGTTGCTCCAGGGATACCGAACTCCCCGGGAAGCCACGGACTCAAGTGGGGATACACCCTGCTTCGGGTGCATCTGGGGATGCCATGAGTTCAGGAGGCAGCTGGGGCAGGCGTGGAATCACCCAGCAATGACCGGTGGAAGCAGCTTCAGCAGCGGAATCAGGATCCCGTTGAAGCGCTTCCACCCGGACAGGTCGCCATGCACCAGCCGCCGGACCTTCACCCAGTCGTCTTCGGCCGCGGCCTTGGGCACGCCCTTGAGCATGAAGTCATAGGCCAGGATGCGTGCGGCCACGGCGGGATCCAGGGCCAGTTCCGGCTGCGCCACCAGATCCGTGCCGACGAGTTTCCCGAATCGGGCGTACTCCGAGCGACCCAGCACGGGCACGAAGCCCCGGCCGCAGTACTTCACCCCGTCCCCCGGTTCCAGGTTGCCCAGGCTGCGGTCGAATTCATACATGCGGCGGAAGTAGGCATCCGTACCCGCCTCCTTCTCCGGCGCGAACACATAGCTTTCAGCCCCGATGCTGGCGATGGCGGCGACTTCCACGGCCTGGTCCAGGATCTTCAAGGCGGCCAGCGCCTCGCGGACCAGCGGCCAGTTGGCCTCCACGTTCGCAAGCGGCGCATGGAGGATGGTGGCGATGGCGTCCGCCGTGAAGGGCATGGCTGGCTCCGGGGGTGAGGCCGTGGACATGAGGGACAGGCGGCCAATCTACCACGGCCGAGTCATCATGGTGGGCATGGACATCCACCGACTGCACCTGGCTGGCACCGAAGCGACGGTGGCCGCCCTCGGCGCCGAACTCCAGTCCCTCCGCCTCGGGGGACTGGACCTGCTCTGGACCGCGGGTCCGCTCTGGCCGCGACATGCCCCCCTGCTCTTCCCTGTGGTGGGTGGCCTGAGTGGCGCTACGCTGCGGCACCGCGGTCAGACCTTTCCGATGCCCAAGCACGGCTTCACCCGCGACTCCGCCTTCACCTGGAGCGAGCGCACGGCCACCACTTGCACCCTGGAACTGAGGGACGACAGCACCACGCGGGCGGCCTACCCGTTTCCCTTCCGGCTGACCGTGACTTACCGGCTAATTGCCTCCGGCCTGCGCATGGAGGTGGCCCTGCACAATCCCGGCGAGGCGCCCCTGCCCGCCAGCCTCGGATTGCACCCGGCCTTCCGTTGGCCCCTGGTGCCGGGGATCTCCAAGACAGCCCACCGCCTGGTCTTTGAAGCCGAGGAATCGCCTTCAGTGTGGCGCCTGGATGCGGCAGGCCTGCTGAAGCCCGACCCGCACCCCACGCCCATCCAGGGCCGGGAGTTGTCCCTGCGCGAAAACCTGTTCGTCGAGGACGCCCTGATCTTTCTGGAACCCCGCAGCCGCGGCCTCCGCTTCGAAGCCGAAGAAGGGCCCTCCCTTTCCCTGGCTTGGGAGGGCTTCCCCCACCTGGGCGTGTGGGCCAAGCCAAGACCGGGCCCCGCCTTCCTCTGCATCGAACCCTGGGAAGGCTACCCCAGTCCCGCCGATTGGGATGGCGAGTTCAGAGACAAGCCGGGGAGCTTTCTCGTCGCCCCGGGCGACACGCGGCGGTGGGCGTTCACGGTTGGGCTGTAGGCGATGGGCTCTGGGCTGTGGGCTGTGGGCTGTGGGCTGTGGGAACTGATCCCTGAGGCGGCCCGGCGGGCCGCGCCAATCTTGCCTTTGGGCCGTTCGACTGGGCAGGTTCGTCATGGCCTGAGCATTCGATAATCCGATGCCCTCTTTCCCACCGCCCACAGCCTATAGCCCACCACTTAAACCAGCTCCGCCCCCAGAAAGTGCGGACTGGCCAGGGTGATCCTCGCCTGGACCAGTTCGCCGAAGGGCAGTTCGCGGCCCGGTCCGGCCATCAGGTGCACGGTCTTCCACTCGCCGCTGTGGGCCAGCCACCAGCCGGATTCATTGGGGCCATGGGCTTCCACGCGCACGGGGACGATGCGCCCCAGGAACCGGTCATTGCTGGCCCGGGTGAGCTGCTTCTGGCGCGCCTGCAATCGGTTCAGGCGCTCGGCTTTCACGGCCAGGGGCAGGTCGTCCTTGAGGCGCAGGGAGGGCGTGCCGGGCCGCGGCGAATAGATGAAGCTGAAGGAGCCATCGAAGGCCACTTCGTCCATCACCTGCAGGGTGGCCTCGAAATCCGCGTCGGTCTCGCCCGGGAAGCCCACGATGAAATCCGTACTGAGGGCCATGCGGTCCCGGCCCGCGCCGAGGTAGCCCAGGCGCTCCAGGTACTCGGCAACGGTGTACTCCCGGAGCATCCGCTTCAGCACCGCATCGCTGCCACTCTGCAGGGGCAGGTGGAGGAAGGGGGCCACCTTGGGGTTGGTCACCAGGACCTTGGCCAGTTCCTTCGTGAAATTCATGGGATGGCTGGTGGTGAAGCGGATCCATTCCAGGCCATCGACCTCGGCGACCCGCTCCAGCAGGTCCGCGAAGGTGCAACCTCCGGCGTAGCTGTTCACGTTCTGACCCAGCAGCTCCACCTCGCGGTAGCCGCGCGCCACCAGTCCCCGCACTTCCGCGGTGACGTCCGCGTAGGGGCGGTGGCGCTCGGTGCCCCGGGTGGTGGGCACGATGCAATAGGTGCAGGCGTGGTTGCAGCCTTCCGTGATGGTGATGAGGGCCTTGGCCGTGTCCCGGCGGCGGGTGACCGCGGGCGGGAAGAGGTGGTTGTCCGGGTATTCGCCCGCATCCAGCACCCGGGCCTTGCCTTCCCGGGCCTCGGCCACCAGGCGTGGCAGCTGCTTCAGGGCCATGGTGCCCAGCACGAAGTCGATGTGGGGGGCCCGCTTGAACAGGGCCGCCTGTTCCTGCTGGGCCAGGCAGCCCGTGACGCCCACCAGCAGGGGCCGCCGCTCCTTCTCCGCCCGCAGGCGTCCCAGCTCGGAATAGACCTTGTGCACGGCCTTCTCCCGGATGGAGCAGGTGTTCAGGAGGACGAGTTCGGCCTCCTCCACGGAGGCCACCTCCTCGAAGCCGTCCGCCGACAACAGCCCCGACAGCTTTTCGCCGTCGTGGTCGTTCATCTGGCAGCCCCAGGTTTGGATGTGGAACTTCATGGGTTCTTCCAAACCTATAACTCTACCGGAAGCGGCCACATTGTCTTTTCCGGATTGTGGGGGGATTCCTTACCAGCCGTTCCCTGCTGGAAATGGACAACAAGGCCGAATCACGAGGTGACGATATTCAGGATGCGCCGGGCCGTTCCATGCGCACTTCAAGCCCTTCGAGGGTCTGCTTGATCGTCAGTCCCAGCCGCTCACCCGTGGACCGGAGCCAGAAGGCCGGGAGGCTCCTCGGCGCATCCGGCGGCAGCTCGGGCCGCAGAGCCACCGGCAGGGGTGCATCGCCCACCCAGGTGAGGCACCAAGCATCATTTGCCGCCTTCGCCTCCAGGCGGAGTGGGCCGGGGGCGACCCACGGAAGGATCTGGCGGGTGAATGCCGCGGCCCAGTCCTGCAGCAGGGGCGTGGGCCAGGCAGCCCCCTCCGCACCCACGCCCACGAGCTCGATGGGACACCGGAACAGGGCCGCGAGCAGGCCCAGCCGTGCATCGAGACCCGCCCGCCAATCGAACCAGGAGGCCAGGCCTGAATCCGGGTGGCGGCCCAGGGCCAGGGCACGGGCCTGGGCGATGAGGGTCTTGCCGTCCTCGAGGGTGGTTTCCAGACGCAGGCGGTTGCGGGCATCGAGGGGCAGCCGCGGGTCACTCAGATCGAGCACGCCCTGGACCCCGGCCAGCAGATTGTTGAAGTCATGGAGTGCTGCCCGCCAGAGTTCTTCAGAATCCACGCACTCTCCTTCCCTAAAATGAGTCTTCCCCAAATGAGCCCTGATTAAGGTTACCGTGTAGATGACCCGATGTGCAGTTATGGAAGAGGCTAGGATTTAATATGCAGCAACCGACGAAGCGGCTGGGCGAACTGCTCGTGGAGGGCGGCCTCATCACGCCTTCGCAGCTGCAGAGCGCCGTCACGCATCAGAAGATCGCGCGGGGGCGCCTCGGCAGCAACCTGGTGGCCCTCGGCTACATTTCCGAGGAAGTGCTCATGGACTTCCTCAGCCGCCAGACGGGTGTGCCGCAAATGGACCTGCGCAACATCGAGGTCCAAGACCAGGTCCTCAAGCTCGTTCCCCAACGGCTCGCCGAGCAGTTCACGGTGCTCCCCATCAGGCTGAAGGAACCGAAGTCGCTGGTTCTCGCCATGTCCGATCCCTCGGATCTCAATGCCATCGACAGTGCCCGCTTCGCCTCTGGCCTGAGCATCGAGCCCGTCGTGGCCTCCCACAGCGCCCTTCGCAAGGCGATCGCCGATCTCTACCGGCGCATGGAAACCTCCCCTGGGATGAACCTGGAAGTACTTCTGAATTCTGCCCAGGAAGCTCCACTACCGGTCCCCTTCACCGTGACCCCCACCGCGCCGCGACAGTCCGCACCTGCGTCAGGAAAAGGCCCCGGCTTCCCGCCAGATCCCTTTTTTGGCACCGCTGCCACACCCGTGAACATTGACCCCTTCCGACTGTTCGAAAATTCCGCCCCGACCCAGAAGACTCCAGCTCCCGACCTCATCGTCCGATCGGTCGGCAGCACGGCCCGGCCCCTGGACTCCTATCAGACCCGCACCCTGGTCCTGGGCCTCATCCGCCTCTTCCAGCGCCGCACCATCCTCGGCCCGGACGAACTCCAGCGCCTCCTCGCCAACCTCATCGAATCCGGTGAGATCGATGATACGGACCGGAACGGGTAGATCGCTCCGGGCTCAGTGGTCGACCTTCAGGATGGCCAGGAAGGCCTCTTGTGGGATGTCCACGTTGCCGATGGCCTTGACGCGCCCCCTCCTGGGTCGCGCCCTGCGGGCTTCGCCTTCGGCAAAGTCGCCCTCCGCTCCTGCTTCGGGCTCATCATGAAGGTGGGCCATCGGGGCCGCTCTGACTTCTAGTTGTCGACTTTAAGGATCGCCAAGAAGGCTTCCTGCGGGATGTCCACGTTGCCGATGGCCTTCATTCTCTTTTTGCCCTCTTTCTGCTTGTTGAGGAGCTTCTTTTTGCGGCTGACGTCGCCGCCGTAGCACTTGGCGAGCACGTCCTTGCGGCGGGCCTTCACGTTGGTGCGGGCGATGATCTTGCTGCCGATGGCGGACTGGATGGCCACGTCGAACATCTGCTGGGGGATCACTTCCTTCATCTTCTGGCACAGCGCCAGGCCCAGGGTCTGGCACTTGCTGCGGTGCACCATGATGGACAGCGCGTCCACGGCCTCGCCATTCACCAGGATGTCCATCTTCACCAGGTCGGACTCGCTGTAGTGCTTCATGTGGTAGTCGAAGCTGGCGTAGCCCTTCGACACGGACTTCAACTTGTCGTAGAAGTCGAGCACCACTTCATTCAGGGGCAGTTCGTAGACGAGCATCACCCGGTCCTGGCTCACGTATTCGAGCTTCTGCTGGATGCCGCGGCGCTCCTCGCAGAGCTTGATCAGGCTGCCCACGAAATCCGTCCGCGTGAGGATGGTCGCCTCGATGACGGGCTCCTCGATCTTGGCGATCTTCTGGAGCGGCGGCAGCTTGGAGGGGTTGTCGATAGCGGCCTCCGTGCCGTCCGTGAGATGCACGTGGAAGCGCACGCTGGGGGCCGTGGTGATGAGATCCAGATCGAACTCGCGCTCCAGGCGCTCCTGCACGATCTCCATGTGCAGCAGGCCCAGGAACCCACAGCGGAAACCGAAGCCCAGGGCCGTGGAAGTCTCGGGCTCGTAGGTGAAGCTGCTGTCGTTGAGCCGCAGCTTGTCCATGGCGTTGCGGAGATTCTCGTAGTCGTCGCTGGAGGTGGGGAAGATCCCCGCGAAGACCACCGGCTGGATCTCCTTGAAGCCCTTGAGCATCTCGGTGGCGGGCTTGGTCGTCAGCGTCACCGCGTGGGTGATCGTATCGCCGACCTTCACGTCCACCAGCTGCCGGATGTTGGCCACCAGGTAGCCCACCTCGCCCACGGACAGGGTTTCCTGCTTGTCCATCTTGGGATCGAAGATGCCGATCTCATCCACCCGGTGCTCGCTACCCGTGGACATGAAGCGGATCTGATCCCCGGCCTTGATGGTGCCGTTCACCACGCGGATGAGGTTCACCACGCCGCGGTAGGCGTCGTAGTAGCAGTCGAAGACCAGCGCCTGCAGCGGGGCCTGCGGGTCGCCCTGGGGCGCCGGGATGCACTTCACGATCTGCTCCAGCACCTGATCGCAGTTCTCGCCGGTCTTGGCGCTCACGTTCACAGCGTGGGCCGTGTCCACCAGGCCAATGACGGTGTCGATCTGCTCCAGGACGCGGGCGGGATCGGCGCTGGGCAGGTCGGTCTTGTTAAGCACCGGAAAGACTTCCAGGCCGTTCTCCAGGGCCAGGTAGGCATTGGCCAGAGTCTGAGCCTCCACGCCCTGGGTGGCGTCGACTACCAGGATGGCCCCCTCGCAGGCGGCGAGGCTGCGGCTCACCTCGTAGGTGAAATCCACGTGGCCGGGCGTGTCGATGAGATTCAGGGTGTAGGTCTGGCCATCGAGGGCCGTGTATTTGAGGGTGACGGCGTGGGCCTTGATGGTGATGCCGCGCTCGCGCTCCAGGTCCATGTCGTCCAGGATCTGGGCCTGCATGTCCCGCCCGGCCACGGTCTTGGTCAGCTCGAGCAGGCGGTCCGCCAGCGTGGACTTGCCGTGGTCGATATGCGCGACGATGGAAAAATTGCGGATGAGACTGGGATGCGCCACTGAGAACCCTCGAACCTGCCATTGTACCTTTGTAAAGGCTGGCCGTCTGCGGGGTTTTACCAACCACCGGCTTCATTCGTTGCCTGGAGCCCACAGGCCTTCTACCATCGAAGGAACAGAGCAAGGAGCTCGCTTGTCCCAGTTCGCACACCCCATGACGATCTTGATGGTGGAGGACAATGCCCTTCAGCGGCGCCAGATCGAGGCCCAGCTCCAGCCCCTGGGCCACCGGGTGATCAGCGCCTCCAATGGGCAGGAGGCCCTGGATCAGCTGCAGGACGCGTTGCCCGACCTCATCATCATGGATGCGGTGATGCCCTCCATGGATGGCTTCAAGGCCTGCGAGATGATCAAGGGCGACCCCAGGACCGCCGCGGTGCCCATCATCGTCCTGACCGCCCTGAGCCGCGATGCCAAGGACCGCAGCTATGCAGCCGGTGCCGATGACTTCCTCCGCAAACCCGCCAACACGCTGCTGATGCAGGTGCGGGTGCAGACCCACCTGAGGCTCCATGCCCTGTCCCTGCTGGCAGGCAGCCCAGCGCCCGCCCGGCCCAAGGTGCTGGTGACCTCCGCCAGTTCCCTGGTGCGATCCCAGGTCCAGAACCACTTCGGCAAGGAACAGGCCACCTTCTTCGAGGCCCAGGGCGAAGGCCAGGCCCGGGCCCAGATTCTGGCCCAACGGCCCGATGTGCTGGTGCTGGATACGGAACTGCTCGAAGGCAGCGCCCAGTCCATCACCATCGACATCCACAAGGCAGAAGAACTGCGGGACCTGCCCATCCTCCTGCTCTACAGCCCGGGAGAGCTGGAGACCTGGTCCCGCCTCCAGGAACCCGTCTCGGACGCGCTCGAGAAGCCGCTGGTGGCACCGGAGACCCGCCGCCGGGTGGCCATGCTCGCCCGGTTGTCCCAGCTGCAGAAGCTCGTCCAGGCGTGACGGGACAGTTCAGCACTCACACAGGATTCGCATGGCTCAGCGCGGCCAGGGCCGCCAGTAGACCGGTCCTTGTTGCGCTCCGCGCTGAGCATGGAAAACGATTCGGCCTATTCGTCCTCTGCGTTCCGCTGTTCTTTGCAACCACACTATGGGCCGCCACGGTCGAAGGCCGCGTCACCGATGGACATGGCCCTCTGGTGGGCGTGCGGGTTTATCCCGACCGCCAGCCCCGGATCATTCTCGCTGCCGAACCGCCGGTCGCGCTCACGGACTCCGAGGGTCGGTTCCAGCTTGAGCTGGAGGCGGCGGACACCGTCCTGGCCGTGGAGAAGGATGGCTGGCGCCGGGATCTGGTGCCGGTTGCGGAATGGTCCGGCGACATCGTGCTGCACCCCGAACCCGGTTTCCGGAAGGAGTTCGTCTTCCTCGTGCGGCTCGACTTCGCCGATGAGCCCTCGAAGCGCCCCGACCAAGCCCTGCGCGAGCTGTACTTCTCCCGGCGCCCCGGCGTGGCCAGCGCGGCCAACTACCTCTATGAGGTGAGCAAGGGCGGACTGTCCCTGGTGGAGGGCCGCTTCCTCAAGCTGCGCAGCGCCGATCAGCCGGCGCCACGCCGCGACGAGCATAAGCAGGCCATGGCCCGCTGGGCGCTGGAGCGGCTGCGCGGCGCAGCCCTGGGCGACTGCGACCGCGTCGACAACCGCACGGGCCAACCGAAGCCCGATGGCAAGCCCGACCACCTCTGGATCATCACCCCGGGCCACCCGCAGTCCGTCACCGCCGACCCCTCCCACCTCAAGGCCGTGAGCCTGCTCATGCCCCTGCCCTGGAACCAGAATCGTCGCTGGCCCCTGCTCTTCCTCACGGAGGAGGTGCCCCTGGGGAACATCGTCCACGAGGCCTTCCACGCCATGGGCGAACACCGCGTGGACGACCTCTACCTCGAGAACGGCTCGGCCCTCACGGCGGGCATCTGGGATCTCATGGACGGCGGCCAGTACCGGGGCTGGGACCGCTCCCACCCAGAGTCCGGCCCCTGGGTGGAGGACACGGGCTACAGTCCCTCGCACCCCCTGGCCTGGGTGCGCTCGGAGCTGTGGTACCGAGGCCATTTCCGGAGTTCCATCACCCGCCTTTCCGTGCGCGGTAGCACCTGGGAAGGCTGGATCGCCCCGGTTGCCCGGGCCCCAGGTGCCGCTCCCCAGTGGGTCACGTTGCCTGATCCCCGCAAGCGGGGTCGCTTCTTCAGCCTGGAAGTGCGGCGACCCTGGGGCTTCGAACGGGGCCGCATCGGCGGGCGCACCGGCCCCGGCCACGAAGGCCTGGTGGTGGCCACCATCGATCCCAGCCGCCTGAGCTACGGCGACCCCAAGGGGCCCGTGCGCGTGGTGGATGCCCATCCCCACAGCCCCGAACCGCCCAAGCCTCGGCTGCCCCTGCACCTCTGGGAACTAGACGACGCCGCCTTCAACCTGGGACCAGGCGAGCAGCTCAAGGGCCGCCGTGGACCCCTGTCCTGGGAGGTGCTCGAGACCGATGCGAGCGGACGCCTGCGCGTGCGCGTCAGCCTGGATCGCCGCTGAGAGCGCCGCTCACTGTGAGGTCTCGGCGCTGCGCTTCACCATCCGATCCACGTTGCGCATCTGTGCCAGGGTGAGGAGCATGGCCCCGATCACCACCCAACCCAGGAGTTCGTAGTTCTCGATGCGGCCTGAGGTGCTTTGGACCACCAGCAGCCCCGCTGCCGACGACGAAACCGCGCCCGCGAACTGCTGCATGGAGGCGCTGACCGACATATAGGCGCCGCGGTCGCGGGCCTCGGGAACGCCCGTGATCAGGGCCATGGTCGATACCTGGCGGCCGCTGATGGTGGCGAAGAGCGCGCAATTGCCCAGGATCGCCAACCAGAAGGGAATGCGGTCCAGCCCCGTCCACCACCACACCATGCCGATGCCCGCCGCCGTGGCGATGGCCAGCATCCGGAACTTGCCGATGCGGTCCGCCAGGGTGCCCAGCAGCGGGCCCGCGGCCATGCCCACGACCCCGCTGGCCATGTACATGAAGGGGAGCCGAGGCAAGGGCACGCCCAGGTTGTGGACGGCGAAGTTGCTGGCGAAGGGCTGGAGCATGAAGCCGCCGGTGGCCACTAGCATGGTGGCGGCGTAACCCACCAGGTAGCGGCGGTTGGTGGCGATGTGGAACAGATGCACCAGGGGATGCCCCTCGCGGCCCGTGGCCAGGTGTTCCGTGATGGGCTGCAGCTTCCAGACCAGCACCACACCCACCAGCAGGCCCACCGCCACGATCATGCGAAAGGGGCCATGCCACCCCAGATGGCTGGCCAGGAACAAACCCATGGGAATGCCCATCACCATGCTCGCCGCGAATGCGCTTTGGATGGTCCCCATGACCCGCCCACGCACCTGCAAGGGAAACAGATCGGCGACGATGGCGAAGCAGATGGAACCGATGACGCCGCCGAACAACCCCGTGACCACCCGCGCCCCCAGCAGCAGCCGATAGGTGGGCACGATGCCGCAAAGGAAGGTGCCGAAGAGGAAGCCCGCGTAGAACACCAGGAGCAGGCGTTTCCGGTCGAACTTGTCCGCGAAGCCCGCCGCCAGAATGCCGGCGACGCCAGCACTGAAGGCGTAGGCGCTCACCACCAGACCGAACTGCCGGGCATTGATCGACAACTGCGGCATCAGGATGGGCCCCAGCGGCGACAGGATCATGAAATCCAGGACGATGGTGAACTGGAGGAAGGCCAGCAGGCCAATCACCCATTTTTGGTACCCGGTCAGCGCCATGGCTGCAGTCTTCGGTCCTTGATTCGGGGTCATGTCCATCCTCAGATACAGGCTCAGGCGGGGGGCCTCATGCCGGCACCCCCGCAGGGGGCTGCCATGGCCCAGCTTGACGGGTTCTGAATCAAAGCTGAAGGCGCCCGACCCCAGGGCGAGCCAGGGGGCCCGGTCGACCGGGGGGCGCGACGCTGTCAGCCTGAAGCACCCCACCTCGGAGACCCCATGCGCCTCGCCCTGCTCTTCTGCGCCACCCTGGTCCTATCAGCCCAGGCGCCCGCGGAGAAGGCCGTGGCGGTGGTGCTGGACGACTGGCACCTGGCCGCAGCCCAGGCGGACGAGACCCGCTACTTCAGCCACCTCGCCGAGGGTGCTGTCTTTCTCGGTACCGATGCGACCGAGCGCTGGACCCGGGCGAAGTTCCAGTTCTGGGCCCACCCCTTTTTCGCACGAGGCAAAGCCTGGTCCTTCCGTGCCACGCGCCGGGCGATCAGCCTCTCCAGGGATGGCCGCACCGCCTGGTTTGACGAGGATCTGGCTACCCCGAACCTGGGCCCCTGCCGGGGCAGTGGCGTGCTCACGCGGGAGCAAGGGCACTGGCGGATCCAACAGTACAACCTCAGCGTGCCCATCCCCAATGCGTTAATGGATTCCGTGAAGACCCAGATCGAGGCCTTACCCAAGTCAGCAGGCTCCGCGGCTCCGCCGCGGAGGTAACTGCAAAGCGGGCCCCATCGGGGCCCGCTTTGCAGCAGAAGGTGCCCCCAAAACTACTTCCCCATGGTTGGCTTCATATCCGTGACGGGGACTTTGGTATCCACCACCTCCAGCACGGGCTCTTCCATCCAGACCTTGCCTTTCCCGTGGAGCAGGATGCCCAGGGCCAGAGCACTGGAATCCGGGGCCATGTCCAGGACGACTTCGTAACGCTGCCAGTCCAGGGTGCCCTTGATGGGGTGGGTCTGCATGTTGTCGAAGGCGGTGGATTTGCCGTTTGGTCCGTCCACTCGCATCCAGACACCAGCCCAGTCCTCGACCTTTTCTGCCTTCACCCAGGCGCTGAGGCGCACCCGCTTGCCCAGGTACGCTTTGCCCTTGAACATCTGCATGAGGGTGCCGAAGCCCTGCTCATTGTCCGCCTTGGAAGCCAGCAGATGCGAGGGTTTGCCTCCATGCAAGACGGCCGTGTCCAGACTGATTGCATAATCCTGGGGGTGGCTTCCTGTAAGAAACCACTGCTGCGCATTCAAATCGGAAGGCAAGGCCGTCGAGGGGCCGCCAGCCGTCTCCGTCACGGCCACGCTGGCATCCACGATCTCGAAGCGCAGGTCATTGAGCCAGGTCTGGCCCGGACCATCGAGCAGCAGGCCGAAAGCCAGGTCCTTGGCGCTGGGCGCCACGTCGAGCACCACCTCGTAGCGCGTCCAGTCCGTGGTGCCCTTGATGGGTCGTTTCCCCATGTTGTCGAAAGCCAGCGAGGCACCTGCGGCACCATCCACACGCAGCCAGAGTCCCGCCCAGCCCGTGACGTTCGCGGTCTTCACCCAGGCGCTCATGCGCACGCGCTTCCCCAGATAGTTCGTGGGGACAAAATCCTGCATGATGGTGCCGAAACCCTCGGGTTCTTTGGTAGTACAGGCCAGGGACTGGCTGGGTTTGCCACCGTGGGTGATCTGCGTATCGGTGGCAAGGGCGAAATTCTTGCGGTCGCTGCCGGCAAGGAACCACTTCCCGTCATCGGCGGAACGCGCCTGCATGGCGTTCAGGGACAGCCCCGCACCCAGCACCAGGAACACGGAGCAGGCCAGCGCCAGCAGGTTCAAGCGGATGGGTACCGTGCTGGGGTTGAGCGAGGGGATGACGAGGCGTTTGATGCGGAACATGAGGTCTCCTCCACCGGCGGCGAGGGCCGGGGCAAGGGTCTCGGAGCGAAGCTCGTGGAGACGGGTGAGGGTTTCGGCGTAGAGCAGAGGGTCGTTGCACCAGGTCACCGCCGCATCGTCACAGCAGAGTTCCCGCTCGATCCGGACACGATGGGACAACCACCAGACGGCGGGGTGGTAGAAGAGCAGGATCTCCACCAGGCATTGCACGACATTCACAACATAATCGTGGCGACGGATGTGGGCCAGTTCGTGCACCAGCAGGGCTTCCAGACCGACCGGATCCATGTCCGTGAGGAGTCCCACAGGCACCAGCAGCAGGGGCCGCAGCCATCCCACGACCATGGGAGTGTTGATGCGGGACGACAGGGCCAGGCGGATGGGGCGAGTGAGGTCGAACCGCTTGGCGATGTCATCCAGCCGTTCCTGCAACGCCTCCGAGGCCTGGGACACCGCCCTGCGTACCGTGAGCAGGTGCAACCAGCCACCCCCGAATCGCAGGGCCAGCAACAGACAGCCGAACAGCCAACCCCGGAGCAACCAGACCAGGTTGCCCTCCACGAAGTAACCCAGCCGCTGGGGCACCAGCACGGCCGGTCCGAGGCCGAAGGGAAGGGCCACCGTGGCCAGTGTGGCTGGGGGCGAATCACGCGCGGCCAGCGCCAGTTCCCCAGCCTGACGAAGCGCTGTGGGCCGCAGGTGCGCGAAGGTAGCCATGGGCAGCAGCAGGCAGAGGGCAAGTCCGGCACAAGCCACGAGATACCTGACCTGCGGGCTCCGGGACCTGGCCAGGACCAGCGCCAGCAGGGTGGCGAGCCAGATCAGACAGCCTTGCCAGAGGAAGTGGAGCAGCGTCCAGGCCGTGGTCTGCAGCAGGGGGTCCAGAGGACTCATGCGCCCCTCCGTTTCCGCGCATCCTTCAGAAGGGCCTTGATCTCGGTTTCCTCTTGGAGGGAAAGCGGTGCTTCCTTGAGCGCGGCCATCACGAACTTCTGGGCGGAGCCCCCGAAGGCCCGCTGCAGAAGGTCCCGCAACAGGCTCGCCTGGGTTTCCTGTTCCTTCCGGGAGGCCCGGTAGACATGGCTGCGGGCGGCTTCATCGCGAAGCACCAGGCCCTTGTCCAGCAGGATCAGCATGGTCTTCAGCACCGTGTTGTAGCCCAGCTGCCGTTCCTGCTTCAGGTCCTCGAAGACCTGGCGGACGGTCGCGGTTTCCCGCCGCCAAAGGACGCGCAGGATGGCCAACTCGAACTCGGTGGGACGGGGTAATTCGGCCATGGAAGCTCCGGACTGGAATCAATGTACGGAATCCTCCTTAGATGTCAATGGAAGTCTTCGTACTATCAAAAAACGGAAGTGATCGAATTTGCTTAGTAAGATGAGGCATGACTCCAACCCGCTGCCTCCTCCTCTGCCTCGCGGCCGCCACCCTGGGTGCGCAACCTTCCCCGGAGGCCCTGCGCTCGGCCTCTGAGCGCCTGCGCGCCGAGGCTTCCCGCACGAACGGCGCCTACCAGGATCTGGCCTGGCTCTGCGACCGCATTGGCCATCGGCTGTCGGGTTCGCCCCAACTGGATCAGGCCATTGACTGGGCCCAGGGCCGCCTGAAGGCCGCTGGGCTCGCGAACGTCCATGCAGAGCCTGTGCTAGTGCCCCACTGGGTGCGGGGCCTCGAGTCCGCCGAGCTGCTGCTGCCGGCGGCGCAGCGGGTGAACCTGCTTGGCCTAGGCGGCAGCGTGGGCACGCCCGATGGTGGCCTCACGGCCGACGTGGTGGTGGTGGGTTCCTTCGCCGAGCTGGACAAGCTGGGCGCGGCCGTGAAGGGGAAGATCGTCCTCTTCGACGTGCCCTACCAGGGCTACGGCCACACGGTGGTCTACCGCCACGATGGCGCGGCTCATGCGGCGAAGTTCGGCGCCGTGGCCGCCCTGGTGCGCTCCGTGGGCCCCGTAAGCCTGGACACCCCGCACACCGGCGCCATGGATTACGATCCCGCCTTTCCGAAGATCCCCACGGCCGCCGTCACCATCGAGGCCTCCACCCAGCTGCGGCGCATGCAGGAGCGCGGCGAGCGCATCCGCATGAAGCTGGACATGGGGGCGAAGACGCTGCCGGACGCGCCTTCCGCCAACGTGGTGGCCGAAATTCGCGGCACCGAAAAGCCCGACGAGGTGATCATCATCAGCGGCCACCTGGACAGCTGGGACGTGGGCCAGGGCGCCCAGGACGATGGCGCCGGCACCGTCATCGCCATGGAAGCGGGTCGCCTCATCCAGGCCCTGGGCCTCAAGCCCCGCCGCACCATCCGCGTGGTGCTGTGGACCAACGAGGAGAACGGCCTGCGGGGTGGGAAAACCTATCGGGATGTACACCAGGCTGAGTTGGGCCATATCGTCGCGGCGCTGGAGACCGATTCCGGCAGCGAACGGATCATCGGCTTCCACCTCGAGTTGCAGAAGGCCGCGCCCGAGGCCAAGGCCCGGGCCCTGGCGGCCCTGGAACGGTTCCAGCCACTGCTCGCGCCCTTCGGGGCCATGAAGCTGGCGCTGGGGCATTCCGGGGCGGATGTCAGCCCCATGGTGGGGGCCGGTGTCCCCGGCATCGGCGTGGAGCACGTAGGCAGCCACTACTTCGACGTCCACCACACCCAGGCCGACACCTTCGACAAGGTGGCCAAGGACGACCTCGCTTTCAACGCCGCCGTGCTCGCCACCTTCGCCTACGCCCTGGCGGAATCGGACCTGCGGTTCAACTAGACAAGCCCCTCCACCGAGAGAGCCCTGAATGGGACCCGCGGTGGAGGGGGCTCTGCCTTGTGCTACTTCACGAACACCATGTCCCCGTTGGGGCCGAGGTAGAACTTCTCGCCACGGGTGTTCTGCTGGACCACGTGGCCCTGGGCGTCCACGCCCAGCACCGAGAGCTTTGTTTCGCCCTTGATGGTGTCGAACTTGATGAAGTTCTTCCACGCCACGGTCTTCACCGCGACCAGCTTGTTACTGGGGTCGTACTTCATGAAGCCCAGGGATTCAGCGCTGTGGAACTTGAGGTCGCCGGTGCTGGGCTCCACCTGGAAGTACTCGCCCTTGTCTGTCTTGAAGACCGGGCGCCCATCCAGCATGCCCACTGCGCTCAGATGTTCCCGCCACTTCCAGAAGCTGGCACCGTACTTTATGTGGGTATCAATGCTGCTGACACTGGCCGGTGCGGGCCTGGCAGCCCCGGGCGCCATGCCGGGAACCGGGCTGACCTTGGGCGGGGCGGTCTTGGCCGTTCCCTGAGCCATGGCCTGGGGACCGGCCGACAGCATGACGCTGGCGGAGAGCAGTGCGGAGGCCTTGGACCTGGCATTCGGTGTTCGCTTCATGAATCCTCCAGAAAAGGGGATAAGCCGCATCAGCCCTGCGGCGAGGAAGAGCGGGTGGGAGAGCAGCGCGCACGGTCCTTTCGTCGTGGGGGAAGGGCCACCAGACTGCCCCGGCAGGTCGGGGTCCCGCAGTGGCAGGGAAAGAGTTCGCGGCCCAGGGCGTGCGAGATGCGCCGGGCGGTGGCGGACTGCAAGTGATAGTCGAAGGTCAGCTCAGCCTCGGCGGGGATGTCCTCCATGGCGTAGATGTAGGGCGTCGCGTCGAAGATGTAGAGTTCGCAATTCGGCTCGCAGCTATGATTGATGAACCGGGCGTCGTTGCCCTGCTCCGCCCCGTCGATGGCCGTGTCCGCATCCAGGTTCAGTACGTAGGTCGTCTTCCGCTCACCCCGCTCCACCTGCTCCAGCAGCTCGGCCTTGGCGAAGCGACGCCCGCCGTACTCGATGACGCGGGTCCCCTTCGGGATGAGACGCTTGGCGAAGACCCCCGTGCCATGGATGACGGAGGCCTGGACCCGGATGAAGTCCCTATCCTGGGCTGCGCTGTTGGGCTTCGACATGACACCTTCCAGGAAGCGTGGGTGGCGCGATGGGGATTCAATCGCAGAATCATCTGGTGGGAAGTTCCACATGATGCCCCCACTTCATGGGCACGGCTAGCAAAATCCAGCCTCCGGTCGACCGCGCTGGGGGGTCCCAGAGCGACACCAGCCGGGGGCAGTCCCGACTCCGTTCATGACCTCCCAACGAGCCTCACCAGCGGCGGCCAAGCCCCAGGAGCATGATGTCGGCATCCCGGTTGTAGCTGCTGGTCACCCGGTTGACGATCAAGCGCAGGTGCCACCGTTCAGAGACCCGTTCGGTGATCATGAGCGAGGCCAGGGGCGCGACGGCCGCTGGATTGGTGGGTCCGATGCCCTCCGGGTGCTTGCGATCAATGTACACATAGGGGCCCAGACCGATGCCCACGGCGACCCGGTCATCGAAGAAGTTATTGACGGCCCAGGCCTGGGTGGCGACGCCGGCACGGCGGACGATCAGCGGGTTGCCTTCGTGGATGAAGGTGACCGTCCAATCCACGTGCTTGACGATGCCTCGGCGGTATTCCAGGGCGTAGGCGCGGGCTGACTCGCTGAAGAAGGTATTCACCACACTCTGGCCCGCGAAAAGCGTCAGCTCGTTGCCGGTGACCGAGGCCTGCTCATCGGGCGCATGGCCGAATTGACCCGGGCGGGGCCTCGTATCCTGGCCGAACCAGTAGCCGATCCCCACGACCGCGTTGTTCACCTTCGTGTCGTGGGCAGGTTGGATGCGATCCAGGGTCACCCGGTAGAACATGCGGTTGGAGAGGTAGCCCGTACCGGACAGGCTGAGGATCGGAGCCGTGCCGTGGACATCCGCGGAGAGGCCACCCGGCAGCCTCTGCGTGTCGTAGAAGAAATAGCCGCCAAAACCCACCGCCACGGAAAAATGATCATGGGGCGTGGGCAGCCGCAGCCAGGCCTCCATCGCATAACCATCCCGGTGGTGCCCCGGCACGTGGCCTTCGTTGATGTAGGTGAGCGAAGCCGCAAAGTTCCGGTAGAAGTCCTGGGCGTAGCCCAGGTGATAGGAATAGCTCGACTGGCCTGCATCGGTCCTCATGACGCCGGCCAGCAGGTTGAGTTCCTGCGCCTCGAGTCCCTGGCAAGCGCACACAAGCAGGGCGGCCTGGGAGAACCTGTGCAGGAGTGGACGCATGATCCGCCTTTTGACATTGTCAGAAAAGAGCCATTGGATTCCAGCGGAGGTAGGGGGTTCCCACCTCGAGACCGAGAATCAATTTGGATGCAATTTTCTGACCTATAATTAAATCTTTTGTTTATTATATTTATATCATTCGCATGGCAGCGGGAATCGATCAGATCCGATCAGAACGAAGCAATATTCCCTTCATTTCGAATGGTGTCATGCATCCCTGGGGCCACCCCTTCCCTCTTGCCCCCGGGGGAGTCCTGGCCATTCGGCGAGCCAGACTTCAGCGGTCCGCCACCCGCTGGAAGCGGAAGGACACGCGGCGCTGGAGGGCCCGGCCTTCGGGGGTGCCGCCATCGCCTTCGGGTTGGCTGTCGCCACGGGCCTCGGAGGTGAGCCGCGCGGGCGGAACTCCCATGGCCGCTAGGTACCGTTGGGCGGCCAGAGCGCGCTGGGAACTCAACTCCAGGGCGTCGCCGCCATTCCGGCCCCGCTCCCCGATGGCCGTATGGCCTTCGCAGACCAGGGTGAAGCCCTGGTAGCGGTTGGCCAGCACGGAGAGGCGCACCAGCAGCACATCGCTGCCTTGCGTGAGGGTGGGCGTGCCCTCGTCGAAGAGCACCGCGCCACGGAAACTCACGAAGCGCAGCCGCTGGCCCACGTCCGGAGCCTCCGTGGACTGGGCGGCGCTGAGCAGCTTCTCCAGGTCCGAGGCCTTGGCCGGATCCAGACCGGTGGAACCCGGCAGGATGCCGTCACCAGCGACCGGAGGATTGGGCTTCTGCTCCACGCCGAGGGCCTTCTGGATGGAAGTCACGGCCTGCTGCAGCTTGGTCTGATCCGCCACGGAGAAGGAGTACAGCAGGGCGAAGACGGCCATGAGCTGCATCATGAGGTCGGCGAAGGTGAGGAGCCAGAGCGACTCCAGATCCGCCTTCCGGCGGATGAAGCGCATCGGGGATGGATTAGCCACGGCGATTTCCGCGCCGATCGCCGCCCCGTTCCTTGGGTGCGAGGAAAGCGTGCAATTCGGCTTCCAGCGCGAGCGGATGCATCTCCGCCTGGATGCCCAGCACCCCCTCCATCATGATCTGCTTGAGTTGCAGTTCCTCCCTGCTGCGCAGTTCCAGCTTGCCGGCGATGGGAATGGCCAGCAGGTAGGCGATGACGGCGCCATAGAGGGTGGATAGCAGGGACAGGGCCATGGCCCCGCCGATGTTGGACGGATCCTTGATGCTGGCGAAGAGCTGCACCATGCCGATGAGGGTGCCCACCATGCCGAAGGAGGGGGCGCTCAGGGCGATGAAGCGGAAAATCTCCTGGCCCTGGTGGTGCCGGTCCTGCGTGGCGCGCAGTTCCTGGGCCAGCACACTGTTGATGTGCTCGCGCTCGGAGCGGTCCACCACCATGCGCAGGCCCTTGGCCAGGAAGCCCTCCACGTCGCTGCTCTTCTCCATTTTCAACAGGCCCTCGCGCCGCGCCCGCTGGGAGAGGCTCACGATTTGCGCCACCACGGCCTGCGTCTCCGGGGCCCGCGTGAAGAAGGCCCGCGAGGCGACGGAGAAGGCATCGCGCACCTGGTCCAGGCGGAACCTGATCAGGGTCGAGGCGATCACGCCCCCCACCACCACAATGAGGCTGGCCGGATGGATGAAGATCCGCGGGTTGGGTCCCAGCCCGATGGCCACCGCCAGCAGTGCCACGCCCAGCAATAATCCCAGGAAACTGCCTCGATCCATGGTTCGGCCCTCGGGTGCTTATCGGGTGGAAGGGATGACCTCCCTAGTTTGGGATGTCACAGCCCCGGCGGGAACCCCAGGGCCAGCCTGACGCGCGCGATCCCGGGGTCCACGCTGCCATCGGAACGGCGGATGAGGATGACGGCTTCGACTTCGGGGCACTGGGCCCTGGCTTCGAAATCCTCGGGCAGATCCTGGCGGCGAACGGAGGCGTAGACGTCCAGGCCATAGGGCTCGCCCTCCTTGAAGACGAACTCCCGGCGATGCAGACAGAGCAGTCCGGCCTCACCCAGGGCCAATCGGGCGCGCTCCCGCTGGTCGTTGGGAAAGACGCAGGCAAAGACGCCGCCAGGCCCCAGGAGGCGGGCCGCCGCCAGGGCGTAGTCCGCGATGCTGCCCCGCACCTCCAGCCGCGCGGGCACAGACTGGGCATGGGTCGCGGGCAGACGGTCCCCCTCGGGCCAATAAGGCGGCGTGCCCAGCACGAGGTCGAAGGGGTCTTCATCGGCAAACAGCTCCGGGTCCCGCAGGTCGCCCAGGCGCGGGAACACGCGCTCCGCCTGGCCGTTGTACTCGATGCTCTTGCGGGCCAGGCGCAGGCTCTCGGCCTGGGCCTCCACCGTGTGCACCACGGCCCCGGGGCAGCGCCAGGCCGCCAGGAGGGCCACACTGCCGATGCCCGAGCCCAGGTCCGCGATGCGCGCGGCCCGGGGGCACCAGGTGGTGCCGTACCAGGCGGTCACCAGGTCGTCCGTGCTGAACCGGTTCCCCTTCTGGAGTTGGAAGATGCGCCAGTGGCCGCAAAGCCCGTCCAGCGTTTCACCTGCTTCCAGATCCACCCCACCCGGTGGCACGGGCCCCGGGCGCACCCAGCCCTTGAAGCTGGGACCATCGGCAGGAACAGAGCGGCGCGGCATGCCTCGAGTGTGTGGTAAATGACGAGTGAAAAGACAAAAGCTGGAACACAGATTTCACAGATTCGCACAGATTGAAATCGATATCGGAAGCGGCCCCTGGTAACCCGGGATCCAAATCGGGCTGGGCAGATATCTGTCTGTGTAATCTGTGAAATCTGTGGATTCATC
>JBBQHW010000017.1:0-48306 GCA_038324335.1 Holophagales bacterium
TCCTCCTGGGCCGCAGAAGCCAGCCCAAGGGTGCAACCAGGCAGTGGTCAAATCCTGTCCATTCCCCCGTCAGCCATCGCCACCAACAGCCCTCACCAAACACAGCCCTTCGTTTGGAGCGGAGGCAAGCCGCTAATCAGGCAACTCTTTGACGAGGCCTTTCGCCTCAATAAAAACCTTAACAAGGAATGGAAAAATCATGCTGATAGAGCCCAACGACTACTTCAAGAATTACCCTAACCGTCATCTCTGATTAGTAAATGAACCCTATCCACTGACTTTGATGGTTCCAGTACTTCCAACTCCCAATGCGCTAGTCGGCGCAAGACACAGCACTTGAACCGTCCCCTGTCCACCGCCCTGCTTCGCATCTGCGGCGGTGAGGGCGAGGGTGTAGTTTCCGGGCGTCTTGGGCGTGTACACGGTGGCTTCGGCGGCTTTGGCGGCGACGGCGCAGGTGGTGGTGCCGAAGAGGGCCTTGTTGTCCACGTGGACCGACGTGGGCGCTTTGGGGCCGCTCTGGATGAACACGACTGTGTCCTTGCCCTTGATGAGTTCCAGGTTTTCGGGCGTGCAGCCGTCGGCGTGCACCTTGACCTGTTTGGGGCTCTTGCTGGTGGGCATGGTTGCCTCCGGGAAGGATGGGTGGGTGTGGCTGCCAGGGTTCCGTCTCTAGATTCCCGGCCGATCTGAAGAGTTGCCAAAGCGTGAACCCGCATGCTGTCAAAACAAAGGCTTATTTCGAGTGGCTTGGGACTTCCCCGATCATCAATGCGCGGAGGATGGGCTTGGGCAGAGGCAGCTACATCAAGGTCGCCACCCGCTCGGCGAGGGCGCCGATGGTACGGCTGGGATTCACCCCCAGGGCCCGGGGGATGATGGCGCCATCGGCCACGTAGAGACCTTCGTGCCCGAAGACCCGGCCCGCATGATCCACCACGCCGTCTTCCGGTCCGCTGCCCATAATGCAGCCGCCCAGGGGATGGGGCGTCACGAGGTGATGGGCCACGTCCCAGTTCAGGGGGGCGTGGAAGGAGCCGCCCGTGGCGGCGGTGAGCCGCTTGTGCATGGCGATGATGGCATCCACCACGCCTTTGCCGCTGGCGAGATCCCAATCCAGGTGGAGGCGCTTTTCCCCGAAGAACCAGAAGCGGCGGCGGAGGGCCATGACGCCTTCGGCCTTATCCATGCCCTGGGCGAACCAGGGCATCACGTGGGGGAAGGGTTCCGGATGGGCCCGCAGGAGTTTCTGCATAGCCTCCACCAGCAGTTTCATGCGCAGGTTGCGGATGCGGCCCTGGGACAGCTTCCGGGCCTGATCCACCAGCAGGTTCGGGAAGCCTCCGTCCTCGATCCAGAACCGCTCGCCCAGGCTGCCATCGAGGAAGTTGATGGCGCTGGAAATGGTGGGGCCCTTGGTGGGGTGCAGCGGCGTCATGCCGGAGTAGAAGGCCGGGGTGAGGAAGTCGCCGTTGCTGCACCAGCCGGCGCCCAGGCGCGGGCTCAGGCGGTCGAGGGTGCGGTGCTCGTCGCGGCAGCGCAGCAGGAGCTCCGTGGAACCGAGGGAACCGGCGGACACCACCACTCGCTTGGCCCGCGCCTCGCCCCGGATCAGGGCCCCATTCTGGATGCGGTCAAAGTGGACGCGGTAGCCACCGCCGGACCAGGGTTCGATACTGCGGACCAGATGGAGGGGCCGCACCTCCATGCCGTGGCGGATGCCCATGGGGATGTAGTTGCGATCGAGCGTGTTCTTGGCATCGGCCTCGCAGCCGATGTCGCAGTTGCCCAGATGGACGCAGGTGCCCTGCTCCACGCCCTGCGCGTTCACGAAGCGCCTGGAGGACTCCACCCGCTCGGTGGAACCGTCCGCGGCGTAGCGCCACTCGGGATCGAAGGAGACGGCCAGCTCCAGGGGCTGGAACCGGCCCGGCTCGCCGATGGCCGCGGCCGAGCGCTGCATGTGTTTCATGCGCTCGGTCCACTGCCCCTCGGGGATGGGCATGACGTTCATGAAGGCGGCCACGCGGTCATAGTGGGGCTTCAATTCAGCGTAGGTGAGCTCCGGTGGCCAGCCCCCGTCGAAGGCCGACGCCGGGGCCTCCGTGCTGATGTTGGCGTAGATGAGGGAACCGCCGCCCACGGCGGCCCCCTGCACCACGCTCATGTGCCGGTAGTCGCGGAAGTCGATCCAGCCGTTCTCCCGCTCCGGGGCCGACTGGTTCCAGAGCCACGGATCGCCGATGCCGCGCGGGTAGGCGCTGCGCTCAGGCGCCTCCGCCTTGTCCCACCAGCGGCCGCGCTCCAGCATGAGCACCTTCGCGCCCTTCTCCGCCATGCGGCTGCCCACGATGGCGCCACCGAAGCCACTGCCAATGACGAGCACATCCCATTCCATGGTCACCTCAGATGTTTGGCGTAGGTATTCCAGAGTTCGCCCATGAAGAACTTCCCGAACTTGGCGAGGGTCTCCGCCCGCTGGACAGCGCCGGCATTGGGCACTTCCACGGTGCCCAGCAGCTTGATGAGGTCGGTCACGCCCAGGCTGAGGATGCCCGCGCCCACGACCTCCCCGCTGGCATCGGCGCCCTTGTGCAGCTTCGTGTAGAGCGTGGTGGTGTCCTTCCACAGATCGAAGCCCGGATCCTGCCGCACCACCTTGTGGCCGGCCAGGTAGTGGGGTTGGCCGTCCTTGTCGAAGGCCAGCTCGTAGACCATGTATTTCGTGCCGGGCGCGTCCGTGGGCGAGAAGAGCCGGAACACGCCGTGGTGCGCCTCGATGGGCGCCCCGAAGGGGGCGTAGTCGATGGTGCCGCTGAGGCTGCCCAGGTGCCCCGGATCCGTGAGGAAGCGGTCCAGATCCTGGACGAAGACCGTGGCATGCATGGCGAGGTGCGGCGCGGTTCCTGTGGCCCCAGCCTCGGGCTCCGTGGCGTCGAGACTGAAGGGACCCGCCATGGTTTCGCGGAAGGAAAGGCCTGGCGCTGCATCGAGCATGGTGGTGACCTCCGGGGTGAGGGGGAGTCCTTCAGGGCGGAAGCCCTGCAGGTAGTCCGTGGCGGCCTGGTGGCCCAGGGCGATGAGGCTGGCGGCGGAAATCCGGCCGAGGTAGAACTCCGGATCCAGCGGCAGGGCCTGGGTGGGCTTGATGATGTGGAGGCGGATGGGCTGGCGCTGGCCGAAGGGGGAATCGCCTCGCTCGATTCGCTCGTTCAGATCGCGGATGCGGCTGAGCTCCTCGAAGAGGGCGCCGTTGGCGCTCATCTCGATCATGTGGACGTACTGGGGGAAGGCCCCGTCGCGGTAGGTGGGCGTGTTGCCGATGCACCAGAGCAGCCAGAGCTCCTCGGCGCCGCGCCGCACCGCCTCCCACAGGTTCGTGTCCTTGATCCAGACGGCGTCGGTATAGGTCATGCCCTGCCACCGCACGGCGGGCATGAAGGCCGGCAGGGACAGGGCGGCCACGAGCAACTCAGGCCCCATGGCCGTGTGCTCCATGACTTCCAGCGTCTTGTGGGTGAAGTTGCAGAGGTTGAAGGTGGCGGTCACATCCTCGCAGGCCCGCAGCCGGTCGAAATCGATGCCCAGGCCCGGGAACACCTTGTTGCGCACCCCATCAGCGTCGCCCAGGGCGGGCCAGGCGCCCTTCAAGTACTCTTCCAGGGGCAGCAGCGAGATGAAGTCCTTGAGGTTCAGGGCCCGCCAGCGTTGCGCCATCTCGGCGGGCGACTGGCCAGAGAGCAGCATGGCCAGGTTGAGGGTGCCACCCGAGGCACCGTCGAAATGCTGGAAGCGCAGTCCCGCTGCGTCCAGGGCCAGTAGCACGCCGGCCTGCCACGCCACCCGCATGCCACCCCCCGCCAACAGCAGGGCCCGGCGGGGGCCTGTTCCCGCGGGCGCGGCCAGGGTGCAGCGCGTCATCGGGACGCTCCTGAAAGCTGGCGCAGGTAGAGGAGGAACAACAGCGCCGACAGCAGGTCGAAGCCCGCCACGAGCAAGGCCATCACTCCGAACAGACCATGGTGGAAACCCAGACCCACGGCCGCTGAGGCGCCCAGCTTCTGCAGGGCCGCCCAGCGCAGGGGCAAGGCCTGCTGGCCTTCCGGGGCCTTGAGCGCCTGGAAGGCCAGGCCGCCGAAGAGCACCATGAACATGCCCACGATGCCGAAGAAGTGCCGAGCGCCGGGGTTGTCCGGCCCGCCCACCAGGTGGAGCACGAAGCTGGGCAGGACCATCTGCACGGCCCCGCTCACCACCGTGACCACGGCAATGACCTGCAGGATCAGGCGCAGGCGTGGGCTAGCCATGCGGGTTCCCCTCCATGGCGGCCACGGCCCAGCGGAAGAAGAGCCAACCCATGGCGACCCATTGCACGGTCCAAAGCGAGATCCGCACCTTATTGAGGGCGATCCATTTCGCGAGGGTCGCCTGGAGGAGCGCCATGTCCTGGACCTTCGCCTCCAGTGTGTGGTTGTAAGGGAAAATGTACTGGAGGGTGAGCCAGGTGGCAGCAGCCACGGCCACCATGGTGAGGATGGGAGCCCACTTGCCCTTGTCGTGGCGCAACTGCCAGGCCAGCAGGAGGCCGGACACGCCCATGAGGGCCGTCATGTATGTGAAGAATTTGGTCGCCGCCAGGACCTGGGGGATGAAGGCGTAATAGTAGTTGGCCGGCGTGAGGTGGGGCGCCACCTCGAAGGAGAAGAGCCACAGTGACCAGCCGGTGCCGAGATACATGGAGGCGCATAGGAAGAGGAAGAGCGCATTAAGGGCGATGAAGGCCGGGCGGTTCATTGGGGCTTCCTGCCGTTCGCGGTGGGGGCCGGGGGCCAGTCCTGCCCCAGGCCGAGGTTCACCACGCTTTCGAAGCCTTCGGGGCGCGTGGTGATGGGGTTTGGTTCCGAATAGAACCAGCCCTCCACGTGGTCGTCGAGGACACCCTGGGCCGAGGGGATAAAGGCCGTGAAGAGGGCCTCCTTGCCGATGTCGAGGCCCTTCAGCGCCGCCAGCCGCGGGTGCTCGCCGATGAGCAGCTCCGCGCTGCCCTTCCTCAACAACGTCAACGCCGCCTTGGCCTTGAAGTGCAGGTTCGACTTCCAGATCATGCCCCGGTAGGCGCAGTAGTTGGACGCCGTCACCGAAAGCGGCAGCCAGGCCCGGCCCGGCTGCTGGATCGTGATGCGGATGCCCAGCTGGCCGTCCAGGTCGTACTGGCTGCTCACGGTCTGGTCCGTGATCTGGTAGTCAAGGCTGCCCTGGTGTTTGGGCATGCCCCAGATGCCCTTGCCGCCCTTGGTGGAAATCTCGGAACTCACCGGCAACTCCACCACGAATTGGCCGGTGTGGTAGAACCAGGGCAGGAGCGCCGGAAGCAGTCGGGGCGCGGGGTTGCGGCCATGGGTGCAGGCGATGCCCACGCTGAATTCGATGTACTTGCCGATGCTCGTCTTCCGGTAGTCCATCACCGACACCACCAGCAGGCCCTTGTTCCAGAACCGGAAGGGATGGATCTCGTTGCCGGGAAGCAGGGCCGAGGCCTTGTCCGCGTCGATGGAGAAGACCGCGAAGAGGGCCGGGCTCTCCTCGCAGAGCACTGGCAGCTGAAAGGGGATGCCATCCACCAGCGCATGACGGCCGGTGGCTCGGAGGACGCGGGAGGGGATGCCCATGAAGTGCCTCAGTTCGGGGCCGCGAGGGCCGCCAGGATCACGGGGAAGACTTCCGTGCTGGCCGCCTGGCCCATGAAGATGTCCAGGTGGCTGTAGGTGGGGAAGAGGTGCAGGTGATGACGGCCTGGCTGCCGGGCCTCGAAGTGGGCATGGGCCCGGACCTGACTTTCGGGCAGGAAGCAGCGGTTGCGTTCCCCCGCCAGGAAGGTCCAGCGGGCTTCGGTGCGCAGGGGACCGGCGGCGTAGTCCGTGGGCAGCTCAGGATGGCCGTCCACGCTCACGAGATGGCCCGCCCCCACGCAGATTCGGATCTGTTCGAAGAAGGTAAGGGGCACCCGGGCGAACTCGTGCCGCAGCCAGTCCAAGGTCGCCGCGTTGAGGTTCTCGTGGCGCCAAAGGGCGGGATGGCCGGAGCCGTAAGTGAAGCTGACCAGCTTACTGACGTCGTTCTCGGCTTCGAAGTGGGTGTACACGGCGACGGCCCGGATGAGCTTGGCCTTCCAGTCCGGCGCATGCTCGCCCCACTGGGGATCCAGGCCGTCCATGAACTTGTGGACCAGGGGCAGCGTGACGGCGAGCTTGAAGCGGGAGAAGGCCGGGATGACCGGACAGAGGGATACCGCGTTGGTGACGATGGTGTCCACCTCGGGAATGAGTCCCGCCAGCGCCGACATGGCGAAGCTGGTGGAGCCCTGGCAATGGATCACGGCCTTGAGCCGCGGCTGGCCGGTCACCTCCACCACCTTCTGCACGGCCTTCGGATGATCGTACAGGGCGGCCTGATCCAGGGTCCAGTCGCAGGGCGGCAAGTCTATGCTGGCGCGCCAATCCTCCAGCCAGACGTCGTAGCCCTCGGCCACCAGGCGCTGGATCAGGTTCTCGCGGGTGGGGGCCTGGAAGATGCTCGAGCGCACCCCGGCGCCATGCACGAGCAGGACCGGTCCCTTCGGTGCTTCGGCACCCTGCCCCAACCGGCGCAGACGCAGGGCCCGGCCATCACCGGCGCTGAAAGGGATGGACGTCTCCGCCACGAGGGTCATGGGCGTGGCCTCCCGGCCACCCGGATGGGGGCCTCGATGCATTCAGGGCCCGTGAAGGCGGGATCGTCGGGTTCCAATCGCGGTCCCATAGGACGGGCTGCACCGGGCTTCCAGCGGCGCGGCACCCGCCGGAAGCCAATGGGAAAGATCGTCAGCGCGCCAGTGGCATCGATCTGAAGCCGCAGGAAGTTCTTCCAGTCGGGAATGGCGAGGCCACTGGAGGCCTCGTTCCAGTGGTGCCGGAAGACGTTTTGCGCGACCAGCAGGTAGAGTCCGAGGAGCAGCGTCCCCAGCAGGGCCCCGCCCAGGAATACGAGGGCACCGCCCACCAGGAATTGCCCTGCGCTCGCGAAAGCCAGGCCCCAACCAACCACCG
Organism: Holophagales bacterium; assembly: GCA_038324335.1. Lineage (GTDB taxonomy): Bacteria > Acidobacteriota > Holophagae > Holophagales > Holophagaceae > Geothrix. The sequence continues at coordinate 7,086 of JBBQHW010000017.1, forward strand.
TGAGGCGGGTGGCGCCCCAGCCCAGCAGGAAGCAGAGTTGCAGGTGACCGAGGCCATGGAGAGCGCCTGCGATCCAGCGGAAGCGCCGGCTTTCAGGAGCGGCGAAAAGGATGAAGGCCCCCAGCAGGCCGAGCACCAGGAAGGCGCCCCCGGGGCGCCGCAGGGCTTCCAGCAAGGCCATGCTGAGCGCAGCCCCAGCCTGCCGGATTCCATAGGAAGAGATGTCCACCTGCAGGGTCCAGTCGATGAGCAGGTAGCAGAGACCGATGAGGAGGCCCAGGCGCCAATGCAGCCAGGGGAACTTCAGGTTGCCCCAGGCGAGGGAGCGGGATTCGGAAGCGGAGGGCCAGACGCGCTTCAATTCAGAGCCCTCGGCCAGGGGGGTCTCGGACCAGGGGTGCGTGGCATGCATGAAGGCCCCACCCCCGCCGGCCACGATCTTCTGCCGGCCATCGGCGTGGGCATGGCGGCGGTAGTGGTGGAGATCGCCGGCGAGCATGACGGCGACCTGGTTCTTGAACAGTTTCCGCTCCAGGAAATCCAGGTTCGATCGGATAGGACGCTCGCCGTCCGTGCTTGAATCCGGACGGTCCCAGGGGGCCCGGTCCCAGTGGCCGGTATCCCGCTCCTGCTGGTAGATCCAGTGGGGTTCGGGCAGGCAGAGAATGATGCGATCGCCCGGCGGTATCTGGCTGGCCACAGACTTGAAGTACTCGAGTTGGGCCGTGTCGAGGTCGGAATCCAGCTGGACGTCCACGCCCATGAGCCACCAACCCTGGGGCAGCTTCAAGGCGAAATAGCTCCGGGTCTGCAGGCTGCGCCAGGCGGCCAGCCAGCTCTTGCCCACGAAGAGCCGGGTGAAGGACACGAGGCTGTCGTACCAGTCGTGGTTGCCGGGGATGGCGAACACGTGCGGCGCGTCCGCCTCACCCGGGCTCAGGGCCATGGCCGTTTCGAAAGGGCCCACGAGGCGCCGCTCGTACTGGGCCCGGTCGGCCACGGGATAGACTTCATCCCCGCCGAAGATCAGCACCTGGCCCCGCGGCAGACTAAGGGTGCCGCTTCCCGGAAGCAGTTCCAGCCGCGGCTGGGCCAGGTGGTAGGCCAGGGTGTAGGTGGAATTCCAGCCATCCCCCGTATCCGCGACGTAGTCGAAGATGAAGGCTTCCCCCGCGCTGTAGTCGTAGGCGCCGCAGGGTCCCGAGGTGAGCGCCTCCAGGACCCGATGATCCGCCTGCCGACCGAATACCGTGGAGATGACCACCTGGATCGCCGTGGCGGCGAGCTGGGCCGGATGGAACCAGTCCGCCATGGGCTGGGGTTCCACCGGGACCAGGCTCGACCCGGCCGCCCCTCTCCAGTCGGGCGGGGTTGGCTGCGGCGTCGCAGGCGGCACTTGGCTCATCAGCCACCGCCCCCTGGCTTCGACGACATGAGTTCAGTCTTGCGGGCGGAGCCCGCGCTGGAGCCGAAGTAGTAGGTCACGACCCCGATCCAGGCTGAACCCAAGGATCCCAGCAGGATGTTGAGCATGTCCTTGTTCGCGGCGGGCACCTCGTGGCGCATCATCCAATACAGCATTCCGAAAAAGCCCAGGGTGATGAGGATGCCCAGCGACTTGGGCATCCAGTCTCTCACCTGGATTTCACGGGTGCGCGCGTTGGCCCGGTCCCCGGCTGCGATGGCCTCCAGGGCCTGGATGTTCTCGAAGCCCAGCTTCTGCATCTGGATGGCGAAATCCTGGTCGGCCTTCTTCAGGGCGAGCAGCTGATCGGGACTCGCGCCCTGCACCGCGGCGGCCATGGTGGCATCACTTTTCGCCGCGTCATCGCTGATGCCCAGCGCCCGGGTGAGGGCCAGCCCGGCGACGCCGCCAAGCGGGCCTCCCAACGCCGTTCCGATGGTGGGGGCGATGCTCTTGACGAGCGCTTTCCAGTCAAAGTCCACTTGCCACCTCCGGAATTCTTGCGGCACGCGTGAACCAGCCCTTCAGGAAAACGGACTGGGATGGGTTGTGATCGACGATGGCCTGGTAGTAGTTCTTCTGGATCTGGCAGAGGGCCTGCATCAGGGCGTCTGGTGCCTGGGCGTTCGCGGCCCCCAGGGTGCCGGGGCCCAGCTGGCCATCCACCGCAATGGGTGGATCCACGAGGGTGTTCACGGCCTTCTGGAGGAGCTTGATCGAAGTCCCCGTGCCGCAGTTCACGCCGATGTCGAAAAGCTTGATGGCAATGGCGGGGGCCAGGATGGCATCCCAACGCCAGTAGTCGGAACGGTAGATGGCCTGGGCCTGGGCCTGGGTCAGGTTCTTCACGTCGCCCGGGAAACCCAGCTCCGGATGGGCCCCATTCCACCGGTCCAGGTTCCGCTGGATGATGCCGAAGTTGGTGGCACCCCCGGGATCGGCGGGGTGATTCACGTAGCCACCTTCATTGCCGAGGGTGAAGGCGAGGGCCTGTTCAAGCACACTGCTCACGGTCGTCTCCTAGGACTGGGTGGTTTCCAAGTGGGGTTCGAGCCAGAAACCTTGTCGATGCTCTGGAACAGGGTCCGGCCATCCGCCAGGTCGATGCGGGCGATCCGATGCCCCTCCACAAGCTGAGCCAGAGCCGCCTGGACCGACTCGAGGGTCACGGACTGGCCCGACTGGGGCAGCCACCACGAGGCGATGCCATCCAGGCTGTCGGCCGCCTCGGGATGGTCCTGGAGGTACTGCAGAATGCCTCGGCATATCTCGCTCGGATCGGAAGTGGGGAACGGGGTCATTCGGCACCGGAGGTGGCGATGGATCCCTTCCTTGGCAATCGATGGGCCAATCTCCCTTGAATGAGTCAAGTTGCTGCATATTCATCAGATGGAAAAAATACGCAATGACATCAACAGGAGTACCAATGACCCATCCCCTGACAACAATTTGATAATTAATGTTAGTTATATCAATTTTTAAATAATAATCGACCAACCTGGGTTCGTTTTGACCCATGTACCCAGTGACTGAGGAACTCGGGCTTCCGTCGGTAGTGGATGGCGGCTGACCACCTGGCACCCGCAATGATTGGCTCTGCGTTATTTGAGTGGCTGGCTCAAAAAATCGGCATTGGTGTCGCCTTGCATCCCAATCGAATGGGTCTATATTGCCTCATCAGCACCCAATCCAAACCATTCGCACCGAGGGTAATTCATGGTCGGTCAGTCTTCTGCCTTCCGAGAGATCGTCCGCCTCATCGCCCGCATGGCGGCCTGCGATGCGCCGGTGCTCATCGAGGGCGAGACGGGCACCGGCAAGGAGCTGGCGGCTAGGGCCATCCACTACCAGAGCGCCCGCCAGGATCGGCCCTTCATCCCGGTCAACTGCGGCGCCATCCCGGATGCCCTCATCGAGAGCGAGTTGTTCGGACACCGGAAGGGCGCCTTCACCGACGCCAAGGACAACCAACCGGGCCTCGTGACCCTGGCCGAGGGCGGCACGCTCTTTCTGGATGAAGTCGATGCGCTGTCACCGAAAGGCCAGGTGACCCTTCTGCGCTTTCTCCAGGACCAGGAATTCAGGCCCCTGGGAGCGCGGCAGGTGGAACACGGCAACGTCCGGATCCTGGCCGCCAGCAACGCGAGCCTGCCGCTGCTGGCCGAGCGGGGAGCCTTCCGGGCGGATCTCCTCTACCGCCTGCGCATTCTCTGCCTCGAGTTGGCCCCCCTGCGCGAACGGAAAGGGGATGTGGAACGCCTGGCCGCCTGGTTCCTGGAGGCCTGTGACAAGCGCTTCGGATTGGGGAGGAAGGTCATCCACCCCCAATCCCTGGCCTGGATGGGCAGCTATCGGTGGCCCGGCAACATCCGTGAACTGGAAAACATCCTCTACCGGGAGTACCTGCTGTCCGAAGGTCCCGTCATGTGGATCGAAGCGCCCAAGGGCCTGGTGGCGGCGCCTCTGGAGAGTCCCGAGCCCACCTCTGGGGATCTCACCTTCAATCGGGCCAAGGCCCAGGCCGTCGAAGCCTTCGAGCGGGGCTACCTGCTGGGCCTGTTGGACACGGCCCGGGGCAACATCAGCCTCGCGGCCAAGCTCGCGGGCAAGGAGCGGCGCAGCCTCGGAAAACTGCTCAAGAAGCATGGTCTGGGGGGAGTCTCCAGGCACAAGGGCCGGCTATCGAAGGACCCCGTCAACCACCCACTCTAGGAGAAGCAAAGTGGCGAAAGAGACCCATCCACACCGCGTCGCCCTGATCCACGAACATCACTCGAAGCACGGGGGTCGCCTCGGACGCCACGTGCATTTCGACGACCGCAGCTGGGACTATCCCGTGCTGCTGAAGAAAGGAGCCGAAATTCAGACCCACACCTGGAAGCGCACCTTGAAGGCCTTCAACCAGGGGGAATTGGGATCCTGCACTGGCAATGGCGCCGTGGGCGTTGCCTGCACCCAACCCTATCGGAAAGCGGGCATCCGCTATACCGAGGCCCTGGCCCGCCAGATTTATACCGAATCCTCCCACCACGACACCATCGTGGGCGCCTGGCCCCCCAAGGACACCGGATCGACGGTGCTGGCGGCCATGAAGGCCCTCAACAGCATGGGCTACACCAAGGGCTATCGCTGGTGTTTCAGCCTCGAAGACGTCCTCAAGACCCTCTCGACCATTGGCCCCGTGGAAGTCGGCCTGAACTGGTACGAGGGCTTCGACAAGCCGGATGCCCATGGGCTGGTGAAGCTGGGCGGTGCTGTGCGTGGCGGCCACGCCTTCGAACTGCTGGGCGTGGATGCGGAAAAGAAACTGGTGTGGGCCATCAACTCCTGGGGTCCCGACTGGGGCCTCCACGGCCGCTTCGCCATCGCCTGGAAGGACCTGGACCGGCTTCTTCACGAAGACGGCGAAGCCTCCACCGTGACGATGTGAGCCCGCCGAATCGCCGCGGGAGCACCTGTTGAGCAAGGTCTTCTCTCCCCTCACCCTGGGCGTGGGCTTTACGGCCCTGCTGGCCCTGGTACCAGGTCTCGGGATCAGCCTGCCCGGCAGCAAAACCGGAAAGAGTGGAGAGGTTGCAACCCGGAAGGCCCTCGAAGCCAAGCGGGTCCAGAAAGTCACGGCAGTGGAAAAGCTGCTGGAACAGAGCCTGCAGGAAAGGCTGAGGGAAGGTTCGCCAACCCTGGGCGTCACCATCCTCACCTTGCCGGATCCCCAGCGCACCCACATGGCCTTCTGGTTCGACCTGCGCTTGAATGCAGTGCAGCGGGCCTTCAAGGAATTCAATTATTTCCCCCGGGCCTTCTTCCTCCCCTGGGAGGCCAATCCCAAGGATGAAGCCGGGCATGGCATTTCCTCCGATTATCCCGATGCCAGCCCGGGGCTCATCTGGTTGGCCCGGGAGCGCCGAGCCACCGATCCCAAGGGCGGTCCCACGGCCTACCACGCCCTGTTCATCGTGGGCGAGAGCCAGTCGCTGGGCATCAACCGCGAAGCCCTGCGGCGGGCCCTCCAACTCGCCGCCAAGGTCAGGGGGCCTGGCGATGGGCCTCCCATCACGATCATCGGCCCCCAGTTCTCGGGGAGCCTCACCTCCCTGGGCGCTGCCCTGGAAGAACATTTCCAACTTGCCACTGCACCCCCGATCAGGGTCCAGGGCACGACGACCATCGATGCGAGCGCAGCCGAAAACCTCGCCACCATGGTTGGAGGCAACGCTGCCTCGCGCCTGTGGATCTCACCCTGGATCTGCAACCTGTCGGGGGCCTCCAAGGACCTGCTGCTCGGCTGGTACCGTAAGGAGGCCGGCTGGCCGAAAGAAGCCTCCAAGGTGGCCCTCTTCACGGAATCCAACACGGTCTACAACCTGCGCCCCGGCGCCGTCCGCCATCCCGATGCCGGCGTGACTCAGATCCTCTTCCCCATGGGCCTGTCGCAGTTGCGGGCTGAGCGGCGCGCCTTGGAGCACAATCTCGCCAAAGGCGGAGGAGAAACAGGCCTGGTGCTGCCTTCGACCCTGCTGGGACCCTCCGAAGATGATGCCCAGCGGGTGCTGGACACCGTCCCGCAGTACTCTGCGGACGCCCTCCGGAACACGGAATTGACCTTGGCCGGCACCATCCTCAGCCTCAGCCGGCGGGGCTACACCCATGTCGGTATCTCCGCCTCGGATCCGCAGGATCTGATCTTCCTGGCCGAACGGATCCGCGCCTACCATCCCAGCTGCACCCTCTTCACCACCAGCGGCAACCATGTCCTCTTCGCGCACCCGAACTTCAGCGCCGCCATGGATGGGATGGTGCTGTTCGGTGGCTATCCGCTGACGGATGCCATGCGCATCGTCTCCCTCAAGAAAGGGGAACTGGAATCCGAAGTCCGCTTCACATCGGAGGGGGAATACGCGGCCTACTACGCCACGCTCCTGGCCTTGGACCCGGACAGGGCCGCCGATCCGGATCGCCGGTTGTGGGGCAAGCAGGGCTTCGTTTCCATCGTGAAGAGCGGCAGCATCTGGCCCCTGCGCCATGGCGGTCTCGAGGTCACCTCAGCGGCAGGCGCCCTCGGCTGGGATCGTCAGGTCGAACAGACCTTCCTGCAAGGGGCCAAGCACAGCTCCGATCTGATCCAGTACGTCCATTCCCGGCTCCTGCAATTAAGCCTGCTCCTGCTCCTGCTCGGGGGGGTTTCCGGCTGGGTCTTCCTCAAGCCACTGCTGGAGGTGAGGAAGATCCGGGAGAGCGAGCCCAGCCTGCGGCCCTATAGCGATCTGGCCGCCGGGGCCCTGCTGGCCCTGGCCACCGTCTCCCTCCTTGGAGTGGGCTACCTCCTGCCCCTGGCGGTGCTGAATGGGCCGCACTGGGGTGACACCTTCCTATGGCTTAGTCTGGCCGCCTGGGCCGCCCTGCTCGTCGTCACGGGCCAGGCCCTGCGGGGTCGCTGGGGTTGGGCCCGCGCCCTCCCTTTCCTGCTCCTGGCCCTGTTGCCCGCCCTCGGCGTGGCCATCTGGGGCGCGACCCATTTCCTCGTCTTCATTCCGGGCTACCTCCGCTTCACCTCCCCGGGCCGGGGCGTCTCCCTCATTCCCACCATGGTGTTCCTCACCGCCGGGCTGGCCGTCCTGCTGAGGACCTGGTTCGACGTGCGGCGCCAGGAACATGCGGCCTTCTGGCCCAACCCGGTCGGTCTTTCCAAGGGACCGGAACCGCCCCTTCGACATTTCCGGGGTCTGCATGCCAAAAAGCGCATCTTCCTCATCGTGGGCATCATCCTGGCCTTCCAGTGGATCCTGCCTGGGGGGCTGCTCCGCCCCCTCATGGAAGTCCCCGGCGTCACAGCCCTAGTGGTGGGTGTGGGCGGGTGCGTCCTGGTGGCCTCCTTCTTCCTTTTCTGGCAACTGCACCGGGGCTGGCAGGAGTTGAACCGGATCCTGGAGGAGTTGGACTTCTCGCACTACCGCGAGGCCTTCTCCGAGGCGGGGAAGCTCATGAACTGGAATGCCATGCGGGCCCTGGGCCGGGGGCTTCGGACCCATCGCTCCAGCCTGCGGGGCCGGGAGATCCTGGAGAACCAGAAGGACTGGGTCTCCGGGGTAGATCCGAAGTACGCCACCTGCCTCGCCGCCCTGGCCCGCGAGGAGGCCACCATTCCCCGGGGGCAGAAGGGCACGAGCGACCACGCCCGCTGGGTCTTCCGCTTCAAGGTGGCGGGCAAGATGAGTGCCTGTGGCGAATCACTGCTCGCCGCCTGCCGGAAGCTGCCTGACCTGGCATCCTCACGTCAGAACGACGTGGACCTGTTCTACGCTCTTCGCGCCATCAGCTTCATCCGGCAGGCCTTCCTGGTGGCCCGGCACCTGTTGATCGGGTCCCTGGGCTCCATGCTCCTGCTGGTGCTGGCCGTGGCCGCCTTCGACTTCCAGCCCAAGACTGAAGTGCTGACCATCCTCGCCACCCTCCTGCTGGTCATGGCGGGCTGGGTGGTCTTCCGCATCATCCAGATGGAACGGGACCCCATCCTATGCCGGATGGAGGGGACGGAGCCGGGCAAGGTACAGCTCAGCCTCGGCCTCGTGGAAAACGCCTGCCGCTACGTGCTTGTGCCCCTGCTGCTGCTCCTGGCAACCCTCAACCCGTCCTTCGGCGGCGTGGTGGTGCAGGTGTTCAATCCCCTCTTGCACATGTTGAAGTAGGCCATCCGACACGGTACAGCTACTGGCAGAGCTTGGCGCCCAGCGGCTTGCCCCCCAGCAGATGGAAATGCAGATGGAACACCGTCTGGCCGGCATCGGCGCCGCAGTTGCTGAGCAGGCGCCAGCCGTCGGACTGAAGGCCCTGTTCCACCGCGAGTCGGGCTGCCAATTGGGGAATGAGGGCCGCGGCAGCAGCCGTTTCGGGGGTCAGGTCCCCCAGGCCCTCGCAATGGGCCTTCGGAATGATGAGCAGGTGGACGGGCGCCTGTGGGAAGATATCCTTAAAGGCGAGTAGGATGTCATCTTCATGGACGATGGCGGCGGGAATCTCCTTCCGCGCAATCTTGCAGAACAGGCATTCGCTCGTAAGGGCGCTCATCGGGGTCCTCCCATGTTTCACATCATCCTGCATCAACCGGAGATTCCGCAGAATACCGGAAGCATCGGCCGCCTCTGCGTGAACAACAACGCCCAACTCCACCTCATCCATCCCCTGGGCTTCGAGACCACGGACTACTACCTGCGCCGGGCGGGGCTGGACTACTGGGAAAAGCTGGAACCTACCCACTACGAGGACTGGGCCGACTTCATGGCCCGGAACCCCGCCAAGCACCTGTGGTTCTTCAGCACCAAGGGCCGCAAACGCCACACCCAGGTGCCCTGGGCCTACGGTGATGGGCTCGTCTTCGGCCGGGAAACGGTCGGTCTGCCCGAGGACATCCTGGCTGCCCATCCTGACAACCTGGTGCGTATCCCCATGGTGGGCGATCACCACCGCAGCTTGAACCTGGCCCAGGCCGCGGCCGTCGGCCTCTACGAGGCACTGAGGCAGACCGAGAACTGGTAGGGCAACCCTGGCTATTCTGTAGCGGCCCCCTACCCTGGAGCTCACCATGAACCAAGCACCCATCCGCGTCGTGATCGCCAAGCCCGGTCTCGATGGCCACGACCGTGGCGCCAAGGTCGTGGCGCGCGCCCTGCGGGACGCCGGCATGGAAGTGATCTACACCGGCCTGCGCCAGACGCCCCAGCAGATCGTGGCGGCCGTGGTCCAGGAGGACGCGCGGGTGCTGGGCATGAGCATCCTCAGCGGGGCCCACAACCAGATCTTCCCCGAGGTGCTCCGACTCCTGAAAGAGCAGGGCGCGGACGACGTGCTGGTATTTGCCGGCGGCATCATCCCCGATGACGACCTGCCCGGCCTCAAGGCCCTGGGCATCCGGGAGATCTTCCAGCCCGGCACCAACACCGACGACATCGTGGCCTTCATCCAGCGCGAAGTGCAGGCCTGATGGCCAAGGCCTCACCGCTCTACGAGTGCACGGCCTGCGGGGCGCGGCATCCCAAGGCCATGGGCAAGTGCACCGGCTGCGGCGCCTGGGATACGGTCCAGGAAGTGCGGGGAACCCTGAAGCGCGACCTGCAGCGGGCCGGCAGCGCCTATGCGCAAAGCCACTATTCGGGCCCCGTGGCCCTGGCGGATGTGGACGTCTCCGACGCCCAGCGCACGCCCACGGGCATCCGTGAACTGGACCGGGTGCTGGGCGGCGGCGTGGTGCCGGGCATGGTGGCCCTGCTGGGCGGCGAGCCGGGCATCGGCAAGTCCACCCTGCTGCTGCAGTGGGCCGCCACCACGAATGGTCGCGTGCTCTACGCCAGCGGCGAAGAGAGCGAGCGCCAGATCAAGCTGCGGGCCCAGCGCCTGGGCGCCGAGCACCCCGGCATCCACCTGCTGGCCGAAACCGACGTGCGCCGCATCCTCGAGGAAGCCGAGCGTATGAAGCCGGACCTGCTGCTGGTGGACAGCATCCAGACCCTCTTCGATCCGGATTTCGAAAGCAGCGCGGGCTCCGTGAGCCAAGTGCGCGGCTGCGCGGCCATGCTCACCCGCTGGGCCAAGACCACGGGCACGCCCCTGGTGCTGGTGGGCCACGTCACCAAGGACGGCAGCCTCGCCGGGCCCAAGGTACTGGAGCACCTGGTGGACACCGTGTTGGCCTTCGAAGGGGACCGGCACCACCACCATCGCCTGCTGCGCGCCCTGAAGAACCGCTTCGGCGCGGCCTTCGAGCTGGGCGTCTTCGCCATGACCGAAAAGGGTCTGGTGGCCGCGGAGGGCAATCCCTTCTTCCTGGACGCGGAACCACGACCGGGCTGCGCCGCCACTGTCGTGCTCAGCGGCACCCGGCCCATGGTGGTGGAGATCCAAGCCCTGGTGGCCTCCGCGGGCCTGGGCATCCCCCGCCGCACGGCCCTGGGCATCGACGGGCCCCGGCTGGCCATGCTCTGCGCCGTGGCCGAGCGCCGCGGTGGCGTGCAGCTCCACGATCGCGATGTCTACCTGAACGTGGCCGGTGGTCTGGAGATCGAGGATCCCGCCGCTGACCTCGCGGTCATCGCCGCCCTCTGCAGCAGCGCCGGGGGCCGCCTGCTGGCGGAGAAATGCCTCTTCATGGGCGAAGTGGGCCTCACGGGCGAAGTGCGCCCCGTGGCCCAGCTCCCCCTGCGCCTGCAGGAAGGCGCGCGGCTGGGCTTCAGCTGCGCCGTCGTGCCCCGCCTGGGCCTCGAGGGCAAGAGCCCCCTGGATCTCTTCCCTGAGACCAGTGTCGAGCGCCTGCGGAGCAAGGCCTGGTTGAAGGGCGTGGTGGAGGAGTAGTCCAACTTTTCCCCGAGGCCGGGATGGGCCTGGCAGGCATCCAACGGGCATCCTGGAAGGGGGTGTTCCGTGCAGATTGGGCGAATCCTCGCCTGCGTGGCAGCGATCCTGTGTGGCCCGGCTTCCGGCGCCGGCTTGGAAACCATCCACTCGCGGCTCCTGGGCCGGGACGTGCCCGTTGCCATCCACGTGCCGTCGCCTTCGGTCGTGGCCCGCTGGCAGTCGGCCCATCCGGCCGCGCCCCTGCGGCTGGTGCTCTTCCTGCCGGGCGCCTTCGATGGACCGAAGCATTTCATCAAGGAAGGCCTGGAGGACTTTCTGTCCGACCAGGAGGCCAAGGGCAGCCTCCCTCCCAGCCTCTGGGTGGCGGTGACGCACTTCCGGAGCTGGTATGCAGACCGGGCGGATGGCAGTTTTCCCTATGAGCGCTTCCTCCTGGAAGAACTCATCCCACTGCTGGAGGCCCGCCATCCCGGGTTCGGCGGCAGTCCCGCGGCACGGTCCGTCGCGGGGCTCAGCATGGGCGGGTTCGGGGCCCTGAATCTCGCCGGCCGCACCGGTGCCTTCTCGAAGTGCCTGGCCCTTTCCCCCGCCCTGGTGGAGCCGCCTTTCGAGCAGGTGCAGTGGTTCCTCCGGTGGAGCCTGAAGGCAACCTTCCCCCAGGAGCCCCTGTTGTTCGCGCCCTGGAATCCCTGGAAACACCTCGGTGGTGGGGCTGAGCTGGTGGTCGGCTGCGGCACCGAGGACAAGTACGGGCTGGCGGAGGTCTGCCGCAGTTTCGCCAAGGTCTGTGGGGACCACGACCGGGCGATCCGACTGGAACTCCGTCCCGGCGGCCACGACTGGGCCTATTGGACCCCCGCCTTCAAGGCCTGGATGCCGTGGCTGTTAAAAATGGCCCCCGCCTGATTTCGGCGTCCCGCTGAGTCCCGTGGAAGACCCGGAGTCCCTTATCATGGGGAACGCTCGGAGGACCCATGAACATCAGACCAGGCTTGGCTTTGATGGGTCTCCTCTCGTTCATGGCCTGTGGTGGCAGGAGCGGCGATTCCCCGACCCCTACCCCCCCGGCAGTCCACCGGGTGCTCGCCGTCTCGGCCCTTCCGAAGAACTACCCCCAATCCACGGTGGCCGATCTGATCGAAGCCCGCAGCCTGGTGCAGGGAGCGGGTGCCCGGGGTGAGTTCGCCTCCTACGGCTGGGGCACCGCGCTCGAGTCCACACCCGGCACCTTCACCGTGACCCGGGTCGGCAGCACCGCCGCGGACAGCGCCTCTGCGGGCATCTCCCAGCAGCTCATCGGCCTCCAGGTCATCAACACCGTGGTCCGGGACGTCCCCAGGGATCTGCTCACCACCGCCTGGGATTCAGCCGTCATGCGAAACCGCTTCAAGGCCCTTCTCGACCAGCTGGGCGCCGGGCTGCAGGGCCGGGTCACCTATCTGTCCATCGGCAACGAAGTGGATGTCCACTTGGCAGCCACCGGGGAATGGGTGGCCTACAAGACCTTTCTCGACGATGTGGCCGCCTACGCCCGGGCGAAATGGCCCGGCGTTAAAGTGGGAACGACCCTGACCTTCGGCGGGGCCCAGGCCCATCCCAGCGAGGCGGCCCGGCTCACGGCCGCCTGCGATCTGCTCATCTTCACCTACTACCCCCTGGGGGCAGGCTTCGTACCCCTCGGAGCCGACCGCCCAGCCACGGACCTTCCTGCCATGGTAGCCCTCACTGGGGGCCGTCCCGTGGTGGTGCAGGAGTTCGGCTATCCAGCCAATGCGGCCATCCTGGGCAGCTCCGAGGCGGCACAGGCGGCCTTCTTCACGTCCGGCCTTGGCACCTGGGCTTCCCTCGGGGCGGCGAAAATGCCCTTCCTGAACGTCTTCCTTCTGCACGACTTCGACCAGGCTTCCGTGAATGCCTTGGCCGCCTACTACGGCCTGCCTTCGGACGCGGGATTCAAGGCCTACCTGGGTTCTCTGGGGCTGAGGCGGAATGACGGTAGCCCCAAGCAGGCCTGGGCCGCCCTCGTGCAGGGTGCCGCCACCTCGGGATTGCCTTGAGCCGGCCCGGCCCCCTGGGCCCTACCCAACCAGCAGCCCGGCGGAAGCCTGCCCTATCCCGCCGATGCCCGTTTGGATCTAGGCTCATCCCATGACCTGGAAGCCCATGCCCCGGGAAGGGATCGACCTGCTCGCCCTGCCCCTCGATCCCCTGCAGGGGTACCTGCTGTCGCGGCTGGACGGCACCCTCGACGTGCCCACGCTCGGCGCCCTCATGAGCATGGACCAGGAGCAGATCACTGCCTTGCTGGAAGCCCTGGTGGAGCTCGGCGCAGTGGTCCCAGAGACGCCCAGCCAGCCCTCGGAGCCATCCTTCACGCCGGAACCCGCCCCATGCGAGGAAGACGCCGAGGGATCCCCCCTGGCCGCCGCCCGGACCGCCACCCACCGCCAGCTCTTCGAGCAGCATCTGCATCATCGCTCGGTCGATGTGCGGGTGGCGCAGGCCCAGGTGGCCGTGGAACCGGATCTGACCGCCTGGTGCTTCGATCCCACCGCCGAAGTCATCCGCGCCCTGCTGGAGAACCCGCGCCTCGGCGGGGTCCATGCCCGGCTCATCGCGCTGCATCACCGCACCACCGCGGGCCTGGAGGCCCTGGGCGCGCGCCCGGCCTTCACCAACGATGGTGGCGTCCGCCGCGCCCTGCTCCAGAATCCGCTCCTGCCACCCGGCCTCTACCGGCGGCTCTGGTCCACCAAGCGCCTGCTGGAGCAGTACCTCGTGACCACTTCCCGCGATGCGCCGGAGCAGACCCGCAGCATGGCCCGGGAGGCACTGCGGGCCAGCTTCAACCAGCGCGGCGGCGAGGAACGCGTGGAACTCATCCTCACCACCGAGGGCCGCTGCCTCGGCACCCTCACGGGTCTCACCCTCGATGGCCATACCACCGCCCTGCTCTGCCGCCGCACCTACGTGTCCACCCTGCTCATCCAGAACATCGGCCGCTGGAGCGCGGCCCCGCCCCAGCTCATCGCCCACCTGCGCCGCCAGGACGTCGTCCGGCGCAACCCGGCCCTGCGCCAGCTCCTGGAACGGCACCCGAACGCGTCCTGAGGGCCGGTCGCCGCAGATGTACGGAAGCCGGTGAACAAGGCGTCAGGTCCAAAAACGAAAAGTAGCCGGTGATGAACAGTGATGCACGATGATGCTGCGCAACCACGGTTCGTCGGGCTGCGGATTCGCTTTCGTAGAGCCTGTGGAAGGTCAGGCAAAAGAAGGAAAGCCACGGATGAACACGGATGGACGCGGATGAAAGACGGCATTGCCCTAGCACTGTCCATCACTGTTCATCACTGGTTAATTGCTTTTGAAGCCACCGATGAACACCGATGAACACCGATAAAATGAACCCGCAGGCTCTTCGAGCCCCAGACCCAATGCGTCCGTTTCCAACCTGGCCTCCATTTGGAATTGCCGGCCTGCCTATCCCATGCGAGCATCGCCGTGAAACCCATGCCCGCAGTCGAAACCATCCCCACAACCCGTGACCAGACACCATTCCCATCAAAGTGTCAGGTTCGTCTAATTCAACGTTAGGCCTCAACCTCGTCACAGTCACAACCCCGTGACTCGCTTCAGGAGTCGATCATGCGGTTCATTCGTTACTTCCTTGCCCTAACTTTCCTTCTTGGACTTTCATCCAATACGAATTTCCTGTCCGCCTCGGAAGTTGCTGGACTGTCGGTTTCGGTTTCAATCTCTCCGGCCCCTAATCGACCCGAGGATTGCCTTTGTAAGGCCGAGATCACGGATCTAGCTGATGGCAAACTGATTGCCGCTCCCAATGTGATCGTTAAGAAGGGTGAGGCCGGGAAGGTGAGCATCGGTGATCACGCTACCTACTCTCTTGTCTTCGACCTCTCCGTTGATAAGACAGGAACATCAGCTACCTACTCAGTCACCTACAGCAAAAAAGAAACTGTGGTCGCTGTACAAAAAGGGGCCATCTCTATCCACTGATCGGCCTCCCCCGCTCAACTCGGCTCCCGCCTGCTTTGCCTCCTGTTCTTTCTTGGCTTCTCGCTTCCCCAGCTTCGCTCATCACCTTGGTACAGAAGAGTTCGCCTAGCACCTTTCGCGACCCAGCGCATTTCATCAGCTTTGATCAGTGTTCATCGGTGTTCATCGGTGGCTGATTTTTCATTTTTCGCGGTGGTTTCTCCACGGACAGGCCCATGGCGGCAACCCCCGCGGCCCCACGTTGAGGACCGCCCCTCTGGCTTTCAGTCCTCGCAGGCGCAGTCTCGCTTCATCGGTGGCGTTCAGGCGTAGATGCGCTGGAGGCCCGGATCCTGGGTCAGTTCTTCGATGAGGTCGCGGACGCTCACCAGTTCGCGGAGCTTGGCGCCGTTGCTGCCCGTGAAGAAGAGGCCGCTCTCCTCGTCGCCGTGCATGGCGTCGGCCAGACGGTCGGCGATGCAGTAGCCCACGGCGGCAGCGCCCTTGCCGTGGCCGCAGGGCGACAGGCAGTTGCTCACGCAGCGCACCAGGGGCGCGGTGCCGGCCTCGATGCGCCGCTGCAGGGAGGTGCGCACGCCGCGCGCGGGCAGGCCCACGGGGGACTTCATGAGGCCGATGTCCTCGGCCTTGGCGCGGAGGATGACCTCCTTGAAGATCGGCGAGGCATCGCACTCGAAGGTGCCGATGAAGCGCGTGCCCATTTGCACGCCGGCGGCGCCCGCCGCCAGGAACCGCTGGATGTCCGCGTGGTCCCAGACGCCGCCCGCGACGAGGATGGGGAAATCGCCCCACTTGTCCCGCTCCGCGATCACCTCGGGCAGGATGTTCTCCAAGGTGTGGGCGGGGTCCAGGCAGGCATCGTGGCTGAAGCCCTGGTGGCCACCGCTTTCGGGGCCTTCCAGCACGACGGCATCCGGCAGGCGGTTGAACTTCCGCTGCCACTGCTTGCAGATCACGCTCAGGGCGCGACCAGAGGACACGATGGGCACCAGGGCCACGTCCGCATCGCCCACGTAGCCTGGCAGCGCCAGGGGCAGGCCCGCCCCCGACACGATCATCTGGGCGCCGCCGGCAAGAGAGGCCTTCACAGCGGCCTCGTAGCCCTCGATGGCGCAGAGGATGTTCACGCCCACAGCACCACGGCCTTCGGAACGCTCCCGGGCGGCGCGGACGATCCATTCCAGGGCCTTGGGCGGGTTCAGCGCGTCGGTGCCATCCGGGCGGCCCAGGCGCATCTTGGGATTGGCCGAGCCGTGGTAGCCCGTGCCGATGGCTGATACCAGGCCCACGCAGCCTTCCTTGGCTACGGCACCCGCCAGGCCTTCCCAGGAGACTCCGACGCCCATGCCACCCTGCTGGATGGGATAGGCCAGGTCCAGGTTGCGGATGCGCAGGCGCGGCATGGTGCAGGCACCGCGGCGCACGAAGGCCTGGGACATGGCATCCAGACCGGACATCAGCCGCGCGCGGAAAGCCGCCAGGGGCGACGCGTCCAGCAGTGAAGGGGTGCGGGGTTGCAGACCGATGGCGCCATCGGCAAGGGCCTGTCGGGCCTCGGCCTCGGTGTCGGCCATGGCCATCACGGGCAGGCCCAGACTCTGCAGGGAGGCCACGTCACAGGCCCTGGCCAGCAGGGCAGCGGCGCCCCCGGCTTTGGCCCGGGCGCCTTCTTCGGGGTTCTGCACCGCCACGAGGCGGGGCATGTTGGCGTGGCGCAGCACGGCCAGCGACGGCGGCAGTTCCGCAGTGTGCAGGAGGAAGGCCACACCGGCCTCCCGGGCCGCGGCCATGACACTGTCCGCGCTGTCCCTCAGGCCACGCAGGTCGAGGCCGATCTTCCCGCCTTCGCGCATGGAGGCCTTGAGTTCCTCCAGGCGCGCCCGCAGCTTGGCCGCATCGGGGAAGGCATCCGTGCGGGGCAACGCCCAGCCACCAGCCCGGAGAAAAGCAGCCTGGAAGTCCATGGAACCCGGCGCCTGCCAGCCCTGAAGGGTAGGTGCAGTCGCGGTGTTGAAAAAGGACTCGGCCATGCTGGGCTCCGGGGTGCGGGAGAAATGCCGACACCAGAACCCAGTGTGAGGCCAATCCTTCATGACGGGGCCCAAGCAATTGACCCTGGGTCAGGTTACCTGTTCCCCGTCACGGGAATTCCCTAGTTCTTTTTAGCGGGTGCGGGAGCTTCGACGGGGTCCAGGAAGGGCATCATCTTGCGCAATTTCCGCCCCACCACCTCGATGGGATGGTCGTGGTCGGCGGCGCGCTGAGCCTCGAACCATTTGCGGCCCGTCTTGTTCTCCTCGATCCAAGCAGCGGCGTAGCGGCCGTCCTGGATCTCCTTCAGGATCTCCTTCATCTCTGCCTTGGTCTCGGCGGTCACCAGGCGGGGTCCGCCCGTGTAGTCGCCGTACTCAGCGGTGTCGCTGATGCTGTAGCGCATGAAGCCCAGGCCACCCCGGTACATCAGGTCCACGATGAGCTTCAGCTCGTGGAGGCACTCGAAGTAGGCGATCTCCGGCTGGTAGCCGGCTTCCACCAGGGTTTCGAAACCCGCCTTCACGAGGGCGCTGGCGCCGCCGCAGAGCACGGCTTTCTCGCCGAAGAGGTCCGTCTCGGTCTCCTCCGTGAAGGTGGTCTCCAGCACACCCGCGCGGGTGAGCCCGAGACCCGCGGCATAGGAGAGCGCCAGGGCCATGGCCTGGCCGCTGGCATCCTGGTGGATGGCCACCAGGGCCGGCGTGCCGCCGCCCTCCACGAAGACCTCGCGCACGCGGTGGCCGGGGCTCTTCGGGGCGATGAGGCTCACGTCCACGCCCGGTGGGGGCACGATGAGGCCGAAGCGGATGTTGAAGCCGTGGGCGAACATCAGGGTCTTGCCGGGTTTGAGGTGCGGCGCGATGTCGTTCTTGTACAGCTCGCCCTGCCCCGTATCCGGCGTGAGGATCATGATCACGTCGGCCCAGGCGGCGGCTTCGGCGGGCGTGGAGACCGTCAGCCCCTGGGCCTCGGCCTTGGCCTTGGAGGCCGAGCCGGCATGGAGGCCCACCCGGACGTTGACGCCGCTGTCGCGGAGGTTGAGGGCGTGGGCGTGGCCCTGGGAGCCGTAGCCGATGATGGCGACCTTGCGGGCGCGGATGAGATCGAGGTCGGCTTCGTAGTGGATGACGGCCATGGTGGCTCCTTGTGGTGGGAAGGTCAGTTAGGGCTGGTTGGATCAGACGGACATGGCTTCGGGGCCGGTGCCGGTGCGCAGGGGTACCGTGGCCCGGGTCGTGGGTGTGCGACTGCCGCGGAGCATGGCCACGGCGCCGGTGCGGCCCAGTTCGAGGATGCCGTAGGGCCGCATGGAATCCACCAGGGCGTCGATCTTGGCGAGGCTGCCCGTGCATTCGATGACGAGGCTGTCGTCGGCGATGTCCACCACCGCCGCCCGGAAGACCTGGGCCAGCTGCAGCACCTCCGAGCGCACTTCCGGCGAAGTGGCCACGCGCACCAGCACCAGGTCCCGCACCACCATGGGCCGCTCGCCCAGCTGCTGGACCTCCAGGACGTTCACCAGCTTGCGCAGGTGCTCCACCGCCTGGCGCACCATGGGCGCCTCCGAATCCACCACGATGGTCATGCGCGACAGGCCCGTGCGCTCGGTGGGGCCGACGGTGAGGGAGTGGATGTTGAAGCCGCGCCGCCGGATCAGCGAGGCCACGCGGGTGAGGACGCCGGGTTCGTCATCGGTGTAGACCACTAGGACATGGGGCATGGGAGGACCTTTCTCAAACGGGATCGGAACCGGTTTCCGCGAGGACGCTGGGGCGGCGGATCATCTCGTGGAGCGCGGCGCCGGCCGGGACCATGGGATAGACGCTGTCCTCCTGCTCGACCTTGAATTCGATGAGGGCCGTGCCGTTGGCGGCGCGAGCGCGAGCCACGGCTTCCGCCACGCCACCGCGGGTCTCCACCCGCTGGCCGGGAATGCCGAAGGCATCGGCCAGCTTCACGAAATCCGGCGACAGGATCGGCGTCGCCGCGTAGCGCCCCTCGTAGAACATGGCTTGCCACTGGCGGACCATGCCGAGGAAGCCGTTGTTGATGATGGCGATGTTCACCTTCACGTCCTCCTGCACGGCGGTCATCAGCTCGGCGAAGGTCATCTGGAAGCCGCCGTCCCCAGCCACCACCCAGACCTCGGCCTCGGGCCGGGCGATCTTGGCGCCGATGGCCGCGGGCAGGGCGAAGCCCATGGTGCCGGCCCCGCCGCTGGTGATGAGGCTGCGCTCACCATCGTGGTGGTAGTACTGGGCCTCCCACATCTGGTGCTGGCCCACGTCCGTGACCACCACCGCCTCGCCCTTGGTGAGGCGCCAGAGGTCGTGCATGACGTGGGCGGCGTAGAGGTGGCCATCGTCGGGCAGGTTCTTGATGTCGCGCACGGCGGAATCCCCGCGCCACTCACGGATGGTACCCAGCCAGGCGGAGCGGTCCGCGACCTCGATCTGCGGCAGCAGGGCCCGCAGCACGTCACCCAGGTCCGCCTGGATGGCCACGTCCACGGGCACGTTCTTGTTCAGTTCGCTGGCGTCGATGTCGACGTGGATCTTCCTGGCGTTGGGGGCGTACTCCCTGAGCTTGCCGGTGACGCGGTCGTCGAAGCGCATGCCGAAGGCCAGCAGCAGGTCCGCCTCCTGGATGGCACGGTTCACCCAGGACTCGCCGTGCATGCCCATCATGCCGAGGCTGAGGGGGTGCGTGGCGGGCACGGCGCCCAGGCCCAGCAGGGTGAGCGCGAAGGGGATGTCGGCCTTTTCGGCCAGGGCCAGCACCTCCGCCCGGGCGCCAGACAACTGGATACCGTGGCCCGCGAGGATGAGGGGCCGTTTGGCGCTGCGAATCAGGTCCAGGGCCTGGGCCAGAACCGCCGGATCGAGGGGCGCGGGCAGATGGCGCAGGTGCCGCTTGGGAACGGCCGCCTCCCAGTCCAGGGTGGCGCGGGACTGCTGGGCGTCCTTGGTGATGTCCACCAGCACGGGGCCGGGGCGGCCGCTGCGGGCCACGGCGAAGGCCTCGCGGATGGCCGGGACGATATCCTCCGCCCGGGTGACCAGGTAGTTGTGCTTGGTGACGGGGATGGTGATGCCCGTGATGTCCACTTCCTGGAAGGCGTCCGTACCCAGCAGGGCGGAACCCACCTGGCCGGTGATGGCCACCAGGGGCGTGGAGTCCAGCATGGCCGTGGCCAGGCCCGTGACGAGGTTCGTGGCGCCGGGACCGGAGGTGGCCACCACCACGCCCACGCGCCCGCTGGCCCGGGCGTAGCCGTCCGCCATGTGAACCGCACTTTGCTCGTGGCGCACCAGCACGTGCCGGACCGTGTACTCGGTCATGGCGTCGTAGGTGGGCAGGATGGCCCCGCCCGGGTAGCCGAAGACCGTGTCCACGCCTTCGCGGATGAGGCTTTCCCAGATAAGTTGCGCGCCGGTGAAGGTCCTTGCTTGCGACATGCTGTCCTCCTTCACCGGGCGACCGTGATGGCGCCTTCGGCGGCGCTGGTCACGGTGGCGGCGTACTTGGCGAACACGCCCGTGCGGTACCGCGGCGCCGGGGCCTGCCACTGGGCCCGACGGCGGGCCAGTTCATCTTCCGCGACCTTCAGATCCAGACGGCGGGAGGGGATGTCGAACACTACCGTATCGCCCTCACACACCAGGGCAATGGGGCCGCCCATGGCGGCTTCGGGGGCCACGTGGCCCGCCATGAGGCCGCGGGTGGCGCCGGAGAAACGGCCATCCGTGAGCAGGGCCACGGATTCGCCCAGTCCCGCGCCCACCAGGGCCGCGGTGACGCCCAGCATCTCGCGCATGCCCGGGCCGCCGCGGGGTCCCTCGTAGCGGATCACCACCACGTCGCCCTGCACGATGCGCCCGGCCTGCACGGCGGCGAAGGCCTCGTCCTCGGTTTCGAAGACCCGCGCCGGTCCCGTGTGGTGCAGACGCTCGTGGCCCGCCACCTTGATGACGCAGCCTTCGGGCGCCAGGCTGCCCTTCAGGATCACGAGGCCGCCGCTCGTCTTGATGGGGCTCGCGAAGGGCCGCACCACCTGCTGGCCCGGTGTCTCGGTGGCCTCGGCCAGTTCCGCCGCCAGGCTGCGGCCCGTGACCGTCATGGCGCCACCATGGAGCTTGCCGCCCTCCAGCAGCCTCGCGGCCACCAGCCGGATGCCACCAGCCTCATGCAAGTCCGTGGCCACGAAGCGCCCGCCGGGCTTGAGGTCCGCCAACAGCGGGGTGCGGGCGCTGATCTGGTCGAAGTCGTCGATGGTGAGCGGCACGTTCGCCTCCCGCGCCAGGGCCAGGTAGTGCAGCACGGCGTTGGTGGAGCCACCGGTGGCGGCCACGGCCGCGATGGCGTTCTCGAAGGCTGCCCGCGTCAGGATGGCGCTGGGGCGCAGGTCACTCCTCAGCATGTCCATGATGATGCGGCCGCAGGTTTCGGCGGCGTCGCCCTTCAACGGATCCTCGGCGGGAATGCCGTTGAGGCCCATGGGGCTGAGGCCGATGAGTTCCAGGCTGGCGGCCATGGTGTTGGCCGTGAACTGCCCACCACAGGCGCCGGCGCCGGGACAGGCCGCATCCTCCACCCGGAGGAGGCCGGCGGCATCGAGCTTGCCTGAGCTGTGGGCGCCCACGGCTTCGAAGACATCCTGCACGGTGAGATCCTTGCCGTCGCAGTGGCCCGGTGCCGTGGAACCGCCGTAGAGGATCAGGCCCGGAATATCCAGCCGCGCCAGGGCCATGGCCACGCCGGGATTGGTCTTGTCGCAGCCCGAGAGGCAGACCAGGCCGTCGAAGGCATTGCCCCGGGCCACCAGCTCGATGGAATCCGCGATGACCTCGCGGCTCACCAGCGAAGCCTTCATGCCTTCGGTGCCCATGGTGATGCCGTCACTGATCGATACTGTGCAGAACTCCATGGGGGTGCCGCCCGCGGCGCGCACGCCCACCTTCACGCGCTCTGCCAGTTCCCGCAGATGGTAATTGCAGGGGCCGATCTCGGTCCAGGTGTTCGCGATGCCGATGATGGGCTTGGCCAGATCCTCGTCCGTGAAGCCGATAGCCTTCAGCATGGCCCGGGCCGGGGCGCGGTGGGCCCCCTGGGTGATGACCCGGCTGTTGCGGTTCAGGGGCTGGTCATTGGTGGTCATGGCGATCCTCGTGATGCTGATATGAAACGGCCCCGCGGGTGCTTGCGGGGCCTAGGTCGGTGTGGATCCGATCGAGCCCCTAGTCCGTCAGCCGCAGCAGGAAGCCGGGGCCCACGGAGCGCATAATCACCACGATTCCCGGCCAGAAGGACGGGATGGGCGGCACGGCGATGGGACGGAAAAGAGACATCGGATTCCTGTCAAAAACTAGAGCTTGGTTGGATGGCCTTCGGGGGAGCCGCACCAGGCATAGGCCGAATCCACCAGACGCGGCGCCTTGGCCCGGGGCGGCCGGATGGCCTCGCGAATGGCGGCGCCGAGAGAACGGGTGCCATGCGGATGGCGGGCGCCCTTGAGGTCGCCGGTGCCATGGCCGCCCTTGAGCACCTTGTCCACGGCGGCCTCGATGGCCTGGGCCTCGACGTTGAGATGCAGGGCATGGCGCAGGAGCATGGCGGCCGAGAGGATGGTGCCGATGGGGTTGGCCTTGTCCTGGCCGGCAATGTCGGGCGCAGAACCATGAATGGGCTCGAAGAGGCCCACGGAGCCGCCCAGGCTGGCCGAGGGCAGCAGGCCCAGGGAGCCCGCCAGCACGGCGGCCTCGTCGCTGAGGATGTCCCCGAAGAGGTTCTCCGTGAGCACCACGTCGAAGTCCCGGGGCCGGGTGATCAGAGCCATGGCGAAGCTGTCCACATAGTGGTGCTGCACCTTCACCGTCGGATATTCGGGGGCGAGGTCATCCACCACCTTGCGCCAGAGGCGGGAAGTCTCCAGCACGTTCGCCTTGTCCACGGAGGCGAGGTTCTTGCGGCGACTGGTGGCCAATTCGAAACCGACCCGGGCCACGCGCTCGATCTCTTCCCTGGTGTAGGGCAGCGTGTTCACGGCGGCTGCGTCGGAGTAGGAGCGGGGCTCGCCGAAGTAGAGGCCGCCCGAGAGCTCCCGCACGAACATCAGATCCGTCCCGCGCACGATCTCCGGCTTCAGCGGCGAGGCATCCTCCAGGGCCGGGTGGACGGTCACGGGGCGCAGGTTGGCATAGAGGCCCAGA
This sequence comes from Holophagales bacterium, assembly GCA_038324335.1. GTDB lineage: Bacteria > Acidobacteriota > Holophagae > Holophagales > Holophagaceae > Geothrix. The sequence continues at coordinate 30,156 of JBBQHW010000017.1, forward strand.
CCCTTGCGCAGGCGCAGCAGGCCCGATTCCGGGCGCTGGTCCCGAGGGTGGCGATCCCAGGCGGGCCCGCCCACGGCGCCCAGCAGCACGGCATCGCTGGTGCGGCAGGCCTCCAGCGTGGCCGCGGGCAGAGGGTCGCCGGTGGCGTCCACGGCCGCTCCGCCGATGAGCGCTTCCTGGAAGTGGAAGGCATGTCCGAAGCGCTCGGCCACCACCGCGAGGCAGGCCACGGCCTCCGCCGTGACCTCGGGGCCCACACCGTCGCCAGCCAAGATACTAATGCGCGCGTCCATCAAGACCTCGCTTCCACAGGGGTTGCCGCGGCGGGTCGGCGCGCGTAGAGCACCTTGTTCGTGGCGTTGAGGTAGGCCCGCACGCTGGCTTCCACGACGTCTGTGCTGGCGCCCTTGCCATGGTGGGTGACGCCATCGAATTCCACCTGGACGAACACCTCGCCCACGGCGTCGGCCCCACCGGTGACCGCGTGGACGCGGTAGTCCAGCAGCCGCCCGCTGAGTCCCGTGAGTTTGTCCACGGCCGCGAAGACGGCATTCACGGGGCCATCGCCCAGGGCCGTTTCCGTGGCCTCGCCCGCTTCGGAGGCAAGGGTGACCAGGGCGGTGGCGAACATGGAGGTGCCCGCCGTGGCCTGGAGGGCCCGCAGCTTGAAGGTCTCGGGGATGTGGGTGAGGCCATCGCGTACGATGGTCAGCAGATCCTCGTCGAAGATCTCCTTCTTCTGATCGCCGAGCTTGGTGAACAGCTTGTAGGCCTTGTCCAGCTCCGTGCGGCCCAGCGGATAGCCCAGCTCCTCGAAGCGCTTGGCCAGGGCGTGGCGGCCCGAGTGCTTGCCGAGCACCAGGTGCGTCTGGCGCACGCCAACGGATTCGGGCGTCATGATCTCGTAGGTGGAGCGGTGGCTCAGCATGCCGTGCTGGTGGATGCCACTTTCGTGGGCGAAGGCGTTGCGGCCCACGATGGCCTTGTTGGGCTGGACCTCGATGCCGGTGATGTTGGCCAGGGTCTGGCTCGCGCGGAAGATGGCCTCCTGATTCACGCCGGTCGTGAAGGGCATGACGTCCCGCCGCACGGACAGCGCCATGACCACTTCCTCCAACGCCGCGTTCCCGGCCCGCTCGCCGATGCCATTCACGGTGCATTCCACCTGGCGGGCGCCGGCCGCGATGGCGGCCAGGGAGTTGGCCACGGCCAGGCCAAGGTCGTTGTGGCAATGAACGCTGATGGTGACGGCCTCGATGCCGGGTACCTTCGCGCGAAGATGGCTGATGAGCTTCCCGTACTCCTCGGGCACCGTGTAGCCCACGGTGTCGGGCACGTTCAACACGGTGGCGCCAGCCGCGATGGCGACGGTGAACACTTCCACCAGGAAGTCCCAGTCGCTGCGGGTGGCATCCTCCGCGGAGAACTCCACCTCCGGGCAGAGCGACTTGGCCAGGGCCACACCCTCGCGGATCATCACCAGGGCCTCGGCGCGGGTCTTCTTGAGCTTGTATTCGAGATGGATGTCGGAGGTGGCCAGGAAGGTATGGATGCGCGGATGGGCGGCCTCCTTCAGGGCCTCCCAGGCGCGCTCAATGTCGCGGGGAAGCGGGCGGCAGAGGGCGGCGATGGTGGCCTTGCGACACTCCCGGGCGATGGCCTGGACGGACGCGAAATCGTCGTCCGAGGCCACCGGGAAGCCGGCCTCGATGACATCCACCCCGAGCACTTCCAGCTGCCTGGCCATCTGCAGCTTCTCGTCCAGGTTCATGCTGCAGCCCGGGGACTGCTCGCCATCGCGAAGCGTGGTGTCGAAGATGGTGATCCGCTGGGTACCCATGATCGGGAAAGCTCCTTGGACCGGCCTGGACCGGAGGGATCAATAGAAGATCGCGTCTTTGTGGTCATAAATATAATTCATTTTATTTATGATTCCATAAGTAATTCTTTTAATCTTACACTTCTTCCCTGGAGCCGTCGTGGACCTTGGTCAGCTGGAAACCTTCCTGGTGGTGGCACGGGAGAAGAGCTTCTCGCGGGCCGCGGACTGCCTGTTCCGAACCCAGCCCGCCATCAGCCTGGCCATCAAGCGCCTGGAAGAAGAACTGGGCGAGACCCTCTTCGATCGCACCACCAAGGGCGGCACCCTCACCGACGCCGGCACCACCCTGTTGCCCCAGGCGCAGCGGATGCTCGACCTGCGCAAGCAGATCACGGACACCTTCGGCGCCCTCAAGGGACTTCAGCAGGGCCGCCTGAGCATCGGCGCCAACGAAAGCGTGTCGGAATTCCTGCTGCCCAAGGTGCTGCTCGCCTACCAGCAGGCCCACCCGGCCATCCGCATTCACGCCTACCGTCAGAGCTCCGAGCGCATCCCCGCCGAGGTGCTGGAGCGGCGCCTGGACCTGGGCTTCGTGTCCTACGACCCCTTGCACCCCGAACTCGTGAGCGAGGTCATCCTCCGCGACCAGATGGTGCTCGTGGTCCCGCCGGGCCACCGCCTGGCCAAGCGCAAAGAGATCGCCCTCGAGGTGCTGGGCACCGAGACCTTCGTGGCCCACAACGCCCTCACCCCCACCCGCAACGCCATCATCGACCTCTTCTCCCGCTGCGGCACGCCCCTGCGCATCACCATGGAACTGGGCTCCCTGGCCACCATCCAGGAGTTCGTCACCCTCGGCGCCGGCCTGGCCATCCTGCCCCGGATGACGGTGCTGGAGGGCATCCGCCAGGGCCGCCTGGTGGAGGTGGCCGTGAAGGAGCTCCAGGTGGAAAAGCTCATCCGCATCGTCACCCGCCGGGAGGAGGCCATGTCGCACGCGGCCAAGGCTTTCCTGCAGCAGATCCGCGCCAGCGATTTCACCCGCAATCCAGCCCCCGCCAGGAGGAAGCAGCCATGACTTCCCGCACCCTCTACGACAAGATCTGGGACGAGCATTTCGTCGCCACCCGCAGCGACGGCACCAGCCTGCTCTACATCGATCGCCACCTGGTCCACGAAGTCACCAGCCCCCAGGCCTTCGAAGGGCTGCGGGAGGCCGGCCGCCCCCTGCTCCGCCCCAACGCCATCCTCTCCGTGGCCGACCACAACGTGCCCACCATGGACCGCGAAAAGGGCATCGCCGACGAAACCTGCCGCCTGCAGGTGGAGGCGCTGGAGGCCAACGTCAAGACCTACGGCGTGCCCTACCTGCCCCTGCTGGACGAGCGCCAGGGCATCGTCCACGTGGTGGGGCCCGAACAGGGCTTCACCCTGCCGGGCACCACCATCGTCTGCGGCGACAGCCACACCAGCACCCACGGCGCCTTCGGGGCCCTGGCCTTCGGCATCGGCACCAGCGAGGTGGAACACGTCATGGCCACCCAGACGCTGCCGCAGCGCAAGTCGAAGAACCTGCGCGTGCGCTTCCAGGGTACTCTGCCCAGGGGACTCGGCGCCAAAGATCTCGCCCTGGCCCTCATCGGCCACATCGGTACCGCAGGCGGGACGGGCCATGTCATGGAGTTCACCGGGGCCGCAGTGCGGGCCCTCTCCATGGAAGGCCGCATGACCCTCTGCAACATGAGCATCGAGGGCGGCGCCCGGTCGGGCCTAGTGGCCGCGGACGAGACCACCTTCGCCTACCTCCTGGGCCGGCCCCTGGCGCCCAAGGGCGACCTGTGGGAGGCCGCCCTCGCCCACTGGCGCACGCTGAGCTCCGACGAGGGCGCGACCTTCGACCGGGAGGTCGTACTCGACGTCAGTTCCCTGGCCCCCCAGGTCACCTGGGGCACCAGCCCCCAGTGGGTGACCGACATTGCGGGCCGCGTGCCCGATCCCGAGAAGGCAGCCACCGAGGACGATCGTCAGGCCATGCGCCGGGCCCTCGAGTACATGGATCTCAAGCCCGGCACGGCCATGGAGGCCATCGACCTGCAGGCAGTGTTCATCGGTTCCTGTACCAACGGCCGCATCGAGGATCTCCGCGAAGCTGCCGCCGTGGCCCGCGGCCGCAAGGTTGCTCCCAGCATCCGCGCCCTGGTGGTGCCCGGCTCAGGCCTGGCGAAGGCCCAGGCCGAGGCCGAAGGGTTGGATCGCATCTTCCTGGAGGCCGGCTTCGAGTGGCGGCAACCCGGGTGCAGCATGTGCCTCGGCATGAACGAGGACCGGCTCGAGGAAGGCGTCCGCTGCGCCAGCACCAGCAACCGCAACTTCGAAGGCCGCCAGGGCCGCGGCAGCCGAACTCACCTGGTGAGCCCCGGCATGGCCGCCGCCGCCGCGGTGACCGGCCACTTCACCGATGTGCGCCGTCTGATGGGGGCTTGAGATGGAACCCTTCACCACCCTCACCGGCATCGCGGCACCGCTCCTGCGCGCCAACGTCGACACCGATCTCATCATCCCGAAGCAGTTCCTCACCACCCTGGTGCGCTCGGGCCTGGGACGGAACCTCTTCCACGAAGCGCGGTATGACAGCGAGGGCCGGGAACGCCCGGACTTCATCCTCAATCAGGCGCCCTACCGCCAGGCCGCGATCCTCCTGGCCGGGCCGAATTTCGGCTGCGGTTCCAGCCGCGAGCACGCGCCCTGGGCCCTCAAGGATTTCGGCATCCGTGCCATTCTCGCTCCCAGTTTCGCCGACATCTTCTACACCAACTGCTTCGCCAACGGCCTGCTGCCGGTCCAGTTGCCCATGGAAGCCATCGAAGTCCTGGCGGCCGTGGACGGTCCGCTCACCGTGGACCTGCCGCCCCAGCAGGTGCGAGGCGGCGGCCACACCTTTGCCTTCGAACTCGAACCTGCCCGCAAGGCCGTGCTGCTGGAAGGCCTCGACGAGATCAAGCGGACCGAGGCGAACCTGGCCGACATCACCGCCTACGAAAGGCGCCGCCGCAGCGAAGCGCCCTGGCTGGAGATCCGCGTACCTTGAGCCCGCATCGGCACGCTACCCTGGTGCCTCAACCCAGGATCGTGCCCATGAAATCCATGACCGCTTTCGCCGAAATCGTCCGCCCGCTGGTCGCAGGCCAGTTGCGCCTCACCCTGCGGAGCGTCAACTCCAAGGCCCTGGACCTCAGCCTGCGCCTGCCCCCGGCCCTGTTCCCCCTGGAGGCTGGCCTGCGCGGCCAGGTGCGCGGGGCCGCCCAGCGCGGCAAGCTGGACCTCACCATCGAGGTGCAGGACGATCCCTCGCTGGAACCCCGCATCAACCGCGCCCTGCTGCGGGCCGTGGCCAAGAGCTGGCAGGACGACGCCGAGTGGCTGCACCTGCCGCCCCTCACGGCCGAGGCCTTCCTCCGCCTGCCGGGGGCCCTGCAGGCACCCGCGTCGGACCTCGGCGAACGCCTCGAAGTGCCGGTGCGCGAAGCCCTGGCGGCCCTGCTGGACGAATGGAATGCGGGCCGCAGCCGCGAGGCAGAGCGCCTGCGCCCCTTCTTCGAGGATGGCCTGGCCCGGCTGAAGGCCCTGCGGGAACGGCTCCAGGCCGAGGCGGTGGCCCAGGCCGCCGAGCTGCCCGGCCTCTACCGCCAGCGCATCGAGCAGCTGCTGGAAGAGGCGCGCCTGGCGGGCCAGCTGCCCGCGGAGCGCCTCCTGGCGGAGGCGGGGGTGCTGGCCGAGCGCCAGGACGTGCGGGAGGAACTCATCCGCCTCGCGGCCCACCTGGACGACTTCGCCGAGCGGCTGGCCCAGGGTCGCCTGGAAGGCAAGGCCATCGACGTCTGGTGCCAGGAGGTGCTGCGCGAACTCAACACCACCGGCAGCAAGTGCAAGCGCCTGGACATGACCCGCGCGGTCATGGAAGCCAAGGGCGTGCTGGACCAGATCCGCGAGCAGGCCGCGAACCTGGAATGAGCAGTCCAACGAGATCGTCCTGGCCACCCAGCTGCAGGCTGGCGTGATCGAACAGACCCGCTCGGTCATTGCAGAAGTGTCCTCCAGTGTGGGGGTCGTGAACCAGCTGGCCGAGGAGACCGTGGACCGTTCCCAGGGCGTCGTCCAGATGGCCCGGGAGGGGGCCCGGATCGCCGCGGAAGTCACTCAGGGGATGCTCGCCATTTCAGACACCATCAGGACCTCCTCCGTCCAGGTGGCCCGGCTGGTGGAGCGTACCCAGGAGATCGAGTCCATGGCGTCGATCATCAAGGAGATCGCCGACCAGACCAACCTGCTGGCCCTCAACGCGGCCATCGAGGCGGCCCACGCTGGCCAGCTCGGCAAGGGCTTCGCCGTGGTTGCCGAAGAGGTCCGGAAACTGTCGGAACGGACCGGGAAGGCCACCAGCGAGATCAGCCAGACCCTCCTGGACATCCGCTCTGACACCGGGCAGCTAGTCCAGGGCATGGAGACCGCCATGCCCCTCATCGCCATGGGGGTGGACAGAGCCGGCGAGGCCGCCGAGTCCCTCCGGTCCATCGAAGCGGAGGCCGCCGCCACGCTGGGGAAGATGGGCGACCTGGCCCGGGCCACGGGCAACCAATCCACTCGGATCGAGGAAATCGTGGGCAGCGTCAATAACGTGATGGCCGCCTCTTCCAGGACCGAAGCCGTCGTGGATCATTCCTTGACCACGGCCTCGGAACTGGCGGTAGCCGCCAACGAATTGTTCAACATGGTGAAGCGCTTCCAGATCGGCGACTTGGGTGGGAAGGATGGCCGGGGTGGTCGTCCATAAGCGACATGATGCACACCCATGCCTACGTGAACCAGGCCCAGCACCTGGAGGAGCACCGCAAGCTCATCCAGAGCGTCACGGACTTCAAGCGGCAGTTCGATTCCGACGACGCCTCCGTCTCCATCGAGCTCATGGGCTTCATCCGGGATTGGCTCGTGAACCACATCCTGAAGGTGGACAAGGCCCTGGCCAAGGATTTCGCGGCCCGCGGCTTGTGCTGAGGAAACTCGGCGGGCCTAGAGTCCCAGGGGATCGTAGGGCAAATCCATGGCGCCCTTCCAGACACCGAAGAGGCGCGTACGGGTCCAGTCCTCCTTGTCTGGCCTGAGTCGGCGGAGGCGGCGGGAGAGGAACCACACGCTGCCGTCCTTCATGCGGATTTCGTCGTAGGGCGCCAGCCGCGCCTTCGCCATGTCCTCGGGCGCAATATCCCCCGGAAAAACCGCCCAGGCCCAGCGGCCCGAGGCCAGCCCCTCGGCCCAGGCCCGGCTTGCCATGGCGGCTGGATCCGACACCACGGTCAGCCCGGCGATGCCGGACCTGCCGTAGCTGAATCCCGCAAAGCGCGTCAGGGTATTGCCTTGCCGGACGAAGGGCCCGCTGGCCGGGATCCGCCACCGGGCCAGGTAGCCGGGCAGCCAGGCCTGTCGGGCCTTGAAGCGCAGCTCCAGGGTGGCGGGATCGATCACGCGCACGTCGCCTCCAAGTTGGGCGATTTCCGGCTGGAGGGCCACGGCGACCCGTGCCGCACCAAGGGTGGAGCCATCCTGCATCCGCCAACCCGGCCGCACCGAGATGCGCCAGCGGCGGCCGTGGCGGGAAGCCTGGAGCCCCGAGGCTAGTTGGCCCACCCAGCCCCCGTCCGGCGCCCTATCAAGGAGCGTGAAGGCAGACTGGGCGGCCAGGAAGGCCTCCAGGCCGGGGCCAGCGGGCATCAGCGCCTCCAGATGGGCCGCATCTTCGCCGAATTCCGGGTTCGCACTGGCGTAGAGGTCCCGGCCTTCGGCCATGGGCACCGGTTCCAGCGAATCCTGGAAGACAAGGAAGCCGGCCACGCCGAGGATGGCGAGTAGCAGCGCGGCAGCGATGACCAGGCGGGGCTTCAAGCTCAGGCTCCCCGAAGCAGGTGGGCCAGAGGTTCCATGCGGCTCAGCGCTTCTTCGATGTCGGCCATGGCGAGGTCACGATGGGGGATGAACCGGACCGCTGGTCCCACGGGCAGGGCGCGCACGCCGCTGGCTTCGAGCGCAGCCAGTGCCGCCGCTGCGTCAGGCACGGGCACCAGCAGGATGTTGGTCTCCGGCAGGGGCGCGGCGATGCCGAAATTCCGCAGGCCTTCCGCGAGTCGGCGCGTCTTGGCGTGGTCCTCCGCAAGGCGCGGCAGGTAGTCCAGGGCCACCAGGCCCGCGGCGCCCATGACGCCGCCCTGGCGGACACCGCCGCCCAGCATCTTGCGCAGGCGCCGGGCCTCGGCCATGGCAGCTTGGGAGCCGCAGAGCAGGGAACCCATGGGGGCGCCCAGCCCCTTGCTGAGGCAAACCTGCACCGTATCCACGCCTTCGGTCAGGGCCGAGGGCGGCAGCTCCAGGGCCGCGGCGGCATGCCAGAGCCGGGCGCCATCCAGATGCACGGCCAGCTTCGCGGCCTTGGCCGCGGCGACCAGGGCCCGGTGCTCGGCTACCGGCGTGACCGTGCCGCCCGCGAAGTTGTGCGTGTTCTCCAGGCACAGCAGCTTGGTGCGCAGCGTGTAGTAGGGGCCCGGAGACCCCGCGGCCTTGGTCACCTGGGCGGGCGTGGGCCGGCCGGGCCCGCCCTCCCAGGCCAGGGCCTCGGGCATGCCGCCCGCCAGCCAGGCGCCCGTGCCCAGCTCCGAGCCCAGCACGTGGGCCTGGGCCGGCGCGAGAAAACGGTCGCCACGCTGCAAGTGCAGCATCAGCGCGTTGAGGTTGCCCATGCAGCCCGAGGGCACCCACAGGGCCGCCTCCATGCCCAGCAATTCCGCTCCGCGTGCTTCCAGCCGGGCCAGCGTGGGATCGCGCTCCAGCACGTCGTCGCCCACCTCCGCGGCGGCCATGGCTGCGCGCATGTCGGGCGAGGGCTGGGTGACGGTGTCGGAGCGGAGGTCGATGGGTCGCATGGAGAGATTCAATCACGCATGGCACACTGATGCCTCACTGGAGTTTCAATGCATCTAGTCCACGCCATCCTCCTGGGTTTGATCCAGGGCCTGACGGAATTCCTGCCCGTGTCCTCCACGGCGCACCTGACTTTGGCGGAGCACCTGATGTTCGGGGGCCGGCCCATGCCCCTGGCCTTTGACGTGCTGCTGCACGTGGGCACCCTGGTTGCCCTGATGATCTATTTCCGGCGCGAGCTCTGGCAGGTGGTCATGGGCTGTTTCGGGCGGGACAAGGAAGGGCGGAAACTGGCGATCTGGCTGTTCGTGGCCATGATCCCCACCGGCATCCTCGGTCTGGCCACGCGCGGCGTGAAGGAGGCGGCGAAGGAACACCTCTGGGTCTACGGCCTGGGCCTGCTGGGCACCGCCGCCCTGCTCTACGCGGCGAACAAGATCAGCCGGCAGCGGGTGAACCTGCATGGGGAGGATCTGGCGGGGCGGGACATCCAGGACCTGCGCGCCATGGATGCGCTGACCGTGGGCGCCATCCAGGGCCTCGGCGGGGGGTTCGGCCTGTCCCGGTCCGGCTCCACCATCGCCATGGGAGTGTTCCGGGGCCTGAAGCTCCCGGCCTCGGCGCGCTTCAGCTTCCTGCTGGGCATGCCCACCATCGCCGCGGCAGCCGCAGTCGAGCTGCGGGGGCTCCTGAAGCCGCTGCTGAAGCACCAGCCCCTGCCGGCGGACCTGGCTTTTCCCGCAGGCTCCTCGGCGCCCATGCTGCTCTGCGTGGCGGGCGTGATCGCGGCTGCCATCTCCGGCTACTTCGCCATCGGCCTGCTGGACCGCTTCACCCGCAAGCCCCGCCTGAACGGCTTCGCGGTCTACTGCCTGGCCATGGGCGCGGTGATGCTCACCCTCGGGGCCACCGGCGTGCTGGGCCACCACTGAGGTCACCAGCGGTTCCGTTCGCCGGTCCTTTTACACCGTTCGCCGAATGACCGGCAAGTTCGGCCCCAAGCCCCCTAAGCTGATCCCTTCCCCCCCCGGAGGTTCTGGTGATCCACCTGAACGAGGTCCACAAATCCTTCTCCGTGAAGGATCGCAAGACCAAGACGAACAAACGCATCGAGGCCGTCCGCGGCATCACGCTCACGGTGAAGCCCGGCGAGATCTACGGCCTGCTGGGCCCCAACGGGGCCGGGAAATCCACCACCCTCCGGATGATCGCGGGCCTGATGGACCCGGATGCCGGCAGCATCAACGTGTGCGGTTTCGACACCCGCGAGAAACCCGAAGCCGTCCGAGGCTGCATGGGCTACCTCAGCACCGACATGGGCGTCTACACGCGCTTCACGCCTCGGGAACTGCTGCGCATCTTCGGCGAGTTCCAGGACGTGGATCCCACCACCGCTGAGCGCCGGGGCCTGCACCTGCTGGAAAAGCTCCAGCTGGCGGATTTCGCCGACGTGAAGATGGAAGGGTTCTCCTCGGGCCAGAAGCAGAAGGTGAGCATCGCCCGGGCCCTGTTGCACGATCCCAAGGTGGTGATCTTCGATGAGCCCACCACCGGTCTCGACGTGCTCACGGCCAAGACCGTGCTCGACCTGCTCCGCATCATGCGCGAGGAGGGCCGCACCGTGATCGTGTCCACCCACGTGATGCCCATGGTGGAAGACATCTGCGACCGGGTAGGCATCATCTTCGATGGCAAGCTGCACGGTGATGCGCCGCCCCGGGCCATCCTCGAATCCCGCCACGCCAAGACCCTGGACGAGGTCTTCTTCCAGCTCGCAGCTGAATCTCAGGAGGGTAACTGATGCGCGGCGCCCTGCTCATTGCCAAGAAGGAGTTCCTGGAACTCTCGAAGGATCGCAAGACCATGTTCTTCGCCTTCGTCCTGCCCTTCCTGCTGTACCCGGCCATTTTCGGCATGATGGCCAAGATGGGCAAGCGGGATGCGGACCAGAACCGCAACAAGGCCAGCCGGGTCTACCTCTCGGATCCCTCCGGCACCCTGGACCGCATCCTGAAGGCCGATCCGCAGCATTTCAACCTGATGCCCCGGCCCGAAGGGGACCTGAAACAGGCCATCCGGGACCAGAAGCTGGAGCTGGCCCTGGAGGTGGATCCCAACGCAGTCAGCGCCTTGGAAAAACATCAGACCTTCAACCTCACCGCCACCATGGATGAGAGCGAGCGCTCCTCCGAGATCGCCCTCAAGCGCCTGAAGGACGCCCTGGCCGTACAGGAGAAGGCCTGGGTCCAGGGCCGCCTCCAGGTGCTCGGCGCCTCCCCCCAGTTGGCCGAACCCCTCAAGCTGGAAGTCAAGAACGCCGCCGACACGGCCCTGGAGATCGGCAAGTTCATGGGCCGGCTGCTGCCCTACATGCTGATGATCATGATGTACACCGGCTCCATGCAGCACGGCATCTACGCCACCGCGGGCGAGAAGGAGCGCCACACACTGCTCAGCCTCATGGCCACCCGGTTGCCCCGCAACCAGATCATCCTGGGCAAGCTGCTCTACATCTTCAGCATGGGCGTCATCGCGGCCCTGCTGAACCTGCTGAGCATGGGCATCTCCATGACCTTCCTGGGTGGCAGTTCCACCAACTCCATGCAGGCCCTGACGGCCATCGTGAATCCCATGACGCTGGGTCTCACCTTCCTGATCATGGTGCCCCTGGGCCTCTTCTTCTCGAACTTCATCCTGCTCATGGGCATCCAGGCGCGGAACACCATCGAGGCCGGCAGCGCCATCACGCCGGGCATCTTCCTGGTGGTGTTCCTGGGCGTCTTCACCATGGCGCCGGGCGTGGACAAGATGGCCTTCCTCTCCTACGTGCCCGTGGTGAATGTCTGCCTGGCCCTGCGGAAACTGTTCAGCCAGCAGCCGAACTGGACGGAATACGCCATTGCCTTCGTCATGACCGTGGGCCTGGCAGGGCTCATGACCCTGGTCTCGACGCGCCTCCTGAATCGCGAAAAAGCGCTGTTCAAGATGTGATATTCGTCCTCCCCGCCCCGCAGCCCCGGATTTGCCTGAGAAATCGTGTCACTCTATAATTTCTCCAAGGCATCTAGAGGATCCCGCATGGCGACGAAGGCGAAGACCGAACCCGCACCCAAGTCCGCACCCAAATCTGAAGCGGGGCCTGCCCCGGTTGCGCCCTTTCCGCTGGCCTCCGCGCTTGCCAAGGCCATCAAGCTCGTGGATGCCGGCAAGCATGCGGAGGCCGCCAAGGCCCTGGAACTGCTCATCAAGGAGGCCCTCGCCACAGGCGATTGGGCCATGAAACGCCGGGCACAGATCTACCTCGCCCTGGCCGAGTCCAAGCTCCATCCCCCCAAGGCGGGCGTCACTGATCCCGTTTCGGAGATCCAGGCCTGCCTCAACCGCCGCGACGCCGCCGAGGCCATCAAGCTCGCCGACAAGGCCATCAAAAGCCACCCGGGCGTGGGTTCGCTGCACTACCTCCGGGCCGTCGCCTTCGCCCAGTCCGAGAACACCGAGGCCGCTGCGGAAAGCCTGAAGAAAGCCATGGATCTGGATGAGGACTTGGTCTTCCAGTGGCACATGGAACCCGACTTCAACTCCACCCGGAAGTCGCCCCTCTTCGCCTTCACCGAAGGCCGCTGAGGCCCGGGCCGTTCCCATGGCCGGTCCTTCCAAGCTCCAGGCCGACCAGCCCCTGCGGGTGGTGGCCCTCGGGGGTGGTACTGGCCTGGCCGCCCTGCTGCGGGCGCTGAAGCGGGAAGCCGGGCGAGGCCGGGATCCCTGGAAGCTGACCGGCATCGTCACCGTGTCGGACAACGGCGGGTCCTCGGGAAGGTTGCGTGATGAGCTGGGCGGGATACCGCCCGGTGATCTGCGCAACTGCCTGTCGGCCCTCACGCTGGAGGATTCGGCCCTCTCGGACCTGCTGAACTACCGGTTCCAGGGGGAAGGCAGCCTCGCTGGCCATTCCCTGGGGAACCTCATGCTCTGGGCCCTGGCCGACCTCACGGGGGACTGGGTGCGGGCCATCCGCCAGCTGTCCGGCGTCCTGGTCACCCTGGGGCGCCTGTTCCCCTCCACGGTGGTGCCCGTCACCCTGTGTGCCGAAGATCTCGCGGGCAACCTCTACGTGGGGGAAACCGCGGTGGGCTCCTGCCGGCCACCCCTGGCCCGCCTCTGGCTGGAGCCAAAGGACGCGGAACCCCTGCCCGAGGCGGTCCTGGCCCTGCTGCGGTCCGAGCTGGTGATCCTGTCCCCCGGGAGCCTCTACACCTCCACCATCGCCAATCTGCTCCTCCCGGAACTGCAGGAGGCCGTCGAATCTTCCCGGGCCCCGGTCCTCTACGTGGCAAATCTCATGACCGAACCGGGCGAGACCGCCGGGCTGGACCTGGAGACGCACGTGGCGGCCATCTCCGCCCACGGACGGACGAAGATCTCGGCCATCATCGCCAACGCGACCCCGCTCCAGGGCGACATGCTGGCGCGCTATCAGGAGGAGGGGGGCGAACCGCTCCTCAGCGAGTCGGACCGCATCCTGGGCATCCCGGTCTACCGGTTCCCCCTGCTGGATCCGGAGGCCCCCATGGCCCGCCATCACCCGGATTTGTTGAACCAGGCCATCCGGGAAGTCCTGCCAAGGCTTTAATTGGGTTCAGCACCACCCTGCGGCGCCGCAGCGTGGGGGCTGGTCATTGATTGTTAATACTTCCTATTGGATCCCCGATCCCCTGCCGATACTTGGAAGAGGGTATTTCCCTGATTGTAAATTTTCAGAATTGTGACTTTTTATGACAAGGACCGGGGTAGGCTTGTCCTTAGACGGAGGCGGCAATTGGCGCTGAGCGGTGATCTGGCGACCATGGGCCTGGAGGACATCTTCCAGTGGCTGGCCGTGGGCAAGAAGACCGGCGTCCTGGAACTCAAAGGCCCCCTGCATACCAAGCGCGTCGCCTTCCATGAAGGGCGCATCACCAGCATCTGGTCCTCCGACCCCCGGGAATACCTTGGCCAGTACCTGCTGGCCTTCAACCGGATCACTGAGGATCAGCTTCGGGAAGCCCTGGCCACCCAGGAGGACGAACAGCAGCTGCTGGGACGAATCCTCATCAACCGCCAGCTGGTAACAGAGGCCGAGATCCGGCGCATCGTGCAGCTGAAGGTGGAGGAGAGCATCTTCGACACCTTCCTGTGGCACGTGGGCAGCTTCGAGTTCCACGACGGCGCGCCCTCCCATCAGAAATCCATGCTGCTCAGCCTGGAAGTCACCGGCATCGTCCTGGAGGGCGCCCGGCGCCTGGATGACTGGAAGCGGATCCGGAAGGTCATCAAGGGCGGCGATGCCGTGCTGTCGCCCATCTCGGAAGCCATCGCCGAGCGGCTGCCCCTCTCGCCGGAGGACGCGGATATCCTTGCCCGGCTCGACGGCATCAAGCGCGTCGACAAGCTCGTGGTGGACATGCGGATGCCCGAGTTCAAGATCAACAAGCTGCTCTTCGACCTGCACGAGAAGGGCCTGGTCCGCATCGCCAATCCGGGCGGGAATCTGGGCGAGAACCCCAGCCTGCAATTGCAGCGCGCGCGGGCCCTGGTCGAGAAGCAGAAGCTCCAGGAGGCCCAGCAGGAACTCCGTCGCATCCTCAAGGACCAGCCCAAGCACCTGGACGCCAACAAGATGATGGCGGTCGTCCAGGACATGCTGGAGGAGAAGAAGCTGGATCAGAACCTCGTGCCCATGCTGGCGGTGGCTCTCGATGAACTGCTGACCACCGATCTCTGCCCCAACGAGGCCTTCCTGGCCAGCCGCGTGAACGGCCTGTGGACCATCAAGGACATCCTCACCATCGCGCCTTTCGAGGCCGATGAATGCCTCACCATCTTCTCCAAGCTCCTCAAGCGTGGGATTCTCAAGACCAACCAGCCCGCCCATGGGAGCGATCAGCCAGGTGCCACCCGCTGATTTCTTCCGACCCGGAGGAATCATGCGCACCATCCTTGCCCTGCTGCTCATCGCCCTGCCCCTATCCGCGGCGAAGAAGCCCACCCCCGCCCAGTTGCAGGCGCAGGTGAACCGGCTCACCGACGAGTGCAATGGCCTGAAGCTGCGCCTGGCCGCCACCGAAGACATCCAGCAGGAGCTCGCCGCCGCCCGGAAGGCGCGCGACCTGGCCCGCAGCGAGGGTGAGGCCGCGCGCAAGGAGGCGGACCAACTGAAAGCCTCCCTCAAGGAGAACCAGGGGGGCGACGACGCCATCCTGAAGGAACTCCGGGATGCCCGACAGGCCGCCACCGACGCCAAGGCCGAAGCCGCGCGCCTCCGGACCCAGAACGAAGCCCTGCAATCCAGGGCCAACGCCGTGCCTGGCGAAGGCGACCTCGTGACTCTGAACGAAGAGATGCAGCCCGCCCGCCCCATCAACCTGAACCGGGTGGTGCCCCGCCTCAAATCCTCCAGTTTCTTCACGGGTCGCGCCAAGGGCGTGGTGGTGGTGAACGTGCTGATCAGCGAGAAGGGGGACGTCCTGGCGGCCCGGCTCCTGCAGGGGCTGCCTGGTGATTCACCCTATGTGAAGGACGCCGGTGAAGCCTGCGTGGAAGCGGCCAAACACCTCGTCTTCGATCCCGCAGCCTCGAAGGACGGCAAGACCCGCTTCAAGGTGTGGCAGGGCGTGGGCTTCTACCTGGACTAGGAGCGCCCACCAAAGGGGCTGGGTTCGCCGAGGTTCCACCTGGCCTCGTACCAGACCTTCTCCATGCATAGCCCCCAAGGCGGCGCGGTCAGGCCCGCCTGCGCCCGGGTCCTCGCGCCCAGGAGGGTAGCCATGGAAGCTGCATCCCGCCGCCCCCGGCCCACTTCCACGAGGGTTCCCGTCATGATGCGCACCTGGTGCATGAGGAAGCTGGTGCCCTCGAAGATCAGGTCCGCGCCGCCTTCCACCGGCACGACATGGATGCCGTGGAGGGTGCGTACGGGCGTCTGCGCCGCGCAGTCCGCGCACCGGAAGCTGGAGAAGTCGTGGGTTCCCAGCAGGGGGGGAACCGCCGCCGCCATGGCCTCCAGATCCAGCGGCGCGGCCTGGTGGAGATGCCAGCGGAAGGCAGCCAGCAGCGGATCCTCCGCCGCCCCCAGGCCCAGGCGATAGACATACCGCTTGGCCACCGCGTGCTGGCGCGGGAAGAAGCCCTCGGGCGCGGGGCGAACGGCCATCACCCGCAGATCCCTCGGCAGGTGCGCGTTCAGGGCCGCCAGCAGGCGGTAGGGCTCCCAGTCCCTGGTCGTGTGGATCAACACACCCTGGGCCCGCGCGTGGACACCCGCGTCCGTGCGTCCCGTGCCCTGGGGCATCGGCGCCCCGGGATCGAAGCGCTGGAGCGCCTTCCAGAGCTCCCCCTGGCCGCTCCGCAACGAGCTCTGGATCTGCCAGCCGTGGAAGCCGGCTCCCGCATAGGCCACTGTCAGGAAGAAGGGATGAGACATCTCCCCATGATAGGCCTGGATTGGACCTAGCCGACCTTCCTGGTTCCAAAGGCCCGTTCTACGGGGATCTGCGAGATTCATGGGACTTAGATTCAAGCGTTTTCGGCCATTCCGATGTTCCATGGCGCTCCAGATCCACCAGGGATGCCAATCTCCGGTTTTTTCGGGAAAGAAAACCCTTGACCGTGCTGCGTCTGCGGCGTAGCTTCTTGGCAGTTTAGGAAATAGAGGATTCATGGGCTTTTCCGGGCCCTTGATGTTCGAAAACTCAACAGGCACGGACGTCTCCCGATGGAGCCGAATCCGTTTCTATCAACCAGGGGATACAGTTCCCCATTTTGGGAGGTTTTCATGAACAAGGCTGAACTGGTCAGTGCCGTCGCCGACAAAGCTGGCATCACCAAGGCCCAGGCCGCTGCCGCCCTGGATCAGGTGCTCGGTGGCGTGGCCTCCGCCCTGCGCTCCGGCGACAAGGTCACCCTCGTGGGCTTCGGCACGTTCTCTGTTGCCAGCCGCGGCGCCCGCACTGGCCGCAATCCCCGCGACAACAAGCCCATCAAGATCGCCGCCAAGAAGGTTGCCAAGTTCAAGCCCGGCAAGAAGCTTGCTGATGAAGTCAACGGCAAGGGCGGCAAGAAGCGCAAGTAGCAGGTATTGACCCGGCTCTCCGCCGGATCCCAACATCCACGGGGCCTGTTTCGACAGGCCCCGTTTCAATTCATCATGGTTTTTTTGATCATTAATTCACTAGTCGACCTTGAATCCATGGGGACAGGTTTACCGGGGCATCACGCTGCCTGAAACCCGCTAAACCCCGGTGCCGTTGGAGTAGGGAGCGTGACCGGCCTGGTTGTCACAATTCAGGCCGCGGAACGGACCTTCCGATGAAGAGGCATCCGATGAGGTCCCCATGTCCGACGAAATCGCTGTTCCAAAAAAGAGCCCCTTGAAGCTGATCATCATCATCGTGGTCGCCCTGGCGGTGCTCGGCGGTGGTGGCTTCGGCGCCATGAAGTTCATGAAGAAGCGGCAGGCCGCTAAAGCCGCCGCGATCGAGGCGGCCAAGGCCAAGGAAGCGGAAGCTTCTGCGGATCCAGCCAAGGAGGCGAACGCCCATGGGGAAGAGGATTCCGACGACTGCGGGGACAGCGGCGAGAAAAAGGAGGGCGGTGGCCATGGCGGCACCGAGGCTGCTCCCGTCATGGTGCTGACCCGCACCGTCAACCTGACGGGTCCCCGGCGGAACGCGTTCCTGCGTTGCGAGTTGAACATCCTGTTCTGCGACAACGAGCTCGGCAAGCTCGTGTCCGGCGAGAAGCCCTCCCCGGAAAAGAGCCTCATCCAATCCATCGTGCTGGGCTCCCTGTCGGGCAAGAGCGTGGAGGAGGCCTCCGACGCGGAATCCCGTGAATCCCTGCGGAAGGAAATGAAGGACAAGCTGAATGAGCAGTTCAAGCCCCATGCGCCCAAGGCCGGGGAGCAGGAGGACCCCAAGCACAAGAAGCCCAAGCGGCCCATCAAGAACGTGCTGATCGTGGACTGGGCGATCCAGCAGTAGGAGGCGAGCTCTGGCACAGCCGTTGCGATGCAAGGGGGGTGGGTCCATCCTTTGACAGGACCGGCGGGAGAGACATGGCCAAGCGGGGGGATCGGATCGACAGCGACCGCGGGCTCAGCTTCGAGCAGGTGGTGGCGGAGGTCATGCCCTTCATCGACACGCCCCTCCGGCTGGAAATCCAGCTGGGACGGGCCCGGTTGACCATCCGCGAGCTCCTGGATCTCGAGGCCGGCTCCCTGGTGGAGCTCAAGAAGAGCGCCGGGGAACCCATGGACGTGCTCTGCAAGGACCGCCTCCTGCTGCGCGGCGAAGTGACCGTGCTGGAGGACACCCTGGGGTTGCGGGT
>JBBQHW010000018.1:0-46943 GCA_038324335.1 Holophagales bacterium
TTCCTCCTCTGGCTGGTGGTGCCCGCCCTGGTGGGCGATGTCCAGCAGCGGCTGACGGGGCGTCCCATGGACCTCTGGTGGGCCCTGTGGCCCCTGAACGCCCTGGTGTTCACCGTGGGCACGGTCTGGGCCCTGGCCGATCGGGCGCGGGGCGTGAACCACTGGCGCGGGCGGGACGTGAAGCTCCGCTGAGGGTGTTCCATGGCTGTTCCAAAAAAGCTGGAACACAGAGGGCGCAGAGAGCCGCAGAGGCCACAGAGGATTGCCATGAAGTTCTTCCACCGCATGCGCCGACCCGCCCGAAAAAACCAGGCTGGTCACGGAATATACAGAAACTCGCGAATGACGCGGAAGGGGCCCTAATCCCCACCGCATGGGCCCGCCGTTGGCGGCTTCCGCGACCAGCGCATTTCTCTGTGTCCTCTGTTGTCCTCTGCGTCCTCTGCGTTCCTCTTTTCTTGAATCCCTGGAGGATCAATTCCCCTCGAACAGCCGCAGGGTCTCATCCAGCCGACGGAGGATCCTGAGGACGCCGAAGGGCTCTACGGTCACGTAGTCCACGGCACCCGCAGCGATGGCATGGTGGCGCTTCTTGGCCTCGTCCTCCTCGGTACCTACGAGGATCACCGGCACCGGACACCCCTCCTGCTCCATGAGCTGGCGGCAGAGTTCGAGAGGGCTGGCCAGGCGGAGGTGATTGTGGACCAGGATCAGGCGCGCCCGCCCCCAGCCGTCCTCGCCGCCGATGTCCTTGAGCTGGGGCTTCACGGGGCCCTTGATGTGGTCCAGCATGGCCAGACCAAACTTGCGGCTGAGCGCCTCGCCGAGCCGGCGGGCGAAGTCCTCCTTCTCCGTCAGCAGGAGGATCATGGGATCCCGGTCCACGAGCACCTTGACGATGGGCAGGACGGCGGCGCGGTTGAGACGCGCGGTGGCCTCCTGGAAGCCCCTGGGCGAGAAGTCCTCCTTGTCCTCCTGGGCCTGCCGCTGCTGCTGGTCGTGGATCCAGGCGCGGTAGTCCGCCAGATGCTTGGCATCGGCCTGCTTGGTGAACTTCAAGCCCACCAGGTTGTCGCCGAAGTAGGCCACGGTGGTGGGCGCTCGCAGGCGGAGATCGTGGCCCAGGGGCAGGTCCAGCAGGGACTCCTCCCCCATGCGCAGCAGCTCCCGGATGTCCTGCTTGGTGTTGCGGAGCACCAGCTCCAGGCCCTCTTCGCCGAAGCTTTGCACCGTGCCGTCGATGAGGGCATTGCGCGCGTTGGTGAAGGTGGCGGCATGGGCCTGGGCGGGGCCGCGATCGGGAATGAAGTCCGCGAGCCGGTGCATGTCGGAGCGGCGCATCATCCGAGGCAGGATCGCCAGGCAGACCTCGACCCCTTCCATGGTTTCCCGCCCTGCGTGGGCCACCACGCATTCGTACTCCAGGCCCCGATCCTTGAACTTGAGGGCCAGGTTGTCGCCGACTAGAAATCCCCAGGTGCCGATCTCCTCATGGGGCATGCGGAACGCCAGCCGCTCGCCGTCCTCGGTGAGGACGGGGAAAGCCCCGCGCTGGGCCTTGAAGGCCACCTCCAGGCGGGCCCCTTCTGCGCACAGCCGCTGGAGCGCCATGCGGATGCCCACGGCATCTTCGAGCAGGGCCCCGGCCCGGGACATCTTAGAGATCCCCGGTCAGGTTGGGCACCGCGCCGGCGGGGAGCCACCGCAACAGGGCCCGCTGCAGCGCGTCCATCCGGACGGGTTTGGGGATGTGGTCGTCCATGCCGGCCTCGAGGCAGCGCTCGCGATCACCCACCATGGCGCTGGCGGTCATGGCCACCACCGGCAGGCGCCGGCTGCCCCGCTCCCGTTCCCGGATGCGGCGGGTGGCCTCGTAGCCATCCATCTCGGGCATCTGGCAGTCCATCAGCACCAGGTCGTAGGACACGCCCACCAGGGCATCCAGGGCCTCGATGCCGGTGGCGGCTAGGTCCGCCTCGATGCCCAGTTTCCGGAGCATGACCAGCGCCACCTTCTGGTTCACAAGGTTGTCCTCGGCCAGCAGCACCCGCACCTTCACTGGGCCTGCCAGGGCCGGGACGGGAGCCGCGGCTGCCGTCCCGGCCTGGGCTGCGGCCTTGGGCTCGATGAGCGTCCGCAGCTGGCTGGGACGGATCGGCAACGGGAGGAAGGCGCGGATGCCTCGGCGGACGCCCGCCTCGCGCAGCTCGGGACGGTAGAGCGGGCTGGCCAGCACGAGGGTGCCGCCGCCGGGCGCCGCCAAGGCGGCCTCCAGCGCCTCAGAACCCAGGAGGATCAGGTCGGCCGCGGGGCCCACCCGCTGGAACCAGCCCGGCAGGTCTGCGCCCACCGGGGAGACCTGTGGCCCGAGCCCCCAGGCCTCCAGCTGTTCCTGCACTAGGCGCGTCGCGGCGGGCGGCAGGCCGGCCAGCAGGACGGCGTGGGCCGGCGAGCGCACCGGCGGCTGGCTGGTGCGGAAGTCGAGCTTCAGGGTGAACCAGAAGGTGCTGCCTTCGCCCAGCACGCTGCTCACGCCAATGCTGCCGCCCATCAGCTCTACCAGGCGCTTGCAGATGGTGAGGCCGAGGCCGGTGCCACCGTACTTCCGCGTGGTGGAATTCTCCCCCTGGAAGAACGAGGTGAACAGCCGGTCCACGACCTCGGGTTTCATGCCGATGCCCGTATCGCGGATCTCCACCCGGATCAGGGCCTGGCCGTCCTCCCGCGCCTCGGGGCCCACCCGGACCTCCACCGATCCGTCCTGGGTGAACTTCAGGGCGTTGTCCATGAGGTTCGTGAGGATCTGCCGGAAGCGGGTCGGATCGCCCACCACCGACTGCGGCGCGGCCGGATCCACGAAGATGCCCAGCTCCACGCCCTTGGTCTGGGCCTTCACCGCCAGGACCGTCTGCACGTCCTCGACCACGGACAGCAGGTCGAAGTCCAGGTGCTCGAACGCCAGCTTCCCCGCCTCGATCTTGGAGAAGTCGAGGATGTCGTTGATGAGCGTGAGCAGCGCGTCGCCGCAGGACCGGACGGTCTCGGCGTACTGCCGCTGCTCGACCCCGAGGGGCGTGTCCAGCAGCAGGCCCGTCATCCCGATGATGCCGTTCATGGGCGTGCGGATCTCGTGGCTCATGTTGGCCAGGAACTCGCTCTTGAGGCCCGACAGTTCCAGGGCCCGGTCGCGGGCCACCGCCAGTTCCCGGGCGGCCTCCTCCAGCCTGAGCTCGGCCCGTCGGCGATCCGTGATGTCGTGGAACTGCCAGAGGTGGCCCAGGTACTCCTCGCCCACCGCGATGGGCACGAAGTCCATGGCCATGATGCGGCCGTCCCGCAACTCGAACTCCCTTCCCTGGGTGGGCGTCTTGGACTTGTCCAGGGCCTCCAGGCAGGCCAGGAAGCCCCCCTTGTCCACCAGCAGGGGCAGGCATTCCTTCAGGAGTTCCCGGGTGTCGCTTTCCACCAGCACGTGGGCGGGCACCGGCACCTGGAACATCCGGCAGAAGGTCTCGTTGAGCAGGGCGATCTTCCGCCCCTCGGTCTCCACCAGGATGCCAGCCTGCATGTTCTCGATGAGGGCCCGCAGCCGGCTGGTGGCCACGCGGAGGACGATCTCGGTGTGCTTCCGCGCCGTGATGTCGTTCAGGGTGCCGGACACGCCCAGGACCACGCCGGCCGCATCGAAGGCGATGCGCTGATGGGCCTCCACCCATTTCACGTCACCCCCCTTGGTGGGGATCCGGAACTCGCCGTTGAAATCCGCCTGCCCGGTGTCCACCGCGTAGGTGAGCATGTTCAGGTAGCGCGGGTTGTCGGCCGGATGGAGGTACCCGAGAAAGGGCCGGCCCAGGCAGTCCTCCGCGGGAAAACCGGTGAGTTCGGTCCAGGCCGGATTCAGGAAAGACCACTGCCCCTGGCGATCGATCTGGAAGATCACATCCCTGAAGTGCTCCACCAGGGCCCGGTAGTGGTCCGCCTCGGCGCGGGCGGAATCCAACTGGGCCGCCAGGGAGGGCGATGAGGGGAGGGCCAAGGTCGGAAGGGCCAGGGGCGGGAGGGTGGGGTCGGCAGGCATGCTCCCCCTCTCTTCGGCGGGCCGGGTCGCCAATCCAAGTATTCGCAGGCATCCTCCAAGGGCCCCGGAGGGGGACCCTGAGCCCGAATGGACTCCCGCTGTCACATGGAAAAAGATTTCTTGTTTTTTTCGCTTTTCGACCCAAAATGATAGGCACCCCTCTGGAGGATCCATGGCCGCGTCCGAGCAAGAAGATCGACTCAAAGCCCTCACCCGCACCGTGGCCGACATTGAACGGGCCTTCGGGAAGGGCTCGATCATGAAGCTGGGGGACCGCATGAGCCCCTCTGAGGGCATCGAGGTCATCAGCACCGGCTCCATCGCCCTGGACTCCGCCCTGGGCGTGGGCGGTGTGCCCAAGGGCCGCGTCGTCGAGGTCTATGGCCCCGAGGCCAGCGGCAAGACCACCCTCGCCCTGCACATGGTGGCCCAGGCCCAGAAGAAGGGCGGCCTGGCTGCCTACATCGACGCCGAGCACGCCCTGGATCCCGAGTACGCCCAGAAGCTGGGCGTGGACGTGGCCAACCTCTTCATCAGCCAGCCCGACAGCGGCGAGCAGGCCCTGGAGATCTGCGATCAGCTGGTGCGCAGCGGCGCCCTGGACATCATCGTCATCGACTCCGTGGCCGCCCTGGTGCCCAAGGCCGAGATCGACGGCGAGATGGGCGACAGCCACGTGGGCCTGCAGGCCCGCCTCATGAGCCAGGCCCTGCGCAAGATGACCGGCACCATCAGCAAGACGCACACCTGCGTGGTCTTCATCAACCAGATCCGCATGAAGATCGGGGTCATGTTCGGCAGTCCCGAGACCACCACCGGCGGCAACGCCCTCAAGTTCTACGCCTCCGTGCGGCTCGACGTCCGCAGCATCCAGAGCATCAAGGGCAACACCAACGATCCCCTGGTGGCAGCCAAGGACGAGGATTCCTCCGTCATCGGCAAGAAGACCAAGGTCAAGGTGGTGAAGAACAAGGTCGCGCCGCCCCTCAAGGTCGCCACTTTCGACATCATGTACGGCGAGGGCATCAGCCGCACCAGCGAGCTGGTGGAGCTGGGCACCCAGCTGGAGATCATCCAGAAGAGCGGCTCCTGGTACAGCTACAAGGACAGCCGCCTGGGCCAGGGCGCCGAAAACGTGAAGAAGCTCTTCACGGACAATCCCGAGCTGGCCGACGAGGTCGAGGGACTCATCCGCGAGCGCCTCGGCATGAAGGGCGAAGCCTAAGCGGGTGGTGAGGAAGGCGGCACCGGCCGCCTTGCGAACCGGGCACCCGTCTGGCTGAGCATCACGACAAATCATCACGACAGGGTTGGCCACGCCATCCCCCCGCCCATTCCCCTGCGCGCCCTTGGAAGGGGTCGGCAGACGGCGGCGGCCCCCCAGGCCGCCGCCGTTTTTTGCTTCTTCCGGCAATCCCGGTCGGGTCAGCTATCATGGCCGCTCCGCGTCGGAGGTCCCATGACCCATCCCGCCTTCCAGGTCGAAACCGTCCACCTGGCCCAGTTCAGCGAGGGCAAGCCCAGGGACCGGGCCGAGTTTATCCGCGTGCTGGGGGATAGCTTCCGCCATACGGGCTTCGTGAAGGTGGCGGGCCACCAGGTCCGCCAGACGGATGTGGACGGAGCCTACGGAGCGGCCCGGGCCTTTTTCGCCCTGGACGAAGACAGCAAGCGGCGATACCTGCTGCCCGGCACCGGGGGCGCCCGGGGCTTCACCAGCTTCGGCAGCGAGCACGCCAAGGACAACCCGGTGGGCGACCTCAAGGAGTTCTGGCACGTGGGCCAGGAACTGCCCGCCGGTCATCCCCTCAAGGCGATCTACGGCGACAACGTCTGGCCCGTGGCCGAGGTGCCGGGCTTCAAGGCCCACACGCTCGCCCTCTACCGGGCCCTGGAGGACTGCGCGGGCACCCTGCTGGAGGCGCTGGCCCTCTATCTGGGCCTGCCGGAGCGCAGCCTCGCGGACATGATCACGGACGGCAATTCCATCCTGCGCATCATCCACTACCCGGCCCTGCAGGATCGGTACATCGAAGGGGGCGTGCGCAGCTCCGCCCACGAAGACATCAACCTCATCACCCTGCTGCCCGCCGCCACGGGTGCCGGCCTGGAGCTTCTGGACCGCGACGGCACCTGGCGTGCGGTGGACGGCCTGGCGGGCGAGATCGTGGCGGATGCGGGCGACATGCTGAGCCGCCACCTGAACCTGCAGATCCCCAGCACCACCCATCGTGTGGTCAACGCCGACGATCCCGAGGCGGTGCGCTACTCCATGCCCTTCTTCTGCCATCCCCGGCCGGACGTCGTGCTGGACTGCCCCGATGCCCTGCTCGCACCGGGCGAAGCCAGACGTTTCCAACCCATCACTGCCCACGCCTTCCTGCTGCAGCGCCTGCGGGAGATCGGGTTGATCTAGGTTCTCTTCCTAGTTCTTGTCCTGCCGACCCAGGCCCGCGCCCTGGAGATGCCGCGGCAGGCTGGGCACGCCCTGAGTGCTGAACTGGCCGCTCCCGGTCGTGGCTTTGGGCGCCGGTGCCGCGGGTCGTCCCTCTGCCGGAGCTTGCATGGACTTCATCTGCTCGGCGGTGGCGAAGCGTTCGAGGCGCGCGAGCTGGTCGGCCGTGGGGAACCCCACGTAGCGCACCCGGCGCGGCCCCCAGGCGGAAACTTCCTCGCCTTTCAGCTCGTGGACCCGGGGCAGGGTCTGGCGGGCGAAGATGCCCAAGGGTTCGCCGTTCTCCGCCACGAAGGCAATGAGGTCGGCTTCGGGTAGCAGCACCGGTGCACCCGCAATCCAGGTAGCCACCGTGAGCGGCTTGCCCTGGTTCGTCTTCACCATGGTCATGACGGCGGGGCGGCCGAGGGCGGGATCCAGATCCTGCTCTTGATTCCGCAGCGCTTCGATGAGATCCAGGTGTTTCAGTTCCTTCTGGGGCGAGGACATGGGGTGGGGATCCTGCAACCGCGCGGTCATCAGCTTGTCGTCGATGCGCTCCAGGACGGCCAGCTGGAGCGGGGGGCCGCCTGCCTGCATGACCCGGCCCACCTCGTCCATGAGCTTGGGCAGCAGGATCTGAGGGGCCGCCAGCAGCACGTTCGCCGCCGGGATGGCGAGGAAGGGATGCTGGCTCTTGAAGAGTCCGTGCCAGATCTCGGGGAGCAGCAGCCGGGCGGCGTCCAGGCCGTCCCGCCAGGGGCTGCGGTAGATGCCCGAAGGCAGCCGCTCGAAGGTACCGTCGCTGCGGTGGCGCAGATGGTCCAAGGCCAGGTCCAGCACCTCGTCCGCGGACTGGTCCCAGAGGGTCAGCCAAGCCGTGGGCATCACCACGCCGCCCACGCGGATCCGCTGGCTCAGACCGTCGATGAAGCCACGGCTCCAGCGGCCCTCGCGCTCGGCGCGCCAGGCGGGCACCAGTTCTGGCAGCAAATGATCCTGGGCATCGATCCAGGGGGCCGGCAGCGGCAGTCCCTGCCCTTGGAGCAGAGCCACCGCATCGGTCCAGGCCTCACGCTCCTCCACCTTGCGGTGTGCCTCGAAGCCGGGTGTCAGCTCGGCCAGCCCCGGCAGGTCCGGGGCCAGTCCCCGGGCCTCCAACAGGGCCGCCAGCCCTGGCAGCGGCGCCTCTTCGGCACGAGTGAACATTTTTGAGAGAAAACCCATGGGTGGCTCGATTCCAACCTCCCATTTTGCCTGGAAAGAGGCCCGAGCGCTCGCCTTTCCTTGGATCCATGGGCACCAGCTGGCGAAGGGGGCCAGGGGCCCGTGCTATTCGTGGTAGGGATCGGCGCTGATCACACCCCGGTTCACACTGCGGAGATAGAACCCCGCCGCGGGACGGTGGGCGAAATCGAAGGTCTGGCCTGGCCCCAGTCGCCACACTTTGAAGTCCTGGTAGCTGAGGGGTCTTCCAGGCTGGCATACCTGGGGCGTGTGATCCGCGAGGATCATGTAGACCGGGCCCTCGCCCAACACCCGGCCCAGCCCGGCCTTGTCGATCACCAGGGAGGTCCGCTCGTTGACGGCCACCCCTAGGACCGGCGTCGAGGCCCGTTCCTGGTATAGCCGGGCCAGGAACGCAAGGGTGCGTCCCATGCGGTTCCGGGGGACGAAATGAGTGTCCGTGATGACGCCGTCCAGGTGGGCCCAGCCGAAGAACCCGGTGGTGAAGGACAGGTCAGGGTGGTAGGGATCGGCCAGGGCCTTCGCCGAGGTCATCTCCGACCGGGAATCCAGTCGGCAGGCGTCGAATACCAGGCCGCCCAGGATGGCGCACCCCGCGCTCGTGCCCCCCACTGCCCCGCCCGCAGCCACCAGGGCCTTGACGGCCGCCTCCACCTTGGTGCCTTTGAAGTTCGTCACGTAGTGGCACTGATTGCCACCCGCAAAGAACAGGACCTCTGCCTGCCGGACGGTGGCTTCCACCTCGGGGTGGTCGGCATCGGCGGTGCTCGTGATGACCAGAGTCTCCACGGAATTCACCCCCGGCAGGGCCAGGATTGGGGCGTTGTACCCATCCGCTCCCGTCGCCCGGAGCACCACCACATCCACCTTGGCGTCGGGATTCGGGCCGCGCACCTCGTCGACCATCCACTGGATGGCCGCCATGACGTCCTTGGCCCCCCCGCCCAGGTTGTAGGCCGGCCCGTGCAGCGCCGGCCGGGCATCGACGGTGCTGCCGGCCCGGTAGCGCGTCACCGAAGCCCGGGCCGGCAGCGTGGCCGCACCCAGGGTCAGCAGGGCGAGGAGGAAGATTCTCATAGGGTTGAGGCGTTCATGCATCGATGACTCCATGCTGGAAGGGGGCCCTGGACAGACCAGGCGTGCCTCGACCGGCTTCACTCGGCCTGAAGGGTGCCGATGACGATCGGCAGCGGTGTCTGCATGGAGCCATCCGCATTCAGCACCACCGCCTTGGTGGCATTCTGCAAGAGGGACACCGGGCCGGGCCCCTGGCTGGCGTTCAGCTTCAGGCCCAGGCTCACCACCCCGAGCCCGGGATCCGTGTCGCCGGTCTTCTGGAAGAGGCCCACCTGCAATTCGGTGCCGGTCACCTTGTCCTTGAGGAGCCTCGGTTCGGCGCCCAGGTTCAGGTTGCTGGAAGGAGTGATGCAGGTATTCGAGCCCAGATTGGCCCAGGTGACTTTGGAGGCAGCACCTAGATCGAGGAAGAAGGCCACGCCTTTCACCCACGGCAGGGCGGGGCCGCGCAGTTCCAGCAGCAGCGGGTCCGCAGAGGTGCCGGTGCCGGCCACCTTCGTGAAGCGCCAGCCAGTGGCCGGCGGCTCCAGGTAGGTGAGCCGGGTGGCATAGACAGCGGGTGCGGGCACGACTGGGTTGCCGCCCCCCCCACCGCCACAGGCGATGAAGGTCCCCAGGAGGAGTCCCGCCAGCAAGGTGTGGATCGTTCTCATCTGCATCAGTCGTCTCCTAGAAGCCGGCCACCCAGATGGCGATGTCGAGTTCGTCGATGAGCCCATCGTCGTTCAAGTCGAGGGTGGCCTTGAAGCGGGCCTCCCCGGTCCGACTGAGGTAGGCCTTGGCGAATTCCACGAGGTCCCGCACGTCCACGGCGCCGTTGCCGTCGAGGTCCAGGCTCTTGGGGGTGCAGGTCACCGTGGGCCCGGCCGCGTAGTAGTCGCCGCCCAGGACTCCCGCCGTGACAGTGGCCGGATAGTAGCCACAGGTGCTGGAGCGGTTTGCGAGGTTGAAGGTCTGGCCGGGCGAGAGTAGCCAGATCTTGTACCCGATGCAGGTCAAAGGGATGCCGGGTTCGCAGATCTCGGGGGTGTGGTCGAGGCGCACGAGGTAGACGTTCTTGCCACCCATCACCGTGGCCAAACCCGTCTTGTCCACCACCAGGGAGGTCTCGGTGTCGATGCCGATGCCCAGCATGGCCGTGGCCTTGCGGTCCTGGAGCTGGCGGGCCACGAAGGCCAGCAGGCGGCCCATGCGGTCGTAGCCGTTGCCGCCGGGCTGGAGGTGGGGCTCAAAGAGAATGTCGCCCAGATTCAGCGAACCGAACCAGCCGTAGGTGAAATGGATTTTCGCGTGATAGGGATTGCCCAGCGCCTCGGCGCTCGTGGAGCTGCCCGTGGTGGCGTCATGGATGATGGCCCCCTGGACCGCGGCCCCGGCGCTGGTGCCCCCGAGCCCGCCCCCCCGGGCCAGGACCGACTGGATGGCGGTGTCCGTTGCCGTGCCCTTGATGAACTGGATGTAGTTGGCCTGGTCGCCACCGGCGAAGAAAATGACTTCTGCCTTTGCCATGGCCTGGGCCACGGCGGGGTCGTTGAAATCGGCCACACTGCTCCCCACGATTGATTCGACGGAGTTCACGCCGTTCATGGCGAGGATGGGCGCGTTGTAGCCGTTGCTGCCCGAGCAGCGCAGGATGATCACGTCCAGCTTGGGCCCCCCGCTGCCAGTGGCGCCGCGCACCTGGTCGATGAGCCACTGGATGGCGGGGTCCACGTCGCCGCCCCCACCCCCGATGTCATAGGCGGGTCCATGACAGACGGGTGTCGCATCCGTCCCGCTGCCGACCTTGTACCGGGTGGCGGTCGCCTGCAGGGGCAGGGCAGCGGCCAGCACCAGGGCGGCCACCAGGCAGCCCAAGTGGGCCTTCACCATCCTGCTTCCGTAGTGATTGGTGCCCGACATTGAAGCCTCCCCGTGAAACCTCACCATTCGCTGGAATGGACGCCCAGGGCAAACCCTAGGGCTGCGCCCCAGGTTCTCCTTCCCTCCGAGCCGCAGCCAACCAGAGGAAGGCGCCCACCATCACCAGCACCATTACCCCGGCGAGGCGACCGGCCAGGCCCCCGAGCCAGGGCGTACCGCTGCTGGGCACCCATTTCCCCGCCACGAGACCCGCCACCACCACGCCCGCGAGGCCTTCGCCCGCCACCAGGCCCGAGGCGGCCAGGATGCCGGGATCGCCTTCGTCCCCCGTGGCTTCCCCTTGCGCGGCCCGGCGCTGATCCACCAGCTGGCGCACGCAACCCCCCAGGAAAATGGCCGCCATGGAGGCCAGGGGCAGGTAGACGCCGATGGCAAAGGACAGGGCGGAGATGCCACAGAGGATCACCGGCACCGTGATCCCCACGCCCATGAGCACGAGCGGCCAGGGCAGGTTCCCGGAGAGCACGCCCTCGATCACCGTCTTCATGAGCATGGCCTGGGGGGCGGGTAGTTCCTGCGAACCGAAGGTGTAGACCTTCCCCAACAGCAGCACCGTGGCCGCCACGGCCCAGCAGGCACAGGCGGCGCCGATGAGCTGGCCGAGCTGCTGGAGGGCCGGTGTGGCGCCGACCATGGCACCGGTTTTCAGGTCCTGCGAGATGTCCCCGGCCTTGGAGGCGGCGATGGCCACGATGGTGCCCACGGTCAGTACTGCCGCCATGGCCGCCGTGGTTTTCCACCCCGCCAGCACGAACATGGAGGAGACCAGCATGAGCGTGATGAGGGTGATGCCCGAGGTGGGCTGGGAGGACACCCCAATGAGGCCCACGATGCGGGCCGCCACGGTCACGAAGAGCACACCGCAGACGCCCACCCCCGCGGCGCAGACGAGGCGCGGAAGCAGCGTCATGCCCTGGCCGAAGACGCCGGGAACGAAGGCCGCCACCAACAGCACCGCCAGCAGGCCGCCCACCACGGCGCTGCCCGGCAGGTCGCGATCCGTGCGGTCCGGCCGGACGGTGACGGCCTCCGCCCGACGCAGCAGTCCCTGCAACACGGCGGTGAAGGTGCGGTAGATGGTGGGTAGGGTCTGGAGCACCGTGTAGATGCCCGCCGCCGCCACGGCGCCGGCGCCGATGTAACGAACGTAGGCCTTCCAGAGCTGTCCCTCGTTCATCTCGCGGATGAGGGCGGTGGGTTCCGGGGCGACGGGGGTCGAGAGTCCTGCGCCGAAGTGGGCGATCATGGGAATCAGCACCAGGGAGGCCAGGGCCGCGCCGGAGACGATGACCGCGGAGCGCTTGAAACCGAGGATGTAACCGATGCCCAGGAGGGCCGGGGCCACCGCCGCGGCCAGGTAGGCCTTGGGCAGCACGGGGAGAAACACGCCGATTTCGGCGGGCAGCACGTAGAGCAGGGAGATGGCCAGCTTCACGGCGAAGCCGAGGCCAATGCCGTAGAAGATCCACGTTCCGCCGGTCCGGCCGGAATAGGAGGCCCGCAGCACCTCGGCGCAGGCCGCCCCTTCCGGATAGGGCAGCTCCGCGGCCGACTGGACGATGAGCAGGCGCCGCAGAGGGATCATGGCCAGGATGCCGAACACGCCACCCAGGAAACACAGGGCCACCACCTGCAGAAAGGGTGGCGTGATGCCCCACAGGAAGAGGGCGGGGATGGTGAAGATGGTGCCCGTGGCCAGGGAGGTGGACGCGGAGGCCACGGTCTTGGCCATGTTGGCCTCGAGCAGCGTCCCCCTGATCCGCAAGAGGCGGAAGAGGGCGATGGTGAGGACCGTGGCGGGTATGGAGGCAGAGATGGTCATGCCCACGCGCAGCCCCAGGTAGGCGTTGGCTGCGCCGAAGGTGAGGCCCAGCAGGATGCCCGTGGCGATGGCCCGGGCCGTGAACTCCCCGATGGAATCCCTGCCGAAGAGCCGCTCGGCTCCGGGTCCCATCCCCCTCATGCCTGCTCCAGCGCGGATTGCGTCGGTGGCCGTTCGAAGGTGCCGCGAACCTCCAGTTCGCCGTTGCGCATCAGGACCCGACCTTTGGCGATGACCGTGTGCAGTTCCAGCGTTTCCCGCTCCACCAGCACCAGGTCCGCATCATGGCCCGCCTGGAGCCGTCCCTTGCCCCGTAGCTTCAGAATGCGGGCCGGGTTCGCGGTGAAGGGGAGCAGCGCGGTCGTCAGATCGATGCCTTCGAGCTGAACCACTTCGCGGAAGGCGTCGAAGAGGGAGCGCACGCGGCCCACACCCATGCCGGAGTATGCGCCCTCCCCATCGTATTCCGGCAGGCTCCCCTGGCCATCCGAGGACATGGTGATGTGCTCTGCAGGCACGCCGCTCATCAGCAAGGTCTGCAGGGCCCGGTGGGCCGGTACCTGTCTAGTGCCCGAGGCAGGCGGTGGCGCCGAGGTGGTGAGGTCCACCAGGCCCCCCGACCTGGCGTAGTCAGCACCTTCCGCAAGCAGCTCAGGGCTGCGGTTGATGTGGGTTGGCAGGAGCTGGGTGCAGGGGATCTCCGTTTCCGCCAGGATCCTGCGCAGGGGAGCCAACCCCTGGGGTCCATCACCCAGGTGGAAATGCACCAGGCCCGCCTTCCCCGCGAGCATGCCCCCCCGGCGGGTTTCAGCCACGAGGTGGCAGAGCTGCTCGTGGGTGGGCAGGGAGCTGCGGTGGTCAGAAATGGCCACCTCGCCCGCGCCCAGGATCTTGTCGATGATCAGCAGATCGGATTCCACGCTGCCCGTGAGGTTCACCGCGGGCACGGCGTAGGAGCCCGTGTAGATCCAGGTCGAGATCCCCTCCTCCTCCAGACCCCGGGCCTTGGCCAGCAGCCCCACCAGGGAGCGGGTGATGCCATCGGTACCCAGGCAGCCCACGAGGGAGGTCACTCCCGCCTTGATCACCTCACTCAGCATCAGTTCCGGCGTGCGGGTGGCGAATCCCCCTTCGCCGCCGGCGCCGAGGATGTGCACATGACCATCGATGAAGCCCGGGAAGGCAAGTAGCCCGCGCCCATCGATGACTTCCAGCCCTGGCAACCCTGTGGGGGACAGCGGACCGATGTGGGCGATCCGCTCCCCGGTCACCAGGATGTCCTGCACGCCGAGGGGTTCAGGTGCATAGACGCGGACCTGCTTGAGAAGGATGAGCGGTAGTGGGTTCATGTGGGCCTGCCTGAGAAGGGGCTATGAAAGCGGTCGCGGAGGAAGCTGGACTTAGGGTTGGGTCAAGGGGACACCGGGCTCAGTCTTTATCAACTTGCACGGTCCTGCGCGCGGCTTCCTGGATCCACTCCAGGAATGCCCTGAACTCGCCGTAGGCCTGGGGGGGCGCCACGGCGGCATTCACCCGGACCACATACTGCACCGTGGCCTGGACCTGTTCCCCGGTACGCGAGACCGCCAGGGTCCATACGACTGAACCAAAGCCATTGGAGCGCTGGAAGGCTGGAATCTCTACCACGTGGCTTCCAGCAGGGACCATGAGAGTGCAGGTGGCTTCGTGAAGTTCGTTGCAGGGCAGTACGATGGGCGCCCCCCGATGGAGCGGCAGCGGTTCCCGGACCCCCAGGGCGGGCGGCAGACCCGGGAAGGGTTTGATGCTGCGCCAGGTGCCGTCGGCCAAGGACTGGGCGCCGCCGGGCAAGGACTGGCTTGCTTCGACGGTCCAGGCCACGGAGCCCAGGGCTGGGCCGGAATTCGTCTCTGCGGCCCTGGCCACCACCAGCCCGGGCGCGGCCCGCTTGAAGTCGCGCAAGCTGGCCTTCATCACGTACGCGGTCCCCGTGGCACCGAGAGTCGCCTGATACTCGAACCGGCTCCGCTGGGCCTCCGCCGGCTGCAAGGGCATTTGGAACTTCCGGAAGGTCCATGAATCCGTATCCACCAGCAGCCCCTCGGAACCCTGCAGGCCAGGGTGGACCGCACCGGGTGGGAGCTGCTGCCGGGCGGGATCCAGCCAGAGCGTGTCCTTCCCTGGTTCCTCGATGCCCAGCAGGCGATCCGTGAACTGCCAGGCGATGGGGGCGTTGTAATTGAACAAACGCACCTGACGATTGACGAGGAGGGCCAGTCTTGGACTGAGTCCGGCGTCCTTCAGCAGCTGGAAGCAGAGGATCTGCATGCCTTTGGCGTTGGTGCGCTTCGCCCGCACTGCGTCCTCGATGTTTTCGGGGCCCGTCCGGAGCCGATCCTGCTCTTCCATGTCCTCCCGCTCGTCCTCGTCGAAGGTGACCTCGTGGCTGTGGACCACCCGCGTGGCGAGGCGCCGCAGCAGCTCCTGGGCCCGCTCCTGGGGTGGGGCGGGCAGGCCTGCGCGC
The DNA here is from genome assembly GCA_038324335.1 of Holophagales bacterium. Taxonomy (GTDB): domain Bacteria; phylum Acidobacteriota; class Holophagae; order Holophagales; family Holophagaceae; genus Geothrix. The sequence continues at coordinate 15,086 of JBBQHW010000018.1, forward strand.
AGCTCCAGGGAGAGCGCCCCGTAGGCGCTGCCTTTGCGAACGAAATCCCTGAAGCTGTCCCGCACGGAGGGGTCGAGGTCCTTGAATACCCGGGACGTGTTCATGGTGCGGTCCGAACCGCTGCCGATCCGGTCCCGGGTGATCAGCTTCGGGAGGGGGACGATCATGACGCCCTGCCAGAATTCATCGATGCCTTTGACGGCGCGTTCGAAGAGCACCTTCGGCAGGTCGAAGACCTGGAAGCGGGGACGATCCAACAGGGGTGCCAGGCTGAAGGGTGGGGACTCGATGGCGGGGATGTTGGTGAAGCGGATGATCCGGTATCCGCCAGCCTGGGTGATCTCCGGTTTCACGAGCCGGCCGGGCATCAGGTTCGTGCGCCACTTGAAGGCATCGACCAGTTCAATAGTCTCGCTCAGCGTCGCGAAGGGACCTCCCAGTTCCCACTCGGCGAAGGAGCCCAGCCTGCGCGGCAGGGGGCTGCTGTACTTCTTCCAGGTGCTCTCCTGCCAGCGCACTTCCACGATGCAATCGGCGGTGACACCCTTCGGCATAAGGCGGTGTTCCGGGCCGCCTGCCCCGGCCTGGGCCGTACCCTGCGGCAGGAAATCCCGGACCTGGTCGTACTCGATGGCGCGGCCATCGGGATACACGGTGCGCCCACTGAGGTGGTGGCAATCCCGCGAGAAGCGGGCCAACTCAGCGGCACGCTTTCCCGCCTCGCTGAACACCCGGACTCTGACTACCGTCTCGATCTGGTTGTTGGAGAAGACGGTTCGCTTCTCCAACACGACTGCGTCGTGATGGCCCCTGGCGGCATCCTCCCGGATGGACCAGGAATCGGGGGGAATGGGTTTCCAGTCTGCGGCCACGCCCTGGACCCAACCTGGCGCCAGCAGAAGGCATGTAAGGCCTCGATGGAATCGGTGGATCACTTGAAGCCTCCCCGGATTCAACAACTACATTCAAGCTACGAATGTTTTCTTGCACCATGTTAAATGTGGAACGAACGTTGAGCGCTGTCAATTCCAGAAATATTTTTAAATTTCCTTTGTAATAAGCCATTTTTGTCATTAGCATACCACCACAACATGAATGCAGTTTTTTTTGCATAGGAGGTATGAATGCACCATCTCAAAGCCCTCAACCCAAGCCTGGTCATGGCACTCGTCCTGGGTGCATCACCCGTCCTGGTGGCCCAGAGCAGCACCACGGGAGCCCTGGGCGGCACCGTGCGTGACGCCGCGGGAGCCCCCGTCGCCGCGGCGAAAATCAGGATCACGTCGGACTCCCTGATCGGCGAGCGAGTGACCGTCACCACCAAGGCAGGCGCGTACCAGATCTCCGCCCTGCCTCCGGGCAAGTACACCCTGGTCATCACGGCCCCCGGCTTCGTCACCAGCAAGATCCTGGTGGCCGTGGAACTGGGACAGGTGGTCACTCAGCACTTCAAGCTGGCGGTCGAGTCCTTGCAGGCGGCCACGGTGGAGGTGGTGGCCATTGCCTCCAACGCGGATCCCACGCCCGGAATCGGGAAGAACATCACCTACGAAGCCCTGGAGACCATCTCCGCCAACCGCAGCCTGAACGACCTCATCAACATCACGCCTGGCATCAACAATGGCGTGGCCTGGGGCGGGGCCCAAGGCAACGTCAACGCCTACCTGGTGGATGGCATCAACATGAGCGATCCCTCCGCGGGTGGCGCCTTCGGCTACACGAATCCCGACTGGTTCTCTGAGATCCAGGTGGGCGGCATCGGCGCCGGCGCCGAATACGGCGGCTTCACGGGCGGCTACGTGAACGCCGTGACCAAGCGCGGCGGCAACAAGGTCGAAGGCACGGCGGACGCCTACTTCTCCAGCTCCAGCTGGAGTTCCAACTCGACCTACACGCATCCGAACTACCACCCGCCCGTTTCGCCGAAGACCGAGGACAAGGACATCTCCGCGAGCATCGGCGGGCCCATCATCAAGGACAAGCTCTGGTACTTCTTCTCCGGTGAGCAGCTCATCTCACAAGAGGCCACGCCCGGCGCCGTGGTTCCCGTGGAGTTGAAGAACCCCCGGGTCATGGGCAAGCTGACCTACCAGCTGCTCCCGGCCGCCACCCTCGAGGCCTTCTTCTCCTGGACCGGGGTGTACCGCACCAACCGCGGCATCGGCCTCAACTATCCGCCGGAAACCTGCGTCTCGCAGAACAGCGGCTCGCCCACCTTCGGGCTCACCCTGACCCAGACCTTCGGCGCCTCCACCGTCTTGACCTCTCGCCTGTCCGGTTTCACCAGCTACGACACCCGCACGCCCAACGGCGGGGATCGCCCTTCCGTGGCGGTGAGCGCGGCAGGTGACGGCAGCATGGTGCCCGGTTCCCTCTCGGGCCTGACCCAGTGGCCCGCCAATTTCACCCACTTCAACAATGCGGTCCTCGGCGCCACCAACGTCAAGTCCCGCATCACCACCTCCAGCATCCTGGACCATTTCCGTTCCGGCCTGCTCCTGCCCGGCGACAGCCACGCCTTCCGCACGGGCTTCGAGTGGGAACAGGCTTCCGACGAGCAGAACGAGCACGTCACCGGCGGGAGGAGTTATTCGGCGAAATACATCGCCCCCGTCCTCAAGCCCGACGGCAGCGTCCTGACCCCGGCCCGGATTTCGCCCACCTCGGCCCTCTTCGGCAAGGAACTGGCCCTCAACGCCCGCATCGATCGGATCATGATCTTTGGGCAGGACACCTGGACGCTTAATGACCGCCTCACCCTCCGTCCCGGACTGCGCTTCGAGCAGTTCAAGGGCCGGGCCTACGGGGACACCCAGCCCGTGTGGAGCACCACCACCTGGGCGCCCCGCTTTGGCGGGACCCTCGCGCTCACGGCCGACAACCGGAACGTGGTGAAGTTCCACGTGGGCCGCTACTACGACGGCCTGTCCATGGCGTACTTCGACCGCGCCACCACGGGCGGCGGCTACACGCCCAGGACCCAGTACGTCTGGGGCAACGCCGCCACCGACAACGTCGACGTTCACAATCCCGAGGCCATTCCGCTCGGCGCCGCCGGCCCCACCACGAGTTCCTTCAGCACCCTGCAGCCCGGGATCAAGCACCCCCACCAGGACGAGGCAACCGCCAGCTTCGAGCGCTCCATCGGCCAGAACTGGTCCGTGAGCCTCACGGGCATCTACCGCAACGACTACGACATGATCGCCCGGGTCCAGACCAACCCCGCCGCCTGGGGCAGCGGCACCTGGCTCTACGCCATCGACCCCTACACCAAGCTGCCCGTGGGAGCGGTCTACCCGGATGCGGCCACCGCCACCTGGGCCATCAAGAACATCGATGACGCCCGGCGGAAGTACCGTTCCGCCACCCTCGCCGCCGAACGCAAGATGGCCAACAACTGGTACCTGTCCGCCTCCTACACCCGGGCGGATCTGCGCGGGAACATGACCAAGGCATGGGGCTACAACGCCCCCTTCGAGACTCCCAGTTCCCTCTACAACGTCGAGGGCAAGCTGCCGGGCTTCTTTGAACACGAGGTGAAGATCCGGCCGGTCTACCAGTGGGGACGCTTCACCTTCTCCGGCATCTTCACCTATCTGAGCGGCGAGCGGACCACCCGCACCCTCACCTTCAACTCCTCCAACATCCCTGCGATCTACTACGCCCCTCGCGGCACGGACAAGTTCCCCTCCCAGAAGAACCTGGATCTGAAGGTGGCCGCTGCCCTCTACAAGACCAAGCAGACCCGCGTGGAGGCCTACGTGGACGTCTTCAACGCCCTCAATTCCAGCGCCCCCACGGCCTGGGACGACACCGTGAACACCTACTACAACGTGGATACGGTAAACGCCAACTTCCACAAGGCGGACACCATCCAGAACCCGCGCTCCATCCGCGTCGGCCTCCGCCTTCGCTACTAGCTCCGTCAGAACCCAGAGCCATGGACCCCTTCAACCCGATTCCGGATATTCGATGAGGAACGATCCCATGAAACTCCTGCTCCATGCCATCGCCGCAGGCGCCCTCGCCTGCCTGTTCGCCTGTGCCGGGAAGAGCAGCCAGGACACCCCCCGTCCAGCCCTTCCGCAGATCATCTCCCAGCCGCAGAACGCGGCCGTCTCGATCGGTGGGGCGGCCACCTTCTCCGTGGAGGCCACCAACGGCGCCTTCTACCAATGGTCCAGCGCCCTGTTCGACAGCACCGGGGCCGTCTCCAGCTGGATCCCCATCGCCGGAGCCAACACCGCGAGCTATTCCTTCACGCCGACCCTGGATGACATCAAGACTCCGCTGCCCCAGTACCGAGTGGAAGTCTACGATGCGACCCGAATCCTGTCGGCGACCTCCGCGGGTGCCACCCTGTCCATCGTCGTGCCCACCGGCTACCCGCTCTTCACGACGCAGCCCGCCTCCATCGTGGTGGGACCGGGGGGCAACGCGGTCTTCACCGTGGTCAACTCGGGAACCCCCGCCCCCACCCTGCAGTGGCAGAAAAACGGCGTCAACATCGCCGGCGCCACGGGCACCACGCTCACCCTCGCCGCCGTCGCCACGGCGGATAACGGCGCGAAGATCCGCTGCATTGCCACCAACTCGGTGGGCACCAACCCCTCCAAGGAAGTCATCCTCACCGTAGGCACCGAGCTGCTGGCCAACAAGGGTTTCGAAGATGGTCAGGCCCAGACCGCCTGGACCACCTCCGGTGGCGGCAGCAAGGCCAGCTGGACAGGCAAGATGATCGGCGACAGCACCGCCACCAGCCGCCTGACGGTCCATTCAGGTTCGTACTATCTCTACCTCGGCAACATCTCCGGGGCGGGCACCGACTACGCCTACCAGAACGTGACCATCGATCCGGCCGCCACCTCCGCCACCCTGACGTACTACTGGGCCATCCGGAACAATGCAGTCGCCGTGGGCGATGTCACCTTCAAGGTCGAGATCCGCGACACGACGAATGCAGTGCTGGCCACCGCCAAGACCCTGGACGCCAAGACCGTCGGCTCCACCACCAGCCCCGCGCCCTGGCAGCCCATGGAGAGCTTCAACCTCCTCCCCTTCAAGGGCAAGACGGTGCGCATCACCTTCACTTCAACCTCCACCGCGAACTACGCCTACATTGGCGTGGATGATGTCTCGGTCATCGTCGCCAAATAGCCAGTGATCAGTCCAAAGCGGCGCCGGTGACTCCGGCGCCGCACTTCTATCCAGACCCAGCGTCGCCCTTCCCGGGTCGGACCTCCATCCCCCAAAACCACCCTACTTCCGGCATCCTAGACCCATGGCCCGAACCTCGAAGCAGCTTCCCCCCCGCAAGACCAGCCCTGGTCCCCCGTTCCTCTCCTTCCTGGACCGGCTCACCCAGAACATGGAGCGCTTCTCCGTCGGGCAGCGCCAGATCGCGGACACCCTGCTGAACCACCCGGACGACGCCGCCTTCTGGAACGCCGCGAACCTGGCGGAACGGGCCAAGGTCAGCGGGGCCACCGTGGTGCGCTTCGCGCAGTTCCTCGGCTACGAGGGTTTCCCGGACCTGCGCCAGGCCCTCACCGCCGAGGCCCGCCAGCGCATCGCCAAGCAGGCGGGGTTGCTGCATGCCCCCCCGGGAGCGGCCGCCACCCTGGTGGAGATCGCCCGTCGGGACATCACCAACATCGAGCGGACCGTGGGCCAGGTGAACGAGCGCATGCTTGAGGCTGCCGTGGACCGCATTCTGAAGTCCCGCCACCGGGTCATGATCGGTCGGGGCATCTCCCAGCACATGGCCGAGCTGCTGGGCTACCTACTTACCCTGGCGGGCTTGCCCAGCATCTCGGGCGAGGCCTCGGATCTCTCACTCCAGGTCGCCAACCTGGGTCCCGAAGACCTTCTGGTGGCGTTCAGCTTCCACCCCTACGCCAAGGAGACGCTGGAAGCCGTGGCCTTCGCCCGGGAACGGAAGGTCCCCGTGATGGCCTTCACCGATCGCATGGAAGCCCCCCTCGTGGTGCTCTCGGATCACACCCTGCTGGTACCGGGTGAGAACCTCATGTATTCCCACAGCATCGTGGCCTTCGCCGTGCTGGCCAATGCCATCGTCACCGCGGTGGCGGGCCGGGACCGCATCAAGTCCCTGCAGCGCCTGCGCTCGGCCGAGCGGGTGGCCACTTCCGAGTTCTACCAGGGTTGATGGTCCGGCCCGAACCGACTCCTGGCCCCCGGGATCCCGCAGGCTATGCTGGACTCATGCCTGCGCTCGATTCCTTTAACCGCCCCCTCAAGGCCCTCCGCCTCTCGGTGACGGACCGCTGCAATTTCCGCTGCACCTATTGCATGCCCCGGGACGTCTTCGGGCCCGACTATCCCTTCCTGCCCCGGGAAGCCCTGCTCAGCTTCGAAGAGATCACCCGCCTAGCCCAGGTCTTCGTGGGGCTGGGCGTCACCAAGCTGCGGCTCACCGGGGGTGAACCGCTCCTCCGCCGGGAGCTGCCGACCCTGGTGCGGATGCTGGCCGCAGTGCCGGGATTGGACGACCTGGCGCTGACCACCAACGGCGTCCTGCTGCCGGAGCTGGCGGCCGAGCTGCGCGCCGCGGGCCTGCGCCGTCTCACCGTGAGCCTGGATACCCTGCGCCCGGACCGCTTCCAGGCCCTCAGCGACACGGACCTGCCCCTGGCCCGGGTGCTGGCGGGCATCGAGGCCGGCCGCGCCGCCGGCTTCGGCCCCCTCAAGCTCAACTGCGTGCTCCAGCGCGGCGTCAATAACGACGAGATCCTGGAGCTGGCCTCCTTCGCCCGGGAACAGGGCCACACGCTGCGCTTCATCGAGTTCATGGATGTGGGCACCACCAACGGCTGGCGCCTGGCCTCCGTGGTTCCCGCCGCCGAGATCCACCAGCGCCTGCATGCCCAGTGGCCGCTGGAACCCCTCGACGCCGCGCAAGGCGCCGTGGCCCAGGGCTGGCGCTACCTGGATGGCCGAGGCGAAGTGGGACTCATCTCCTCGGTCACCGCGCCCTTCTGCCGTACCTGCGACCGCGCGCGCCTGTCCGCGGACGGCCACCTCTACACCTGTCTCTTCGCCGCCCAGGGCCTGGATCTCAAGGGTTTCCTGCGGAGCGGCCACTCGGACGTGGACCTTACCGCGCTGCTGGCCGCCCACTGGAAGCGCCGCGACGACCGCTACTCCGAGCTGAGGCGCGCTGACACCCCCGGTCTGCCCAAGGTCGAGATGTCCCACATCGGGGGTTGATGCCACCCCCCACCCAACCCTGAAAGATCCACCACGGAGGCACGGAGCCATGGGCACACAGGAGGCGCCAGGCTCAGATGCCCCCGAAGAGGATCTGGGCCTGGCGCCTCCTGTGGCTTCCGGCATTGCCGGAAGCGGCCTTCGGCCTGCCCATGATGGAGGTACACGGAGGCCCCCGTGCCGCCTCCGTGTACCTCCGTGTCTCTGTGGTGAATCACTTGTCTTTATTCCCAAAATGAAAGGGACTTTCATGCGATACCTCCACGCCCTCCTCCTCGCATCGCTGACCATCTTCGTCGGCGCAGCACCCCCGGCCGCCGTGGCCCACGTGGGGGCAGGCAGCCAGCGGGTGCTCATGGACGGCACGGACCGCGCGGTGGCGAAGGCCCTGACGGTGCTGAAGGCCGGCACGCCGGCCCTGGACGGCGCCCTGGCGGGCGTGGTGGTGCTGGAGGACGATCCCCGCTTCAACGCCGGTACCGGCGCCAACATCCGCCTCGACGGCAAGACCATCCAGATGGACGCGGCCTGCATGGACGGGGAGACCGGCCTCTTCGGCGCCGTGGCCGCCATCGAGCGCGTGCAGAACCCCGTGCTGGTGGCGCGGAAGGTCATGGATACGCCCCATCTGCTCATCGTGGGGACGGGCGCCACCCGCTTCGCCCGGGCCCTGGGCTTTCCCGACTACGATCCCACCTGCCCTGAGAACCGGGCGAAACTGGACCGTGTCCGGCTTCTCCTGAAGAACGCTGACCCGCGCCTCGTCGACGCCTGGAAGGGCTACGACTGGAAGAAGGCCTAGAACTTCCCCACCCCCCTGAAGGAGGCCCTGGGCACGCCCGACACCGTGGGCTGTGTCACCCGCGATGCGCAGGGCCACTTCGCCGCCGCCATCAGCACCGGCGGCACCACCCTCACCCTCTACGGCCGCGTGGGCGACGTGCCCATGTACGGCGCGGGCATCTATGCGGGGCCCAAGGGCGCCGTGGCCTGCACCGGGCATGGCGAGGAGATCATCCGGCACCTGGTGGCCAAGGCCGTCTACGACCGGCTGGCCCGGGGCCTCAGTGCCCAGCAGGCCGTGGACCGCACCCTGGCCGCCTTCCCCGCCACCATCGACCTGGGCCTCATCGCCGTGGGCCCCGCCAGCACCGGCGGCGGGTGCAACTACTCCGCCGAGCAGAAACGCTACGTTAAGAACTACCGCAACCAGATGGCCTGGAGCGCGGCGAGGTAGGAAGCGTCCTGGATTCCCTGAAAAGCGGGAACACAGAGGACACAGAAGTTCAGGAGGACACAGAGAACTGCCATGGAGTGGTTCCACACAGGCGGCTACCCATCCTCCAAAGCACGCTGGTCACGGAAGACACGGAATTCCACAGAGGACACGGAAAGGGCCGTTGCCCTCGCCGCGCGGGCCCGCCGAAGGCGGCTTCCGGAGCGGAGGCCCCTGCCTTTTTCCGTGTCCCCCAGCTTTCTTCCGTTTCTTCCGCGACCAGCGCTTTTCTCTGTGTCCTCTTGTTCTGCTCTGTGTCCTCTGTGTTCCGCTTTTTCTCTATCTGGCTTCCAGAGCGATCCCTGATGGGTCAGGTTTCCCGGATCATCTGGGCGATCAAGAAAGCCATTTCCAGGCTCTGACTGCGGTTGAGCCGGGGATCGCAACCACTGCGGTAGGCCAGGTGGAGGCCCGCCTCGTCCAGGCCCTCCATGCCGCCGGTGCATTCCGTCACCGGTTCGCCCGTGAGCTCGAAGTGCACGGCGCCCATGCGGGAGCCATGGGCCTGGTGGAGGGTGGCCACCTCCTGCAGCTCCTGGAGGATGTCGCCGAAGGCGCGCGTTTTTTGCCCGCCGGAGGCCTGCCGGCCGTTGCCGTGCATGGGATCGCAGCTCCACAGCACGGGATGGCCCTCGGCCCGAGCGGCCTCGATGAGGGCGGGCAGCACGCCCGCGGCCCGCCCCGCGCCGAAGCGCGTGATGAGCGTTAGCCGGCCCGGCTGGCGCTCGGGATCCAGTTTGGACAGTACTTGTCGCAAGGTTTCCGATGTCATGGTCGGCCCCACCTTCAGGCCGATGGGATTGGCCAGGCCGCGGATGTATTCCAGATGGGCACCGTCCAGCTGGCGGGTGCGCTCGCCGATCCAGAGGAAGTGGGCGCCCAGGTTGTAGTGGCGGCCCTTCTCCGGCACCAAGCGGGTGAGGGCCGTCTCGTAGGGCAGGTGCAGGGCCTCGTGGCTGGTGAACAGCTCGCCGGTGCGGAGGTGCTCGGGCAGCCCGCCCAGGCGCTGGACGAAGTCGAGGGAGTTCTGAACCTGGTCCAGGGTCTCCAGGTAGTGGCCGGCATCCTCCCGGCTCCAGGTGAGATTCCAGTGCTCCGGGTGCTGCAGGTCCGCAAAGCCGCCGTCCACCAGGGCCCGCAGGTGGTTGAGGGTGGCAGCGGCGCGGTGGTAGGCCTCCAGCAGGCGCTGGGGATCTGCCTCCCGCTGCTCCGGCCCCAGCCCGTTGATGAGGTCGCCGCGATAGACCGGCACCTCGATGCCGTCGACCTGCTCAGTGAGGCCGCTGCGGGGCTTGGCGTACTGACCCGCGATGCGGCCCAGGTGGATGACCCCCGTGCGGCCGCCGTGGGTGATGAGCACGGACATCTGCAGCAGCACACGCAGCTTGTTCTGGATGATGGGCCCGCGGCAGTCGGCGAAGGCCTCGGCGCAGTCACCCCCCTGCAGCAGGAAGCGCTTCCCGGCGGCGGCCTCCGCCAGGAGATTCTGCAGGAGGTCCACCTCCTCGGCCACCACCAGGGGCGGCAGTTCGCGCAGCTCCGCCAGGGCCACCTCCACCGCTGCGGGATCCTGGTAGGTGGGCTGCTGCGCCGCAGGCAGGGAGCGCCAGGAATCGGGGCTCCAGGGACTCATCGCGCCACCTCCGACGCCTGCGGATAGCTGCCCAGGATCTTCATGGACGCGCAGGCACTCTGCACTTCGACGAGGGCCTCCGCCAGGAGGGGGTCTTCGGCGTGGCCTTCCACGTCGAGGAAGAAGGCGTACTCCCAGAGCTTGCGCCGGGTGGGCCGGCTCTGGATGCGGCTGAGGTTCAGGCCGCGGCGAGCCAGGGGTTCCAGCAGCCGCAAGAGCGCGCCGGGGCCGTCCTGGGCCATGGCCAGCAGGGTGGTGCGGTCGCGGCCCGAGGGCTCGGCACCCTTGGGGCCCAGCACCAGGAAGCGGGTGGCGTTGGCGGCCAGGTCCTGAATTTTCGTCTCGGCTACTTTGAGACCGAACAGCTCCGCTGCCAATTCCGACGCCACCGCCGCGCCCTCCGCATCCTCCCGGGCAAGACGCGCGGCCTCTGAGGTCGAGGGGGCCTCGATGCGATCGGCCTGGGGCAGGTGCGCTTCCAGCCAGCGCCGGCACTGGCCCAGGGCCTGGGGATGGGAGTAGACCCGGCGCACGGCACTCAGGTCCAGTTCCGGCCGCAGCAGCAGGGCCTGGTCCACGGGCAACAGAATTTCCGCGCAGATGCACAGCGGGCTGTCCAGGAAGGCGTCCAGCGTGGTATCCACCGAGCCCTCGGTGGCGTTCTCCACGGGCACCACGCCGTAGTCGGCCCGGCCCCGCTCCACCGCCTGGAAGACGGCCTGGATGGTGCCCTGGGGCAGGGACTGGCTGGAGCCACCGAACTGGTGGCGCGCGGCGAGATGGGTGAAGGTCCCTTCGGGCCCCAGGAAGGCCACCCGCAACGGCTTTTCCAGGCTGAGACAGGCGCTCATGATTTCCTGGAAGATCGTGCGCACCACCGCATCTGGGAAGGGGCCGCCGTTCTCCGCCACGAGGCGGCTGAGGATCTCCCGTTCGCGCTTCGGCGCGTGGAAGAGGGCCTCCGGCGCGGCGGCGGCTTTCAGCTGCCCCACTTCCGCGGCCAGGCCCGCCCGCCGATTCAGCAGGGCCAGCACTTCGTCATCCACGGCGTCGATGGCCTGGCGGAGGCGGTCAAGGGACTGGGGATCGGTGGGCGACATATGGGCTCCTGGAATGCAGAAACCCCCGAGCCTGGACGGTCTCGGGGGCGATGGTCGGGCGGTGTGACTCTAGCGACCGCCTACCCTCGCACCCAAGGTGCGAAAGCGAAAGGCGAAAAAGCGGCGGGAAGTCAGCATGGCGGTGCTGAAACTCTGCCCGAAGTGAAAGGAATCCGCAAGGTCTCAGGCGCCCAGGTGCGTGAACACTTCCGCCAGGCAGGCGGCCCAGACGTCGTCGGGGGTTTCCTCGAGGAAGAATTCCACCGCGTGCCCCGCGGGCCGGGCCTCGGGATGCAGGGACCAGCTCTCGAAGAGCGCGTCCAGGGGCGCGGCGTTCAGGGGATTGTGGCGATACTTGTGGGCCTTCCGGACCCGGTCCGATTCGGGCCCCCGCAGGCAGACGCCCTCCCGCTTGGTGGCCACAAAGGTGAAGGCCTGAACCCACTTGCCGTCCATGAACTGGTTGAAGTGCAGGAAGGCCCCGTGGTGGCTGCGGGAATAGTCGAAGGTCCGCTGCTTGCCCTTCCACTTGGCAGTCCACACCGCCAGCACCGTCGCGAGACGGGCCCGCTCCGAGGGGTGTTTCAGGCAGCCCTGGGCGTAGGGCAGGAATTCATCAAGCAGGTCCAAGCGGGTTTCTGACATCTCTCACATTACCGCACCGCAGGATGCCACTCCCATACGGTCAGCCCCGTCCCGCTGCAAAAAACCGCTACCATGGGGCATCCCTGAGCCTACTCATGTCCCTTCCCCTTGATCAGCCTTCACCCCGCCCGACTCACGCCCGGGGACCCTGGCTGTTCACCCTGGTGGTGCTGGTGGCGAGCCTGGGAGCCACCCTGATCGCCTGGAACGCCACCCAGCAGGCCCAGGCCCGCCGGGATGCCACTCGCCTGGCTCGTTTCGTGGGCCGCACGGAACAGGGGCTCCAGAACCGGTTGGGCCGCTATGAGGACATTACCCGGGGGGCCCAGGGCTTCTTCGCGGGCGAGCCTCGCCCGCTCTCCGTCGAGAACTGGCGCTCCTACGTGAGCCGGCTGGAACTCCCGAGCCGTCACCCGGGCATCACCAGTCTGGCCTTCATCAGCCGCGTACCGCTCGCCGACCTGGAAGCCTTCCTGCGGGAGCGCCCCCAACTCACGGGGCTGTACCACCGCCCCACCTCGGACCCCCTGCCCCTGCTTAATTCCGGCCAGGGTGGCAACTACCTGATCATCGAGCTCTGCGAACCCGGGAACCGCAGTGCCAAGGCCCTGGGGCTGGACGTGGGCACCAGCCGCACCCAGCGCATGGCGGCCGAACACGCCATGGAGACGGGGCAGGCCGTGCTGTCCGGTCTGCTCCGTTTCACGATGCCGGAGGGCGTTCAGGAAGCCGTGGCCCTCTATGTCCCTGTCTACCTCGGCTCCGACCGGCCGGCGAACCCGGCTGCCCGCCGCGCCGCCCTCCGCGGCTGGGTGTCGGCGGGCATCCACGTGCAACCCCTCATCGAAGACATCCTCCGGGGGGAAGATCAGGGGATCGCCTTCGAGGTGGTCGACACCCTCGCGAACAAAGGCCCACAGCGGCTCTACGCCAGCCCTGACTGGCCGCCGGGCGGCCAGATCGACGCCATGCACAGTCTGGAAATCGGAGGGCGCGAGTGGCAGCTGCGCTATGCCGTGAAGCCCAGCTTCTATCAGACGGAAGGTCGCTACCAGCCCGTCTTCCTGGTCCTGGGCGGCATCGCCCTCAGCTTCTCGCTGGCCGCCCTGGTCTGGTCGCTGGCGGGCACCCGCGCCCGCGCCATGAATCTGGCCCAGCAGATGAACGCCTCACTGTATGAGGCGCTGCAGCGGAACCGCAGCCACATCGCCGCCACGCCCCTGGCGGTGATCGAAACCGATGCCGACTTCCACATCCAGGAGTGGAATCCCACCGCGCAGCGGATCTTCGGCCATACCCGGGAGCAGGCCCTGGGCCAGGATCCCCGCTTCCTCATACCCCCGGAGGGCCAGGCCGCGGTGCCTCCCCGCCGGGTGGCCTTGCGGAACAGCACCGGCGGCACCCGCGTCCACATGGAGAACCTCACCAGCACGGGCCAGAAGATCCTATGTGATTGGTACAACACCGCCCTCCGCGACGAGGAGGGCCGCTTCATCGGTGCCATCTTCCTTGCGGACGACGTCACCGAGCGCCGCCGGGCCGAAAGCGCCCTGCGCCAGGCCCAGAAGTTGGAAAGCCTCGGCGTACTGGCGGGCGGCATCGCCCACGACTTCAACAACCTGCTCACGGCCATTCTGGGGAACACCGAAGTGGCCCTGGAGCGCATCCCCCCCGACCCGACGCTGCGCAACGCGCTCCAGCGCATCGAGGCCACCACGCAACGCGGCTCGGATCTCGCCCGCCAGCTGCTGGCCTACGCGGGCAAGGCCCACTTCGCGATCAAGCCCCTGGACCTGAACGCCATCATCCTCGAGATGGGGGATCTGCTCTCGGTCTCCATCTCCAAGAAGGTCGCCCTCCACCAGGATCTGCAGGCCAGCCTGCCGCCGGTGGAGGCGGACAGCGCCCAGTTCCAGCAGGTCGTCATGAACCTCGTGATCAACGCCTCGGAGGCCATCGGCGACCACCCGGGCACCGTGACCCTCCGCACCCGGTCGAAGTACTACACCCAGGCCGAGCTGTCCACCGGCTTCCCGGGCCAGGTCCTCGAGCCGGGGCCCTACGTCCGCATGGATGTGGAGGACAATGGGTGCGGCATGGACGCACAGACCATCGGTCGCATTTTCGACCCCTTCTTCACTACCAAGTTCACCGGCCGGGGCCTGGGCCTCTCCGCCATGCTGGGCATCGTCCGGGGCCATCGGGCGGGCATCCACGTGGAAAGTACCGCCGGACAGGGCACCGTCTTTACGCTGCTGTTCCCATCGTCGGAAGCCACCGTCACTTTCCAAGTGCCCGAACCGGAACCGGCCATGGCCATGACCGGCACCGTGCTGGTGGTGGACGACGAAGCCATCATCCGCGACCTCGCCCGCAGTGGCCTCGAGGCCTCCGGTTTCCAGGTGCTGGAAGCCCGGGACGGACTGGAGGCAGTGGAACTCTTCGAGGCGGGCCGGGTGACCGTCGATCTGGTCCTGCTGGACATGACCATGCCCCGCATGGGGGGCGCCGAGGCCTTCCGTCGCATTCGGGCCATCCACCCTGGCATGCGCGTCCTGTTGACCAGTGGCTACACGCAGAAGGAATCCATGGAGTCGCTGGCGGATCTGCCCCCGGATGGTTTCCTGCAGAAGCCCTTCCGGGTCCGGGAGCTGGTGAGCATGGCCAGAAATGTCCTGCAGAATTCAGCCCATGGAACTAAAACGAAATAACCATTCAAGTATATTAAAAGTGATCACTAAGTCCTTGCGATAACAGGGCTCTGTGCCATGGATCACAAGTGTCGCCATTTAGGTTTATAGACACTGAAATCGGACCCTCCACCCCTCATGCTGAAGGGATCTGGAGGCATTCATGTCCGACGCGACCGCTCAGCAGATCAGTTCTGGCCACCTGCCCGCTCCGAACTGGCACACCACCCACGTGGAGGCCCAGGCACGCTTGACTCGCATGGCCGAAGCCCTGGGTGCCGGCGACTGGCCGGAAGTGGATCGGGGGGCCCGCTGGGTCTACGAAGTACTCCGCCCCCACAACGAGGCCGAAGAGCGGGAGCTGTTCCCCCTCCTGGAGGAGATCGGGGCCGAGACCCTGTACCAGCGCCTCCATGACGACCACCGGCAGATGTGGGAGCTGAACCTGCAGCTGCTCGCGGAAATCAGCGAAGGTCAGGTCCGCGCCCCGCGCTCCCTCAAGCTGCTGGGCGAGCGCCTGGTGGATCTGATCCGCGATCACATCGAGGCCGAGGAACACCTCATGTTGCCCCTCCTCAAGGGCAAATCCCTCTATGCCTCCGACGATGAGACTCAGGACGGCTACCTGATCCTCGAGAAGAAGCTCATCGCTCCCGAGACCTGGTCCTTCATCGTGCAGGCCCCCCAGGTGGCCCGGGGCCGCAAGCCCGGCCAGTTCTTCATGGTGGCGCCCTTCCCCGAGAGCGAGCGCATTCCCCTCACCCTGGCCGGGGGCGATGCCCGTCGCGGCTACATCCACTTCATCATGCAGGAGGTGGGCAGCACCACCCAGGCCATGGGCAAGCTCAGTGCGGGCGACCGTCTGTATGCCGTGGCCGGCCCCATGGGCACGCCCACGGAGCTGGTGGAAGAAGGCACCATCGTGCTGATGGCGGGCGGCTACGGCAGCGCGGCCATCCTGCCGGCGGCGGAGGAACTCCACGCCAAGGGCCGTCGCGTCATCACCATCCTGGGCGGCCGCAGCAAGGAACGCGTCCTGCTGGCGGACGAACTGGGGGCGGCTTCGGCCGAGCTCATCGTCACCACGGATGACGGCACCCTGGGCCGCAAGGGCCTGGTCACGGATGCCCTCAAGGACATCATCGCCCGCGAGCCGGTGGCCGAGGTGGTGGCCGTGGGCCCCCTGCCCATGATGCGGGCCGTGGCCGACCTCACGAAGCCCCACGGCATCTTCACCCTGGTGAGCCTCAACGCCATCATGGTGGACGGCACCGGCATGTGCGGTGGCTGCCGCGTCAGCGTGGGTGGCGAGACCAAGTTCGCCTGCTTCGACGGCCCCGACTTCGATGGCCACAAGGTGGACTTCGCCATGCTCCGCAACCGCCAGGACTGGTACAAGGCTGAGGAGCAGTGCGATCCCAGCGAATGCAAGATCGGCCGCGTGGCGGCCACCGGGCCCGTGGACTACTCCCAGTACCTCAACGCCCCGGTGACCGATCTGGATTGGAAGAACCTCGACCTGGGCGCCATCAAGCCCAGTCAGAAAATGAAGATCCCCCGCCAGGAGATGGCCTGCCAGCCGCCCGAGCTGCGGGTCTGCAACTTCGACGAGGTGAGCCTGGGCCTGTCGCCCGAGCAGGCCAAGCTTGAGGCGGCCCGCTGCATCATGTGCAAGCACCCCGCCTGCATCGATGGCTGCCCGGTGAGCATCGACATCCCGGCCTTCCTCCTGAAGCTCGTCCAGGACGACGCCCAGGGCGCCGCCCGGGTCATCAAGGAAAGCTCCAGCCTGGGTTCCGTCTGCGGCCGCGTCTGTCCGCAGGAGAAGCAGTGCGAGATCAAGTGCGTGGTGGGCATCAAGGGCGAGCCCGTCTCCATCGGCCGCCTGGAGCGCTTCGCCGCTGACTCCATGCTGGGTTCCACGGAACTGCCGCCAGTTCTGCCCCCCACCGGCAAGAAGGTGGCCGTTATCGGCGCGGGGCCCGCGGGCCTCACGGTGGCTGGCGAGCTCGTCAAGAAGGGCCACCAGGTCACGGTCTACGACGCCCTCCACAAGCCCGGCGGCGTGATGCTCTATGGCATTCCCGAATTCCGTCTGCCCAATGCCATCGTGGATCAGGAAGTGGACACCCTCCGCCGCATCGGCGTGAAGTTCGTCATGAATACGCTGGTGGGCCGCAGCATGACCGTGGAGGATCTCCGCCAGGAGAACGACGCCATCTTCATGGGCACCGGCGCCGGCCTGCCCAAGATGATGGGCATCCCCGGGGAGGAGTTCAAAGGCGTCTACACGGCCAATGAGTTCCTCACCCGCATCAACCTCATGCGCGCCGACCTCTTCCCCGAATACGGCACGCCCGTGACCATCGGCAAACACGTCATCATCGTGGGCGCGGGCAACACCGCCATGGACGCCGCCCGCGCCGCCCGCCGCATGGGCGCCGAGCACGTGACCGTGGTCTACCGCCGCACCGTGAAGGAATCCACGGCCCGCAAGGAGGAGCTCGAACACGCGCATGAAGAAGGCGTCGAATTCAAGTTCCTCACCACGCCTGTGCAGCTGCACGGCAACGAAAAGGGCTGGATGACCCACGCCGAATGCGCCGTCATGGAGCTGGGTGAACCCGGTCCCGATGGCCGCCGCAGCCCCAAGATGACCGATGAGCGGATCATGATCCCCTGCGAGACCCTGGTGGTCGCCCTGGGCTTCGATGTGAACCCCCTCCTCGCCATGACCGAAAAGGGCCTGCGGACCCTGAAGGGTGGTGTTGTTGTGGTCGACAATGAAACCGGTGAGACCTCCCTGCCCGGCGTCTACGCCGGCGGCGACGTCATCACCGGCGGCGCCACGGTCATTCTGGCCATGGGCCAGGGCCGGCGGGCTGCGGCGGCCATCCACCAGCGGTTGACCGGGGTGGTTCCGGCTGTGGTCTGACCACTGGACCTTTGTGACGAAATCGACCGTTCCATCTTGTATGCTGTACCCGTCGTGATGTATGTCCTGAGACCCATTGCCGGCAACGCCCCCCGGGCAGCCGGAAGGAGTGAACCATGAGCAAGCGCATCGTGAAAACCCTGGATGGGAACGAGGCCACCGCCTCGGTGGCCCATCGCCTCAGTGAGGTCATCGCGATCTACCCGATCACCCCCTCTTCCAACATGGGTGAATGGGCCGACGAGTGGAGTTCCCAGGGCAAGACCAACATCTGGAAATCCATCCCCTCGGTCATGGAGATGCAGTCCGAGGGCGGCGCCGCGGGCGCGGTCCACGGCGCCCTCCAGGCCGGCAGCCTCACGACGACCTTCACGGCGTCCCAGGGCCTGCTGCTGATGATCCCCAACATGTACAAGATCGCGGGCGAACTGACCCCCTTCTGCATGCACGTCAGCGCCCGCACCCTGGCCGCCCACGCCCTGAGCATCTTCGGCGACCATTCGGACGTGATGTCCTGCCGCATGACCGGCTTCGGCATGCTGTCCTCGGAAAGCGTCCAGCAGGCCCATGACTTCGCCGCCATCTGCCACGCCGCCACCCTGCGCAGTCGCATCCCCATCCTCCACTTCTTCGACGGCTTCCGCACCAGCCACGAGGTCGCCAAGATCGAGATCCTGAACGACTCGGACCTGCACCACATGGTGCCGGACGAGCTGGTGGCCGGCTTCCGCAAGATGGCCCTTACGCCCGACCATCCGGTGATCCGCGGCACGGCCCAGAACCCCGACACCTTCTTCCAGGCGCGCGAGGCCTGCACCCCCTACTACGAAGCCTTCCCGGCCATCGTGCAGCAGGAGATGGACCGCTTCGGCGCCCTGACCAGCCGCCAGTACCGCCTCTATGACTACTACGGCCACCCCGAGGCCGAGCGCGTGGTCGTCATCATGGGCTCCGGCTGCGACACCACCCACGAGTACGTGGACTGGGCCGTCCAGCAGGGCGAAAAGGTGGGCGTCCTCAAGGTCCGCCTCTTCAGGCCCTTCGCCATCGCTGAGTTCGTCCGCGCCCTGCCCGCCTCTGTGAAGAAGATCGCCGTCATGGACCGCTGCAAGGAGCCCGGCTGCCCCGGCGACCCCATGCACATGGACGTGATCCACGCCCTGCGCGAAGGCCGCGAGGAAGGCCACACCCAGCTCGATCCCATCGTGGTGGGCGGCCGCTACGGCCTCTCCTCCAAGGAATTCACCCCGGCCATGGTCCAGGCCATCTACGCGAACCTGGCCAAGGACAAGCCGAAGAACCACTTCACCGTCGGCATCATGGACGACATCAGCCACAGCTCGCTCACCTACGACGCCAGCTTCGACGTGGAGCCGGCGGACGTCACCCGCGCCCTCTTCTACGGCCTGGGCGCGGACGGCACTGTGGGCGCCAACAAGAACTCCATCAAGATCATCGCCGAGGAGACGCCCAACTACGGCCAGGGCTACTTCGTCTACGACTCCAAGAAGTCCGGCGCCATCACCATCAGCCATCTGCGCTTCGGCCCCCGCCCCATCAAGAGCGCCTACCTGGTGACCAAGGCCAACTTCATCGCCTGCCACCAGACCAGCTTCCTCGACAAGTACGAGATGCTCGAGGCCGCCGGTCCCGGCGCCACCTTCCTGCTGAACACGCCCCACGGCAAGGACGCCGTGTGGGAGACCCTGCCCAAGGAAGTGCAGGAGGCCATCGTCGAGAAGCACCTCAAGTTCTTCGTGATCGACGCCTACGAAGTGGCCAAGAACACGGGGATGGGCGTACGCATCAACACCATCATGCAGACCTGCTTCTTTGCCATCTCTGGCGTGCTGCCCCGCGAGGAGGCCATCGAGCACATCAAGCACGCCATCAAGAAGACCTACGGCAAGAAGGGCGATGCCGTCGTGAAGCAGAACTACCTGGCCGTGGACGAGACCCTGGCCAACCTCTACGAAGTACAAGTCCCCACCGTCGTCAGCTCCACCCGCGTGCGGCCGCCCATGGTGTCCGTGGAAGCCCCGGACTTCGTCCAACGCGTCACGGCCGTGATGATGGAAGGCAAGGGCGACCTGCTGCCCGTGAGCGCCTTCCCCATCGACGGCACCTGGCCCGTGGGCACCACCAAGTGGGAGAAGCGCAACATCGCGCTCGAGATCCCCGAGTGGGATGCCGGCATCTGCATCCAGTGCAACAAGTGCGTGATGGTCTGCCCCCACGCCGCCATCCGCGCCAAGGTCTACCAGCCCGCCGAACTGGCCGGTGCCCCCGGCACCTTCAAGGCCGTGGACTACAAGGGCGCCGAGTACAAGGGCCAGAAGTACACCATCCAGGTGGCGCCCGAGGATTGCACTGGTTGCACCCTCTGCGTCGAGGTCTGCCCCGCCAAGGACAAGAGCAACCCCAAGCACAAGGCCATCGACATGGTCGCCCAGGCCCCGCTGCGGGAAGCCGAAGTCGCCAACTTCGACTTCTTCCTCAACCTCCCCGAGGTGGATCGCACCACCGTGAAATTGGACATGAAGGGCAGCCAGTTCCTGGAGCCCCTGTTCGAATACAGCGGCGCCTGCTCCGGCTGCGGCGAGACGCCCTACATCAAGCTGCTCACCCAGCTCTTCGGCGACCGCACCATGATCGCCAACGCCACGGGCTGCTCCAGCATCTACGGCGGCAACCTCCCCACCACGCCCTACACCACCAACAAGGACGGCCGCGGCCCCGCCTGGGCCAACAGCCTCTTCGAGGACAACGCCGAATTCGGCCTGGGCATGCGCCTCTCGGTGGACAAGCACCAGGAGTTCGCCCTCGAGCTGATGCACCGCCTCGCCGCCCAGCTCGGTGACGAGCTGATCGCCGGCATTGCCACCGCCGACCAGACCACCGAGGCTGGCATCAAGCTCCAGCGCGAGCGGGTGGAAACCCTCAAGCAGAAGCTGACCGGCCTCAAGGAGCCCGAGGCCAAGATGCTCTACGACCTGGCCGACTACCTGGTCAACAAGAGCATCTGGATCGTGGGCGGGGATGGCTGGGCCTACGACATCGGCTACGGCGGCCTGGATCACGTCCTTTCCACGGGCCGCAATGTGAACGTGCTCGTGCTCGACACCGAGGTCTACTCCAACACGGGCGGCCAGGCCTCCAAGTCCACGCCCATGGGCGCGGGCGCCAAGTTCGCCATGGCCGGCAAAGCCATGCCCAAGAAGGACCTGAGCATGATCGCCATGTCCTACGGCGGCATCTACGTGGCCAAGGTCGCCTTCGGCTTCCGCGACGCGCAGACGGTCAAGGCCTTCCAGGAAGCCGAGTCCTACAACGGACCCAGCCTCATCCTGGCCTACAGCCACTGCATCGCCCATGGCTACGATCTGGCCCACGGCTGCGAACAGCAGAAGCTGGCCGTTGACTGCGGCCACTGGCCCCTGTTCCGCTTCGATCCCCGCCGCCTGGAGAAGGGCGAGGCCCCGCTGCAGATGGATTCCGGCGCGCCGAAGATCCCCCTGCTCCAGTACGCCCGCAACGAAACCCGCTACCGCATGATCGAGCAGCAGAATCCCGAGCACTTCAAGAAGCTCATGGATCAGGCCCAGCTCGACACCACCAACCGTTATTCCGTCTACGAACAGCTCGCCAAGCTGTCCGTCGTGGCCAAGTAAGGGGGTGATCACATGAACCTCTCAACCACCTACCTCGGCCTCAAGCTGGCCCATCCCCTCATGGCCGGCGCCTCCCCCATGGTCGACGACATGGGCATGGTCAAGCGCCTGGAAGACGCCGGCGCCTCGGCCATCGTGATGCACTCGCTCTTCGAGGAACAGATCACCCGCGAAGAGCAGGGCACCATCATGGACATGGAGCTCACCTCGAACGTCAGCGCCGAGGCCATCTCCTTCTTCCCCGCCCCGGATGAATTCCGCCTGGGCCCCGAGCAGTACCTCGAACAGCTCCAGCGCATCAAGAAGGCCGTGGCCGTCCCGGTCATCGCCTCCCTGAACGGCACCACGCCGGCGGGCTGGCTGCACTACGGCAAGCTCATGCAGGAAGCCGGCGCGGACGCCCTGGAGCTGAACGTCTACTACATCCCCACGGACGCCAAGGAGACCACCACCGAGGTCGAAAAGCGTACCCTCGACATCGTGAAGGCCGTGAAGGCCGAAGTGAAGATCCCCGTCGCCGTGAAGCTCTCGCCCTACTTCTCCGCCCTGGCGCATTTCGCCGTGGAACTGGAAGCCGCGGGCGCCGATGGCCTGGTGCTCTTCAACCGATTCTTCCAGCCCGACATCAACGTCGAAGAGCTGCTGGCCGAGCCCAGCCTCCAACTCTCGGGGCCCGGCGACTTGCTGCTGCGCCTGCGCTGGCTCGCCGTGCTCCATGGACGTGTCAAGGGCAGCCTCGCCGTCACCGGTGGGGTGCATGACGGCATCGGCGCCCTCAAGGCCGTCATGGCCGGTGCAGACGCCGTGCAGATGGTGTCGGCCCTGCTCATCCACGGCCCCGAGCGCCTGGCCCAGACCCGCGCGACCCTGGCCGAATGGCTCGAGGAGCACGAGTACGAATCCCTGGCCCAGGCCCGCGGCAGCATGAGCCTGCTGAACAGCCCGAATCCCCAGGCCTTCACCCGGGCCAACTACATGCGCATTCTGAACGGCTGGAAGCCCTGACGAGGTGTTTCCGCTCAGAAAACCCCCGCTCGCGCGGGGGTTTTCTGTCATGTGAAGAAAATCACACTCAATGACGGTGATTGACCAGAAGATCGTCTATCATTTCAAGCAACCAACCACCCTCACCCTTCTGCGAAGGTGACCATGCTTCCATTATCCCAGTCCTCCGGTTACGCGGTCCTGGCCATGAGCTGCCTCGAAGATCCTGGCGGCAAGCCGACCCTCGTGGTGGATGTCGCGGCCCGCACGGGCTTCCCGCGACCCTACCTTTCGAAGATGATCCACAAGCTCGCGAAAGTGGGCCTGGTGATGGCCAAGCGCGGCAACAAGGGCGGCGTCGTGCTGTCCCTGCCCGCAAAGGAGATCACCCTCGACCTCATCGCCGAAGCCGTGGATGGCTCCGAATGGCGGAACCAGTGCCTGCTGGGCTTCAAGGACTGCTCCGATGAGCGCGCCTGCCCCTCTCACACCTTCTGGAAGGCCGAGCGCGACCACATCCACCGCTGCCTGAAGGAGATCTCCCTCGAGGAGATCCGCACCTTCGAAGGCCAGAGCCGTACCTGGCGCCTGGCGGACGCGCTGCCCGAGCGGAAGCTCAAGCCCCGCGCCAAGAAGCCTGCCGCGAAGAAGGCCGCGGCCAAGAAGCCCGCCGCCGCCAAGAAGGCTCCCGCGAAGAAAGAGAAAGTCTGAAGCCGTTCTCCCCCCCCTCATGAACAGGCCGCCCATGAGGCGGCCTGTCAGTTTGGTTCCTCAGGCCTCCCTACGGCGGCAGAAGTCCCTGGAGGCGTCTCCAGGCGCCCTGGGCATGCCGGGACAGGCTTGGTACATGGGGTGCCACGGCATGAGTGAGATCCCAGCCCGTGAGCGTCCGCTGGGCCTCATCCAGGGCTAGCAGATCATGGATGTCCCGAGTCCCGCCAGCTTCCAACTTCAGCAGGGCCAGACCGAGAGGCGTCACCACGCGGCAACCCAGTTGGGGGTTCTCCTCGGCGGATTCAAGGGCGATGTGCACGGTGTAACCCTTGCCGACCACCACTTCCACTGGAATCGCCCCCGGGTCCGTCGGGAAGATCACCAGGCCTGCGAGTGGATCATCCGCATCACCTCTCCGGAGGTCGGTGGGGACCATGGGGGCCTTGGACCAGAACCCGCGCTCCAGGACTTTCGTGTCTGCCACCAGCAGGTCGATATCCGATGAATAGCGGGGAGCCCCATGGACAGCGAGGGCCACGGCCCCGATGACGGCAAAGGGAATGGCCATCTCGCGAAGATGATCCGTGATTCTTGGATCAATCACGGCGAATCCCCAACGGGGCATCCAGAATGGTGCATGGAGTCCGACTCGCCTGCCCGAGCCGCTTGTAGAGCCGATAGGCTTCCTCCAGCGAGGCGCCCTGGGGCAGGTACCGCAGCATGAGCTTCACCCCCATGCCATCCATCTGCATGGTCTGAAACTGCTGCAGTGCTTCGGTTGGCAGTGGCGGTGGGAAGGCCCGACGCATTTAAAGTCCTGGGGATCCCATCCAGTTTATGCCGAAACGCCCAGGACCATGGGCGGTGGTCACAAAGAACACCAAGCACTCAGAAGAGGCCTAGGGTCTGTTTTCAAAGTGGGGTGTGGCCGCGCAAGGGGCGCCGACCAAGCGAGACAAGGAAAGCGACGATGGCAATAGCGGTACTATTGACGAGGAGCTTGACGCAGTATCGCGCCGGGCGCCGCCCCTTGCCCTTCGGGACGTCGCCCAGCCGCACCCCTGGCTGCGTTGGGGGCCTCGAACGATGTCCCGCATCGCCCTTCGACCCCCGCCTTGCCATGCGCGCGGCTGGACGGCGTCGCGGCTCGCATCCACTTTGGAAACAGACCCTACTCGTGCGCGACCAGTTCCCGCACCACCGGCACCGGTTCCACCAGGTTGCTCATCCCGTGGTGTTCGCGGAAGGCTTCCACGCCAGGATCATGGTGTCGGGCCAGGTCCGCCAGGGTGACCGAGCGCAGGCGGGCCAGGATCTGCTCCAGAGTCTCGTGCCAGAACTCGTGCAGGACGCAGGGCGTGGCGTCCGAGCAGCCCAGCAGCCCCATGAGGCAGCGCTTCTGCCAGGCGACGCCATCGATGGCCTCGGACAATTCCTGAAGGGTGATCTCGCTCGAGGGCTTGGCCAGCACCACGCCGCCGTGGTGGCCCCGACGGGCCTTCACGAGCCCCTTCTTGGCCAGCTTGTGGATCAACTTGGACAGGTAGGAGCGCGGGATGCCCGTGGATTCGGCCACTTCCTCCACCAGCACCGGTTGGCCGCCCGGTTCCTGGAGGCAACAGAGCGCCCGCACTGCGTAACCCGTGGTCTGGGAGAGCGGAAGCATGCGAACCTCCATCAAAGGCAATGTCAATACGAGCCTTAGTAATGAAGATGCTCCGGTAATCTAACCCGTCAACCACCCTTGTGATTTTCGTCACACCTGCACGAGGCCTGCCGGAAAAAAACCAAGGGCCCCCACCACTGGGGGCCCTGGCCCATCCAATCGTGGTGCGGTCCATGGCCTATTTGGGAAGCACCTGGCCCGCGATGACCCGATCCTTGATGCCGAAATACTGGGCACCGGTGAGGCCGGCGTCTACCAGGAGGCCCGCCTTGCTCTTGTAGGGACGCTTGGCGATGATCTTGTCCGCCTCCGCGTCGAAGATGCCAGGCAGCGTCTTGAGCTCTTCCTTGGTGGCGATATTGACATCGATCCACTTGCCTGAGGGGTTCTTGGCCGTCTTCTTCAGAGGCTTGACCTGGGGGGTTGCTGGAGTCTTTGCTTTGGTCTTCGGGGGCGCGACTTCACCGAGCATGTAGTTCGGCGGATGGACGGGCTTCCTCTTGGTGGCCTTGGGCGGTGCCGGCGCGCCCTCCTTCTTGGTCTTGGCGGCCTTGGCCTCCTTGGCCTCCTTGGCGTCGGGCTTGGCGGCCCTGGAGGGCGTTGCGAGCTTGGCGGGCATGGCCTCGGTCGGGGCGGGCTGGGTGGGCGCTGGTTTTGGATCCTGGGCGCCCCAGGCAAGGCCGGCTGCCAGCCAAAGGATCGCCAGCAGCAGGTTGGGTTTGAGCAGGGAGCGGGTCATCATTCACCTCGTCTTCAGCGACCATGATATTCGCATGGGCTTTGCCAGCAGCCGTCACAAGTGGGGCTGCGGCGAACCGGATGGAAAACGACCCCGGCACCAGGAGGCATCGGGGTCGTTTCGGGACTGCCTGAACCGTGTCCCTGAGCGCGGCGAGCCGAGCTCAGGGTGGGAAGCTACTTGAAGGTCATGTGGACCTTCTGCACGTCAGCGACCTTGCCGGCGGAGTGACAGAGGAAGCACTGTTCCTGCTTCTTGACGTCAAAGGTGCCGGTGGTGGGATCGATGACAGAGCTGCGGGTGGCGTAGAAGGAGCCGCCGTTGGTCCGCATGTGGTCGAGCGCGACGTTGCTGTCGTGGCAGCCGGTGCAAGCGCCCACGTAGGGCGAGTTGACCAGCGTGGCGCCAGCGGCTTCGCGGGTGGTGGCGCCGGCATTGGCCGCCAGGAAGTTCGTGGCATAACCCGCGCCGTAGTTGGCGCCGGCGGTGACGAAGGGCGAGATCGCCTGGTTACCGGCGGTGATCACTTCGGTGCCAGTGTTGATGACCAGGCTGCCCGCGCCATAACCAGTGGTCGTGGCGACACCCAGGTAGGTGCCGGCGGTGGTGGTGCTGGACTGGGCCGTGGCCACCGTGGTCCAGAGCAGGTTCGGCACGGAGCCGGCATTCTTGGCGTTGTCGAAGTCGTACGAGCCCTTGACGTGGCAGATCTCGCAGTTGTTCAGGACGCTGGGATAGGTGGTCTTCCAGTAGAAGTCCCCAGCGGTGTATTCCCACGAGTACTTGTTCATCCGCTTGCTGGCGCCGTGAATGGCGTGCACGGCATCCTTGATGTTCACGCCCCAGCCGCTGTTGACGCGGTCGGTGTTGTGGCACCAGACGCAGGTGTCGACGTCATTGCGCTGGCCGGCGTGGAAGACCTTGGAGGTGAACACGCCCATCTTGCCGTGGCAGTTGTTGCACAGGGCATTGTCGATGATCTTGCGGCGGGTGGTCGCGGCGGCGAAGCCAGCGGGCAGAGTTCCGCTGACGCCCATCCAGACATTGGGGGCGGGCACGGAGAGGCCGCCCTGGCCGGTACCGAGGGTCCCGGTCTTGGGGGTGTAGGTGTAGAGGTTGGCCATCCAGGGCGGCAGGCCAGCGCTGAGGTTGCTGATCTGGGTCAGGGGCTGGGTGTTGAAGGCGGCGGCGATGGTGCCGATGCCGTAGGTGTAGCCGATGCCGCCGACGATCTGGGTGGCAGCGGTGGGCACCTTGTAGGCCGTGAGGGTCGCGGTGTAGTAGCCGCTGGCATCAGGGCCGGTCATGGTGCCGGCGGGAACGTTGACCGTGGAGCCCGAGGGCGCCGAATTCACCACGGCGGTCCCGTTCCACAGGTTCCGGACGTAGACGCTGATGGTGGCGTTGGGATCGGCGGGGGCGGTGATGCCGTCCTGGGGCATGGCGAAGGCGAGGTAGAGGCTGGGGCCGCCCACGAACTCGGTGCTGTCGGGCAGGGTGAACAGCTCGGAGGTGGCGGTCGGCGTGGGCGTGAACGCGATGTCCACGGGGGTGCCGGTGGTGACGTCCTGGAACTTGAACTTGAAAACCGGCTGCTGGCTGGCGTTAAGGGTCACACTGCTGAGATTCCAGGTGATGACCTTGGCGGGAGCGGGCAGGTTGTTGGTGAAGGCGGCCACGAAGGAGGCATTGGTGTTGCTGTTGCCGCCGTTCACGAGCCAGGCGTTGTTCGAGTTGGGAGCGACCACGGGGACGTGATCGGCCTTGATGTAGGCGACGGTGTGGCAGCCAGCGCAGTTGCTGTCGTCGATCTGAGGAGCGGCGGCGCCGCCGGTGCCCGCCCAGTGGCCATAGCCCGTGGCGAAGTCGATCTTGTCGTGGCAACCACCGCAAGCCATGCGGCTGGGCTTGTTGAACCAGTTGTCACCCTGGGGGGTGGCGGCGGAAGCGGTGTGGCACTTGATGCAATTGCGCATGTCCTGGGGGTAGGTGGCTTCGAAGCCCAGGCCGGCGTAGGCGTAGCCCTTGACGTCCAGCTCTTCACCCCGGTGGAGGCGGTGGATGAAGCTGGTGAAGTCGCCCGTGGCGAGGCCGCGGAACTTGCCGCTCTCGCCGGTGACGGCGATGGTGTCCTGGGAGTGGTCGGCGGCGGCACCGGCGGTGACGGTGACGGTGGCGTTGGCAACGCCGTACTTGCGCTGGTCGGTGTGGCAGACCACGCAGTAGCGGGTGTCCTGACGGCCGCCCGCATGGAACTCGAACTTGGAGTGGCAGGTGAAGCACTTGTCGACGGAGGTGATTTCCTTGCCGGAGGCCACCACCGTGCCGGTGCTGGGCACGAAGTCATAGACCGTGTTAGCGGGGTTCAGGATGTAGACGCCCTTGACGCCGCTGTCGGAGCCGTCTGGCGTGTTGAAGGAGCGGTCGCCAGCGGCCGCGGAACCCGTGCCACGCGCGATGCCGCCCACGTACAGGGTGAGGCGGTGGGTGAGGGTAGGCTGGTAGCTGACGTCATCCAGATCGGCGAGCTTGTTGTTGCCGGTGTAGGTGAAGGCGGCCAACTGGGCCGAGGCCTGGGTGATGTCGTGGCGGAACGTGTAGACGTAGGTGCCGTCGCCATTGTCCACCAGGGTGCCGGTGTTGTCGGTGCTGGGCTTGCTGGGATTCCAGACGGTGGGAGCCGCGGCGGTGGGGCTGCTGGTGACGATGTAGCTGACCCAGCGGTCGGGGCTGTTGGCGACGCCAGGTACCAACTTGGCGAGGGCGAAGCCGAGGTTCGGGTAGCCGGCGAAGCCCGCCGTGGCGGTCTTGGCGGTGAACTGGCCGAAGCCCTTGACGGGCACGTTGTGGCCATCGGTGAGCGTGAAGTTCACGACGGTCGAGGCGCCGGTGGTGACCTTGGTGATCTTCCCGTTGAGGGTCAGGGCGGCCCAGTCGTCGGCCGAATAGGTGGTGATGTCGGCGGCGTAGGCGGGGCCGGGGGTGCCGGAGGTGCCGTTCGTGCCGTTGGTGCCGTTCTGGCCGGCCTTCCCGTTACAACCGATCAGCACGAGGGCGATCGCTGCGGAGGCGAGCAGGCCGCAGAGCTGTTTCAGAGGACGATGCTTCATATTCCATTCTCCGTGTTAGTTGGTGAAGCGTGGTTGGACTGTGGTGGGTGAGTGTGTTCGGTCAGCCAGATAGCCACCTCCTGCGTGATGTCATGGCCAGCATGGTCCGTCTGGATGCAAACGGCACATGACGAGGAGTTAAGAGGCGTGGCACAAAGTGTTGTTGAAGCAGCCAGGCAGCGCGCCGGCGGCGGGGGGTGCCAGGGGCTTGAAGGCCGAGTTGGCCCCGTCCTTGTGGCACTTGTAGCACTCGGCGGCATTGTTGAAGTTGGCGGCGGTGTGGTTCGTCTTGGTGGCGGTGGTGCCGTGCCAGGGCTTGTCGGGGTGCGGGGCTTTGGTGTGGCAGGCCTTGCAGGAAGAATTGGCAATGCCACCGCTGTAATCGGCGCCGTGGCACTTGGCGCAGTGGGCGAAGCCCGCCATGACCTTGGGATCCGCGCTGGGCGGCAGCTGGGCGCCGAGGCGGCCGTGCTGGGCGGGAGCGGCCCAATTGGCGGGGTGGTTCACCGCCGTGTGGCAGTTGAAGCAGCTCACCTTGGAGACGCCGCCGGCCTGGGTGGGATCCGAGGTGGAGCCGTGGCAGGTACGGCACTGGTCGGGGGTCTTGACGTACTCGGCGTAATGGACCTGGATCCAGTTCGCCGGATGCTCACCCTTGGTGGCATTGAACGGGATCGCCGACCCGGCCTTCCCGGCGCAACCCCAGGCGAGGAGCGCAAGGGCCAGCGCGAAACAGCTTCCCATCATCAATTTTGTTCTGCTCATGGTCTTCCCCTTCGACTCAGCGGATGTCTACTTGTGACAAGCTCGGCACTTGTCGTTGTTGGCTCGACCGTGGCAGGTGTAGCAGGCGGAAGGATCCATCCTGCCCTCGATCTTGTGCATGGTCAGGAAGTCGCCCCGGTGCGGGGACATGCGGTCAGGCCGGCCGCCGAACTGGCGCGCGGGGGTCAACGCAACCTTGCCACCGTGGCAGTCGGCGCAGAAGGACTGGGCGTGGCAGGAGGCACAGGTGCCTGAATCCTGGTTCGCCTGGAACTTGTGGTTCTTCACGAACGTGGGCGTGTGGTCGAAGGACGCGTAGGGCTTGAGGGCGCCCTTGGCGACATCGTTGGTGTGGCATTCGGAGCAGAGGGGGCGACCGGCGCCCAATTCCTGCGGGTGGGTGCGGGCGAAGCTGGTCTCGGGCGAGACGAGGCTGCAGGCCATGAGCACACCGAGTCCCAGCGCGATGCCGAGAGCCTGGAGAACGGTTTTACGGGCCATTACTGACCTCCCTTCTTGCCAAAGCCAAAGCGGTAGTCGGCCCTCAACAATCCGCGGGTCTCGTTCTTCGCCATGGGCGTGCTGCCATGGCTGAGATCGCCCGACACCTTGAAGTTCTTGGAGGCCTGGAAACCGACCGAGGCAATGACTTCATGCACAGTCTTGAGGCCGGCCAGATAGGGGTTGTCCGCCTTGAACTTCTGGACGATGGCGTCCAGGCTGGCGCTGAGTTTGCCCTTGGTGACCATGCCCCAGGCGCGGGCCTCGGCGTTGGTCAGGCTGCGAGAGGGCGCGGTGGCATCCACGAGCAGGGCCTTCGCGGCGTTCGTGAAGTGGCCCCCAGCGCCCATCTGCGCGGTCTTCTCGGCGTTGGCCCAGCGGAGCTCACCACCCGTGCGGGTCGTGGTGCCGTAGGTCTCGCGTTCCGTGTGGCGGACATCAGCGATGGCCTGGATCCCCCAGGGGGTGTTCCAGGTGATGCTGAGGCCCTCGCCCTTGAACTTGTCGTGATCGTCCTGGCGGAACAGGGAAGGCAGGTTGGTCCCGGCGAAGAAGGCGAAGAAGTTCCGCTCTGCGTAGTTGGCGGATACGGAAACCACGCTGCCGACCCGGTAGGTGGCCGTGTAGTCGTGCTCGGCAATGCGGGACCGGTCAACGCCAGGCGCTGCGTCCAGGTGGCTGGCCATGTCGAACACCGTGCGCCCGCGGAAATCGAAGGCGGCCGTCGGAGCGATCAGGATGTCGGCCCCAACCTGCTTGCGGGTGTAGTCCACCGAGGAGGGGAAGGTCAGGTCCTTGGCGGCCTTGGAGCCGTCCTGCAGGTAGGAGATGCCGATCTCGCCGACCTTGGGCAACCGCAGCCCGAGGCGCGTCCCGACGATGAAGTCGCGCTGGAAGTCGTAGTCGGTCTGGGTGAGGGGATCCACCGTCCGGTAGAGGACGGGCTTGCCGGCGAAGGCCGACACCGTGAAGCCGCCGCGCAGGTCCGTGCGGGCGCTGACGCCATCGATCTGTTCGAAGCCGGTGCTCTGGTTGGCGGTGAAGCGGCCGGCCTTGATCTCGGCATTGGCCTGCTTGAAGTCGTACTGCAGGTAGCCGTAGTTCAGGTAGCCGCCCGACTTGGTGCCGTCGAAGCTGGTGGACTCGCTCAGATCGGTCCGACCCCAGCCGAAGAGGTGCAGCGACAGATTGTCGGAGCCCAGCTTGGTGGCATCGATGCCCAGCCACTGGGTGGCTGGCGTGTAGGTGGCCTTGTCGAAGCCGGGAGTCTCCGTCTTCCACATCTGCGCCATGGTGGTGCCATAAAGGCTCACCTCCTGGCCCCATGCCGTGGCTGACAATAAGGTGGCAAGCAGGGCCACGTAGGTGTGTCGTTTCATGATTCGCCTCATCTCGCAATGCGCGGTGCGCGGGCCGTTTTAGAAGACGAAGGGGGAGTGGCTGACATTCCCCTGGTTCCTGCGGACGCTGTTCGGGGTCATGCGGAACCTCCTGGATATCGGGGGGACAACCAGCGGATCGAGAAGAGGAGCCCGATGCACAGGTCAGAGTCGAGACTAAGCGCAGAGTTAGCCGACCACAATCGGATCAATGGATGGTTGTGACATATCTGAATGGTTGTAAAGGCTGTTCCATATACACATTCACGCTAATATCTAAATATCATAAAAACAGTTAATATTTAATTTATGCAATTGTTTGTTGGTATAAAAACGATCAAAAAATTGATCGTCGCGAGGACGAAGCCGCCCCGGTTCGACAATGTTGTGACGCTGCGCACAGGAAAAGGTTCCCGGGTTTCCGCTCTTTCTTCCCCTGCGATGCCGGGGCGGCGCGACCTGCGTCCCGGACCTCTCCCGGGGCCCCCGTGTGACCCCAGGCACTGGCCGAGTTCCACATACTGCTGCCTTGAGATGGCTGGAGGTTGACATGGCAGAGAGCACCCTCGCGCTGGGGGTCGAAGCGGTGGGCTGCGCTGCCTTCGATGCCGGCATCCAGGGCGCGTTCGGCTACCCGGGCACGCCCTCCACTGAAGGCTTCGAGTTCGTCGAGGCCCTAATCCACGCCGAGGCCAAGGCTGGCATTGGGGGCCGGGTGGCCCCCCGGGTCGCGCATTGGGCCGCCAACGAGAAGGTGGCCTACGACCTGGCCCTGGGCATGAGCTACGCCGGGCACCGCACGCTGGTCACCATGAAGCAC
>JBBQHW010000019.1:0-46580 GCA_038324335.1 Holophagales bacterium
AGGCGCATGGCAGGGTTGGCGTTCATCGGGCCTCCGGACCTGGGTCCTGTTTGACGATAGAGCCATCAGCATAACGGAGGGAGGGACCACCCGGAGGAAACCGCCAGGCAGCCCTTACACTGGGGCCATGGCCGAGCTGCGCAACATGCCCTGGGACCGGCCCGCCCCCGAGCGGGCAGGCCTGCCCTCGGCCTGGTCGCTGTTTCCGGAGGAGCTGGCAACCCTGGGCTGTCCGGGCAGCGCCCTGGAGACCTTCAAGCGCCTGCACCGGCCTTGGACCTGGCCGGACGGCGCGCCGGAGCTGGGCTGCAACATCCGCCACTGGCTGGAAGGTGTCGCGGACCTGCGTCTGCCGCGCATGGCCGGGCGCCAGCCCTCGGAAGACGGCTCCACCAAGTTGGCCCTGGAGCTGGCGGACGGGCAGCGCATCGAGGCCGTGCACATGCCGCGCCGGGTGCGGAACCCGCGCGTGACCTATTGCCTCTCCAGCCAGGTGGGCTGCGCCATGGGCTGCACCTTCTGCGCCACGGGCAGCATGGGCATCCAGCGCAACCTCGAGCCCGGCGAGATCCTGGGTCAGGTGCTCTGCCTCATGGCCGAACTGGGGCCCGATCGCGGGCATGAGCTGACGCTTGTCTTCATGGGCATGGGTGAACCCCTCCACAACCTCTACCATCTGCACCGCGCCATTCGGTTGATGTGCCACCCGGCGGGATTGGGCCTGGGCAAGGGCCGCATCACCGTGAGCACCTCGGGCCTGGTGAGCGGCATCGAGAAGCTCGCGAAGATGGAACCCCGCCCCAATCTGGCCCTCAGCCTCAACGCCACCACGGACGAGGCCCGCAGCCGCACCATGCCCGTGAATCGCGTGTGGAACCTGGCACGGCTCCGCCAGGCGCTGGACGACTGGGGCCCGAAGCGCGGCGAAAAGTTCTGTTTCGAGTACGTGCTGCTGGCCGGCGAGAACGACACCGAGGCCGACGCCGAGCGCCTGGCCGCCTGGCTGGGTGATCTGCGTCGGGGCCACAACCTGAACCTCATCCCCATGAACGAGCATGCGGCCAGTGACTTCAAGGAACCCGGCGAAGACCGCGTGCAGCAGTTTGCACATTGGCTGAAGGCCAGGGGTTGTTTCGTCACCGTGCGCCGCAGCCGGGGCCGCGACGTGCAGGGCGCCTGTGGGCAGCTGGTGAAGGAGAGGCAGGACTAAGCCACGGGGCTGTCACACCTCGTAAGAAGATGCTACGGTAAGGAAAGACCTCACCGGAGCCCCCATGCGCGCAATCCCCTTTGTGACGGTCCTCATGACCCTGCCCCTGCTCGCCCTCGACCCGGCCTCGGCCACCAACCCCTTCTTCACGGACTGGAAGACGCCCTTCGGTGTCCCGCCCTTTGCGGAGATCCAGGAGGTCCACTTCCTGCCGGCCTTCCGGGAGGGCATCGCGCGCCAGAAGGCCGAGATCGCCGCCATCCTCCAGGTGCAGGAGGCCCCGACCTTT
Source organism: Holophagales bacterium (assembly GCA_038324335.1). Taxonomy (GTDB): domain Bacteria; phylum Acidobacteriota; class Holophagae; order Holophagales; family Holophagaceae; genus Geothrix. The sequence continues at coordinate 1,500 of JBBQHW010000019.1, forward strand.
GAGAACACCATCCTGGCCCTGGAGCTCTCGGGCCAGTTCACGGACCGGGTGGGGTCGGTCTTCTTCAACCTCACCGGCGCCGAGACCAACCCGAAGCTCCAGGCCGTGAACCGCGAGGTGATGCCGCTGATGTCGGCCCATCGCGACGACATGCAGCTCAACCTGAAGTTGTTCCAACGGGTGATGGCCGTGTGGGAATCCCGGTCCACCCTGAAGCTCACGCCCGACCAGGCCCGGCTGTTGGAGCGCACCTACAAGGGCTTCGTCCGAGCCGGAGCCGCCCTGACGCCTGACCAGCAGGTCCGGATGCGCGCGATCAACACTGAGCAGTCGAAGCTTGGCGTGGACTTCGGCGACCGCCTGCTCAAAGCCACCAAGGCCTTCCAGATGGTCCTTAGCGATCCCGCGGACCTCGCTGGGCTCCCCGAGGGCACCCGCGCGGCCGCCGCGATCGCCGCCAAGAAGGCAGGCCAGGATGGCACATGGCTGTTCACGTTGGATGGCCCCAGCATCTGGCCCTTCCTGGAATACGCGCAGAACCGCGAACTGAGGAAGCGCATCCTGACGGGCTACCTGGAGCGCTGCAACCAGGGCGGGGATACCGACACCAATGCCATCTTCGCCAAGGTGGCGGCGCTCCGTGTCGAGAAGGCCCAACTGCTGGGCTACAAGACCTGGGCCGACTACGTGCTCGAAGAGAACATGGCCAAGGATCCCAAGGGCGTCTATGGCCTCCTGTACCAAATCTGGAAGCCAGCGCTGGAGGTGGCCAAGCAGGAACGTGCCGAGCTGCAGGCCATGATGGCAAAGGGCCTGCCGGGTCAAAAGCTGGAGCCCTGGGACTGGCGCTACTACGCCGAGAAGGTGAAGCAGGCCAAGTACGACTTCGATGAGGAATCAGTGAAGCCCTATTTCGCCATCGACGCCGTGCGGCAGGGCGCCTTCACGCTGGCCGGGAGGCTCTACGGCATCACCTTCTCCGAGGTGAAGGGCCTGCCTGTCTACCAGAAGGACGTGCGTTGCTTCGAGGTCAAGGAGCAGGATGGCCGCCACCTGGGGCTCATCTACGTGGACTACCACCCCCGGCCCGGCAAGCGGGGCGGAGCCTGGATGAGCAATTACCGCTCCGCCTGGGTCAAGGACGGGCAACAGGTGGATCCGGTGGTGGTGAATGTGTGCAACTTCACAGCGCCCGCTGGCGACCGGCCCGCGCTGCTGACTTCGGACGAGGTGCGCACCCTCTTCCATGAGTTCGGCCATGGGCTGCACGGCCTCTTCTACAAGGGCCGCTACCGCGGCACCGCTGGAACTCCGCGGGACTTCGTGGAACTGCCCAGCCAGGTCATGGAGAACTGGTCCATGGAGCCGGAGATGCTGCGGCTCTATGCGAAGAACTTCAAGACCGGCGAGGTGATCCCCGATGCCCTGATGGCCAAGATGAAGAAGGCGGCCACCTTTGGCCAGGGCTTCGCCACGGTGGAATACATGGCGGCCTCGCTGTTGGACATGGACTGGCACACGCTGACCACCACCAAGCCCCAGGACACCGCCGCCTTCGAGAAGGCCTCGCTGGCCAAGTGGGGGCTCCTGGCCGAGATCCCGCCCCGCTACCGCAGCCCCTACTTCAGCCACATCATGGGTGGCTACGCAGCCGGCTACTACAGCTACATCTGGAGCGCGGTGCTGGACAGCGACGCCTTCCAGGCCTTCAAAGAGAAGGGTGACCTCTTCGACCGGGCCACGGCGGCGAAATTCCGGGCAGAAGTGCTGTCCAAGGGCGGCACCGAGGATCCCGCGCTGCTCTACCAGCGCTTCCGGGGCCGTGACCCTCGCGTGGAGCCCCTCCTGGTCAAGCGGGGCCTCAAATAGGCGCTTTTCCCTTTGCGCCGGGCTGCCTTTCCGTCGAATCTTTTTCCATGCGCATCCCTGTCCACCAGCTCCCCCACGGCCTTGGCCTCGACCTGCCCGAAGCGGCCACGGCCCATGCGGCGGGCATGGACTTGCGGGCGGCGATACCCGAGGCCGAGGTGTGGATCCTCACACCGGGCCAGCGGCGCCTAGTGCCCACGGGGCTGGTCATGGCCATTCCACCGGGCTTCGAGGGACAAGTACGGCCCCGCTCGGGCCTGGCCCTGCGCCATGGGCTCACGGTGCTGAACGCGCCGGGCACCATCGATGCCGACTATCGGGGCGAGGTGCAGGTGCTCCTCATCAACCATGGCGACACGCCCTTCGAGCTGCGCCGTGGCGAGCGCATCGCCCAGCTGCTGGTGGCGCCCGTGGCCTGCTGGACCTGGGTGCCCGAACCCAACGTCGAGGCCCTGGGCGACACAGAGCGGGGCGAAGGAGGCTACGGCAGCACCGGGCGCTGACAGCCTACTGGCATTCGCGTCGGAACAGCTATAGGATCGGACTCCCACCCCAGGAGGCCCCATGCGCCGCGCCGCCCTTGCCCTTTCCCTCGCCACGCTGCCCGCCTTGGCGGGGCAGCCGCTCACCTACGCCGACGGCGCCACCAGGCTGGCGGGCTACGTCGCCAGTCCGGCCGCCATGAAGGGCAGGGTGCCCGGCGTGGTGGTGATCCATCAATGGATGGGCCTCACAGACCACGAGCGCAAGGTCTCGGACGATCTGGCGAAACTGGGCTACGTGGCGCTGGCCGCCGACATCTACGGCGAGGGCGTGCATCCCGCGACCACGGCCGAGGCCGGCAAGCTGGCGGGTTCCTTCAAGGGGGACCGCGCCCTCTACCGGCGCCGCATCGCCGCGGCCATCGAAACGCTTAAGGCCCAGAAGGGCGTGGACGGCTCCCGCCTGGCGGTCATCGGCTTCTGCTTCGGCGGCACCGGGGCACTGGAGGCCGCGCGGGGCGGCCTCCCCGTGAAAGGCGTGGTCTCCTTCCACGGGGGCCTGGACGTGCCCGCGGGCTACGCCGCTGTTCCCATCTCCACCAAGGTGCTGGTCTGCCACGGCGCCGATGATCCCTTCGTGCCCGCCAAGGACGTGGCCGCCTTCCAGGACGAGATGCGCCAGGCCAAGGCCGACTACGTCTTCGTGGCCTACGCCGGTGCCGTCCATGCCTTCACCCAGAAGGAGGCGGGCAACGACAACTCGAAGGGCGCCGCCTACAACGAGGCCGCCCATCGCCGCAGCTGGCAGCACATGAAGGATTTCTTCCAGGAGATCTTCTAGCCCGGCAAAGTTGCGCCCCGCCGCAGCGGGGCGCAGAAGGAAACCAGTAACTCAGTAGCCTGAGCGGTTCGGGTAGGTGGGCTTGGGCGTGCGGGTGGGTGGATTCTTCTTGAGGGCCGCTTCCACTTCCAGGATGGCCCGGTCCAGCTGGGGATCCTTGCCCTGGGCCATGAGCGCCGGGTCGTCGATCACTTCGATGTCCGGATCGACGCCGTAGCTTTCCACGATCCACTGCCCTTCCTTGGAATAGATCCCGAAGGTGGGCACGGTCACGTTGCCGCCATCGATGAGGCCCGGGGCACCACTGATGCCGATGAGGCCGCCCCAGGTGCGCCGTCCGATGAGGGGACCCAGCCCGGCCTTCTTGAAGAGGAAGGGGAAGCAGTCGCCGCCGGAGCCGCTCCAGCCGTTGATGAGCATGGCCATGGGGCCGTCATGGGCGATGGCGGGCCACTGCCAGTCCTTGCCGTCGCGCACGCCGTAGTAGTTGAAGGTCTTCCGGCCCAGCATCTCCACGAAGCGGTCCGGGATCTGGCCACCGCTGTTGAAGCGCTCGTCGATGACCAGACCGTCCTTGTGCCACTGGCCGCGGAACTGGCGGACCAGATCGTTCTGCCCCGGGATGCCCGTGTCCGGCACGTAGATGTAGCCGAGACGGCCCTGGCTGACCTTGTCCACGTAGCGCCGCTTGGCTTCGATCCAATCCCAGTAGCGCAGCTGGTATTCGCTGGGAATGGTCTCCACCAGCATGTCGTGGGCACCGGCGAGGGAGGGCTTGTCATTGATACTCAGCAGCACAGTCTTGCCGGCCAGCCCCTGGAAGGCGGCCCAGGGATCCTGGCGGACGTCGAGCGGAATGCGGTTCACGGCCAGGAGGTAGTCGCCCTCCTTCACCTTCAGGCCTGGCTGGGCCAGGGGGCCGCGCACCTGGGCGTCCCAGTCGGCGCCGCGAAGGATCTTGTGAATACGGAAGGCGCCGTGCTCCAACGTGAAATCCACGCCCAGCAGGCCTGTGTTCACACGGGGGGGCTGTTCGACGTCGCCGCCGCCCCGGTAGGTGTGGGACGCGTTCAATTCGGAGATGAGCTCCCCGATGACGAAGTTCACGTCCTCGCGGGTCACGCAGTCCTTGAGCAGCTTGCCGTAACGGGCCTTCTGGGTCTTCCAGTCCACGCCGTGCATGGCCGGGTCATAGAACATGTCGCGCTGCAGCCGCCAGGCATCGTTGAAGATCTGCTGCCACTCGGTCTGGGGGTCCACGGTCATCAGGAGTTCGCCAGTGGGCAGCTTCTTTTCGAATTTCTGGTCCGGCTTCAGATCCACAAGGACGTAATCCAGTTTGCGGTGCACCAGGACCTTCTTGCCATCGCCGCTGAGCAGGGCGCCGTCGAGATCGGCCAGGATGGTCTTCTCCTCCCGTTCCTCGAAGTCGTAGACGTAGAGGGTGCCCTTGGTCTCGCCTTCGTGGTTCTGTTGTGCGGAGCGCCGGTAGACCAGCTTGCCCTTCGCGGCGGCCAGGTCCATGTAGTAGCCCGCCGTGGGAGGCAGCAGCACCATGCGGGCCTCGATGCCCTCCAAATCGATGTCGACGGGCTTGGGAAGCTCCTTCTTGTCGCCACCATCCTTCTTGTCAGCCTCCTTCTTCTCGTCCTTGGGCTTGTCGTCCTTGGCCGAATCCATGTCGTTCTTGGGGGCCAGTGGCGAGGTGACATCCTTGCGCAGGGGCAGGGCGGCCAGGCGGGTGGTGGCCGCGTAGATCCAGGTACCGTCCAGATCGCTGTAGGTGGGGCTGAACTGCTGGCCCGTGGTCAGGAACAGGTAGTTGCCCTCGGGATCGAAGGTGGGATCGCCGGCGTTGTAGAAGGGCGAGGTCACGTCCTGGCGCTTGCCGCTCTTGGTGTCGTAGAGCACCACCACGCTGTTGCCATTGGCGGTGTCGCGTTCGTAGGCGAACCAGCGGCTGTCGGCGGACCAGCGGGCCCGGAAAGCCTCGAGGTTGTCCTCATACATAGCCAGGGCCTTGTCCACCTGCTGGACCTTGCCGGTCTCCAGTTCGCAAAGGTTGATGCGCATGGCCTGGTCGGCGAAGACCACGCGCTTGCCGTCCGGGGACCAGGCGATGCGGTACCGGAAACCAGGGCCCATGTGGGTGACTTGCCGCTCTTCGCCGGACCCATCGGCGGCCCGGACGTGCAGTTCGTATTCGCCGCTGCGGTCGCTGAAGTAGGCGACCTGGCTGCCGTCGGGCGACAGGGCGGGATGGCGCTCGGCGACCCCGGGCGTGCGCGTGAGGTTGATGACGTAGCCCTTTTCCGCCGGCACCGAGAAGATCTCCCCCCGGGCTTCGAAGAGGGCGCGTTTGCCCTGGGTCGAGAGGTCAGGGTTCCGCAGGAGGCGGCTCGCGTTCTCCTCCCGGGGCTTCAGGGTGGCGCGATCGGTGATGACCTCGACCTTCACCTCTACGATCTTTTCGGAAGGCAGCTCGATGCGGTGCAGCCGGCCGCTGGCTTCGACTACGATGTCTTCGGGCCCGATGGCCGGGAAATGGGCGTCGTACTCCTTGAAGAAGGTGATCTGCTTGAAGGCCTTGGTGGCCAGGTCGTAGGACCAGATGTTGCCGCGCTTCACCGCATCACGGTCCGACAGGAAGTAGAGCTTTCCGCCGTGCCACATGGGCATGGAATCATTGGAGCCACCGAGACTGGGCAGGCGGCTGGCCGTCTTGCGCTCCAGGTCGTAGAACCAGATCTCCGAGGTCATGCCGCCGCGGTAGCGCTTCCAGGTGCGGAAGTCCGTGCTGACGGGCTGGTAGGCGAGCACCTTCCCGTCGGGCGAAAGGGCTCCGAATTCGGCGTAGGGCAGGGGCAGGGCCTGGGGCAGGCCGCCGGTCTTGGGGACCAGGAAGAGCTTGTTGAAGCGGTCCTTGCCGGATTGCATGCCTGAGGCGAACAACAAGGACTTCCCATCCGGCGTCCAGTCCACCATGCGATCGGCCATGGGGTGGTGGGTGACCCGGAAGGGGATGCCGCCGCCCACCGGCAGCACGTAGATGTCCAGGTTGCCGTCGTAGTTGGCACTGAAGGCCAGTTCCTTGCCATCCGGCGAGAACCGGGCGAAGGATTCCTCGCCCTTGGGGGTGGACAGCCGCTGGGCCACGCCGCCGGTCTTGGGCACGATCCAGAGGTCATTGGCGTAGGTGAAGGCGATCTGGGTGGCCGACACGTCCGGGTAGCGCATGAGCCGGGCGTCGATTTGTGCGGAGGCCGCGGAAGCCAACAGCACCATGCTGGCCAGTAGGGAAAAAGAGCGCATCGGCTTCTCCTGAAGGTCGGGGGACAGCTGGCTTACGGATGGGATGGGGGTCTCGTTGAGTCCAGGCCGGGCCCTTTGGGCAAATGGAGCATACCTGGAGTGCTTCAGGAATGCGTCCAGGGTGGCGAAAAGGAATAGGAGGGCCTCCTCCAGGGCCCCTGCCCAGGTTTCTTCCTTCCCTTGCTCTGCGAGTCAGCATGCGGTCCCTGCTTCGCCACCTCCGTATTCCCGCGGCCCCCGAGTTCGGGCCCTGGCTCCGGTACCTGGGCCTGGGGGTGTTCCTCCTGCTGGTTTCTCATTGCGGCGGCGGCGGAGGAAATGGCAACGGCAGCGGTGGCACAACGGTCCCGTCTGTCCAGAACTACACGGTGACCTTCGTGGCCGGGGCGGGTGGAAGCCTCACCGGTACCACCTTCCAGACCGTGGCCTCCGGAGCCTCGTGCACAGCAGTCACGGCGGTGCCGAATTCGGGCTATACCTTCACGAACTGGACGGGGGCGGGCTTCACCACCAGCAGCGCGAGCCCACTGACGGTCACCAACGTCTCCCAGAACTTGACGATCACGGCTAATTTCACACCGCAATCCTTTACGGTGACCTTCGTGGCCGGTGCGGGCGGGAGCCTCACCGGAAGCACCACCCAGACCGTGGCCTACGGTAGCTCCGCTGCGCCAGTGAGTGCCGTTCCCAATACCGGCTACACCTTCACCGACTGGACCGGAGCTGGTTTCACAAGCACCAACGCGAACCCCCTGACGGTCACCAACGTCACCCAGAACTTGACGATCACAGCGAACTTCGCCCAACAGACGTTCACCGTGACCTTCGTCGCCGGGGCGGGCGGCAGCGTCACGGGAAACACCAGCCAGACCGTGGCCTATGGCACTTCCGCAACGGCAGTGAGCGCGGTGCCGAACACCGGCTACACCTTCACCAACTGGACCGGGGCTGGTTTCACCAGCACCAATGCGAGCCCGCTGACGGTCACCAACGTCACCCAGAACCTGACCATCACGGCAAATTTCACGCAGCAGACATTTACCGTGACCTTCGTGGCCGGAGCGGGCGGCAGCATCAGCGGAAGTACTACCCAGACAGTGGCCTATGGCACTTCTGCCGCGGCAGTGAGTGCCGTTCCCAATACCGGCTACACCTTCACCAACTGGACCGGAGCTGGTTTCACCAGCACCAATGCGAGCCCGCTGACGGTCAGCAACGTCACCCAGAACCTGACCATCACGGCCAATTTCACGCAGCAGACATTTACCGTGACCTTCATGGCCGGAGCGGGCGGCAGCATCACCGGAAGCACCAGCCAGACCGTGCTTTACGGCACTTCCGCAACGGCGGTGAGCGCGGTGCCGAACACCGGCTACACCTTCACCAACTGGACCGGAGCTGGTTTCACCAGCACCAATGCGAGCCCGCTGACGGTCACCAACGTGACCCAGAACCTGACCATCACCGCCAATTTCACTCAGCAGACTTTCAGCGTGACCTTCGTGGCTGGGGCGGGCGGGAGCATCACGGGAACCAGCACCCAGACGGTGGCCTACGGTGCCTCCGCCGCGCCAGTGAGTGCCGTTCCCAATACTGGCTACACCTTCACCAACTGGACCGGGCCTGGTTTCACTAGCACCAATGCGAGCCCGCTAACGGTCACCAACGTCACCCAGAACTTGACGATCACGGCTAATTTCACACCGCAATCCTTTACGGTGACCTTCGTGGCCGGTGCGGGCGGGAGTCTCACCGGAAGCACCACCCAGACCGTGGCCTATGGCACTTCCGCAACGGCAGTGAGCGCTGTGCCGAACACCGGCTACACCTTCACCAACTGGACGGGTGCGGGCTTCACCACCACCAACGCAAGCCCGCTGACGGTCAGCAACGTCACCCAGAACCTGGCCATCACAGCGAACTTCACGCAGCAGACTTTCAGCGTGACCTTCGTGGCCGGTGCGGGCGGGAGTCTCGCCGGAAACACCAGCCAGACCGTGGCCTACGGCACTTCCGCAACGGGAGTGAGCGCAGTGCCGAACACCGGCTACACCTTCACCAACTGGACCGGAGCTGGTTTCACCAGCACCAACGCGAGCCCACTGACGGTCACCAATGTCACCCAGAACCTGACGATCACAGCGAACTTCGCCCAGCAGACGTTCACCGTGACCTTCGTGGCCGGGACGGGCGGGAGTCTCGCCGGAAGCACCAGCCAGACCGTGGCCTATGGCACTTCCGCAACGGCAGTGAGCGCGGTGCCGAATACCGGCTACACCTTCACCAACTGGACGGGTGCAGGCTTCACCTCCACCAATGCGAGCCCGCTGACTGTCAGCAACGTCACCCAGAACCTGACCATCACCGCCAATTTCACTCAGCAGACTTTCACGGTGACCTTCGTCGGCGGGTCTGGCGGGAGCCTCACAGGGAACCCCAGCCAAACCGTGCCCTACGGTGGCTCTGCCTCACTCGTGATCGCAGTCCCTTCGGGTAGCTACGCTTTCCTGAACTGGACAGGTACGGGTGGATTCGCGGCCAATGCCACCAACCCCCTCACCGTGGCCAACGTCACGGCAGACATGGCGATCACCGCCAATTTCACTCTGCTCAACGTGGTCAAGTTCCTGGCCGGTGCCAATGGTTCCATGACTGGTACCGCCACTCAGGCCGTCGCCACGGGCAGCGACTGCACGCAGGTGAACGCCGTCCCCAACGCGGGATGGGCCTTCACAAGCTGGACCGGCACGGGGGGTTTCGTGACGAGTGTCTCGAATCCCCTCACGGTCACCAACGTGAGCGCGGGCATGACGATCACGGCCAATTTCGGCCGCCTGCCTGCTATCGGCAGCTTCACAGCCACTGCGACGACCATCAATGCCGGCCAGAGCGCCATCCTCAACTGGGGTTCGGTCAACTTCTACACCAGCGCCAGCATCGACAACGGTGGCGGTGCCATCGTCTCCCCCAACGGCCTGGTTGGGCTCTATCCTGCGGCCACGACCACCTATACCCTGACCGCGTCCAATGCCGTGGGCACGGTGACCAGTTCGGTCACGGTCACGGTGATCACCAAGCCGGTGATCAGCAGCTTCACGGCCACGCCGGCCTCAATCACGGTGGGGGGCAGCAGTACCCTGGCCTGGACCGTGGCCGGGAGCGGGGTCACCTACAGCCTGGACCAGGGCATCGGAGCGGTGGGAGGAACCTCCCTCGACGTCACGCCAGCGGTCACGAAGACTTACACCCTCACGGCCACCAACGCGGCCGGCAGCAAGACGGCCACCGCGACGGTAACCGTTTCGGCGGCGCCGCCCACGGGGCTTGGCTACGCGAACAGCCCTGCAACCTACACCAAGGGGGTGGCAATCGTCGCCAACGCCCCCTCCAATTCGGGCGGGGCCATCGCCTCGTACACAGTGGCACCGGCCTTGCCAGCCGGCCTCAACTTGGATCCCAGCAGCGGCAGCATCAGCGGCACGCCCACGGCCCTGGCGCCCTCCGCCGTCTATCGGATCACTGGCACCAATTCCGGCGGCAGCACCTTCGTGGACCTCAGCCTGGCCGTCCTGGATGCCCTTCCGGTCATCGGCTACGGCAGTTGGGGGTTCACCTTCCACGTGGGCACGCCCCTGACGCCCCTCGTGCCGACCCAGACGGGCGGCACGATCCTGACTTGGGCCATCGCACCGGCGCTACCGGCCGGGTTGTCCTTCAACACCGGCACCGGGACCATCAGCGGAACGCCATCGGCTGCGGCCGCGAACCAGACCTATACCATCACGGCCACGAACAGTGGCGGCAGCGGTGTGGCCACACCGAGCCTCCAGGTGCTTCCCCCCGCACCCGTCATCACCCTGCAGCCCCATGGCCTGATTCTCGCGGCCGGAACCCCTGTGTCCTTCAGCACGGCCGCCACGGGCACCGGCACCCTATCGTTCCAATGGTCCCGGAACGGGACGCCTATTCCCGGCGCCACCGCGACCAGCTACGACCTGGGCAACCTGGCGGCCGGAGATGATGGGGCGGTCTTCACCGTGGCCGTCACCGACACCTTCGGCAGTACGACTTCCAGCGACACAGCCACCCTGGCGCTCCTCCAGGACCTCGCCACGTGGCTGAACGCCCATCCCGCCATTGCCGGCGCGATCAAGTGGCAGTATCAGGCGGCCAGCGGTGCCATGGGTGTCTACCAGGCTCCCGCGGAAACGGACAAGAAGACCTGGGCGAACTGGAGTGCATTGCAGCAGGCCGACCTCAACCAGGCCTACCTGGACGTGATCGCCTGGATCAACCAGGGCGCCCCGCAGGTCACCATGCCCGTGGGCGCCCTGGGCCAGACGACGCCCACGGACACGCCCTGGAACATCCATCCCTCCGCCAACGACCCCAACGCCTCCACCCTGGAGATGGTGCAGAGGCCCTATTTCTGGAAGCTCTACCTCGCCCACGTGGCCTTCTCCTTGATGCTGGAGACTTCGCACCAGGTGCCCTGGAGCGTGACGGACTACCCGGACTCTACCCTCAAATGGCTTTTCGACAGTGCCACCATGGGCTGGTACCTCGCCAATTGGGACGGCTTCTACATGGGCACCTACGACCAGGCCAACTTCCCGCCCTTGCGGACGAACAACCGGCCCCGGACCTCCTTCGCGGATCCCCGCTGGACCTATCCCTGGCTCAAACAGGCCGGCATCATCGGGGCCACCCGGCTGGCCACCATCGGCACCACGCTGGACTGGATGCGCCACAACCTGACGCACTTCTACGACGCCGAGAGCCTCGGCAGGGACCTGGACATCTGGCAGTACAACGGCTACTCGCCCCTTTCCAGGATCGCGACCGGCACCATCGACGCTAAATATCCGGGTGTGGGCACCCAGCATTGGACCGCGGGCTGCCACGGCAGCACCGGCTTCCTGCATGCCGCCCTGCGGGTGCTGAACATCCCGGTCCAGCCCGTGTGGGTGTGCGGCCACGAGCTGGTGTACTTCATGAGCGAGGACAAGTACATGGACCACGCAGACGATCCCTACAACGGTGTCGTGCGGGCTTCGAACGCCTCCAGCCTCCTGCTGCTCATAGATTCGGCCACCTGGCGCACTCGTTTCGGCAATGACGAGACGGTGAACTTCCTCAATCTGTCGGACCCGGTCCAGACCTGGATCGGCTACACCGCTGCGCATTTCCCGTAGGATGGGGCCAGGCCCAACATGCCACGTGGGGCCTCCCCCCCGAGGTGCCCATGCCATCCCGCCTCTTCGCCCTGCTGGCCTGTTCGCTGCTCCTGGGGCAAGCGCCCCAGCCTGACGAAAGGGTGCTGCGGGCCCAGCTCTCGCTGCTGGCCGACGACGTGCTCGAGGGCCGCGGCACGGGACAGCGGGGGGGCGAACTGGCCGTGCGCTACCTGGAGACTCAACTGCAGGTATTGGGCCTGCAGCCCGCGAACGGGACCAGCTTCCGGCAGACCGTGAAGCTGTCCGGCATCCGCCTGGAGGAGGCTGCCAGCGGCCTGAGCTTTGAGGGGCCGAAGGGCGTCCTCGCGCCCAGCCTGGGTCCGGAATTGGCCATGGGCGCCGCGGCGGCGGAGGCCCTGCTTGCCGTGGACGCGCCCCTGGTCTTCGTGGGCCATGGCATCGCCGCGCCTGGTGGCCAGCGCGATGACTACAAGGGCCTGGACGTGCGCGGCCGCATTCTGGTGATGATGGTGGGCGACCGGCGCAATGGTCCCCCGGGGCCCCTCTGCTGCGAGCCCGAGAACTACCACGGCCGGTGGACGTACAAGTTCGAGGAGGCCCGCCGGCAGGGTGCCGCGGGCGTGCTGCTGGTGCACACGGACCGTTCCGCCGGCTACGGCTGGCCCGTGGTGCGGAACAGCTGGACTCAGGAACGCTTCCAGCTCGCAGGGTCGGGCCAGGCCGGGGCCCTGCAGGGGTGGGTCACCGAGGCCACGGCGGAGCGGCTCTTCGCCTTGGCGGGCCAGGATTTCCGGGCCCTCGCGGCCGGAGCCGACGGATTGGATTTCAGGCCAGTGCCCTTGAACCTCCGCGCCAAGGGCACCCTGCGTTCGACCATCCGATCGCTGGACCAGTGGAACGTTGCCGGGATCTTGCCCGGCACGGACTCCGAGTTGCGCAAAGATTTGTTGATCTACTCGGCCCACTGGGACCACTTCGGCAAGGGGCCCGACGGCGCCATCTATGCGGGCGCGGTGGACAATGCTTCGGGCTGCGCGGCGGTGCTGGCCCTGGCTCAGGCCCTGGTCCACCAGCCCCTGAAACGCACCGTGATGTTCCTCTTCCCCTGCGCCGAGGAGCAGGGGTTGATCGGGTCATCGGCCTATGTGGCCGCGCCGCTCTGGCCCCTGGCGCGCACCGTGCTGAACATCAACCTCGAGAGCCTCAACGTGGTGGGACCCACCCGGGACATCGGCCTGCTGGGCACCAACGAACCCCGGCTCCGGGCCCTCTGCGCCCAGGCCGCCCAGAGTACCGGCCTGGTGATCACGCCCGCCAGGTTGGATCCCACGGGCCTTTGCTTCCGCACGGACCACTTCCCCTTCGCCAAGGCGGGCGTGCCCGCGCTGTCGCCGGGCTTCTCGCTGGATGGCGGCTGGGACTACCTGGGCGACAAGGCCGCGGCCCAGGCCCGGGCATCCGACTTCCTGAACCACTATCACCGTCCCTCGGACCGCTTTGATCCCGCCTGGAACCTAGCGGGCCTCATGCAGCAGGTGCGCTTCGCGCTGGAACTGGGGAGACTGGCGGCTAGCGCCCCGTGACTACCGCATCCTTCGCTGCGGTGCCCGTCTGCACCTTCCCGTAATCCAGCTGGCTGCCGCGCAGGCTGTGGGGGATCAGGTACACCACGGCCATGGCGACGGTGGCCGCCAGCACCGCCGCGCGGCTCCAGGTCTCGTCTCGGCGGGGTCGCGGCCCCGCGACGAGCGCGGCCAGCACCCAGGCCAGCCACATGAGCAGGGTCTTGTTGTCCGTGAGGTCGTAGCCCCAGGGGAAGCCCGTCCAGTAGGCGCCGAAGGCGGCCTTCTGCACGAAGGGCCCCAGGAGCAGGCCGCCCAGGGTGAGGCAGCCCAGGGTGACCCAGACCAGCCGCCGCAGGGAAGCGCCGCCGAAGAGCGCGTCGAGACCCGCTCGCAGTCCCACCAGCACCGCGATGAACATCATGGAGAGGTGTGCGATGAGCAGGGGGGTCGGCACGGGCCCCTTGTAGCGCAGCACGATGGGATCACCGGCAGGAATGCGGCTGGTGACTCCCGGCTCCCCGAGTTCCAACGTGTAATCCACCTTGCCCGCGGCGGCCTCCGGGGGCGGTGGACCTGTCCTTGACCGTGTGGCTCCTGACTGGGAGGCAGCATCGACCGTTCGGCGGCGAAATCACCACCGTTCGGCGGAAATTTGGGCTATTCGGTTGAATGAAGGGGACAAGTTGGTAATCTTGCGCGAATTCACCCTAGGAACCGCATATGAGACTTCGCATACTCCTGCCTCTCCTACTTGCTGGTTTGGCGAACGTCATAGCGCTGGCCCAGAGCTACCAGAGTTCCTTCTCGGAAGTGAAGTTTGATCGAGCTAAGGGCCCGGGGAGCTTTCACGCCGGCCTTCAAGTGGATGCTGCCTCCGGTGCTGCATCCATGGTGATGCCGTTTGGCCCTGGGATTGGACAGAGGGGCATCAACTTCAGGCCCACCTTTTCAATGCGATTGGCGCCCCAACTTGGAATCTCCACCCCCCAGGAGGAACTCCTAATCCCGTCGGCCTTCGGGGGGCCCTCCATGCAGTTGCCCATTATTGTTGATAACCTCTATTTGCGGGGCTGGGGTTCGGCATCACTCTCACCCGGGACTTTCGACCTTCCCCTGGATGGGGGATTGAACCCCGCCATCCTAATGCAGGGTAACTACAGCCTTCCGGGTGGGGGTGGTGGCTCTGTGCTTGGTGTTGTGCCCGCAGCCATGAATGAACAGGCTGCGAACAATCTGATCAGGCGCTTTGGATACAACGCCAACAACGTCGTATCGAACACGGCAGGCATTTCCACTCGCACGGGCAAACCCCGCCTTATTCAGATGGGGTCAACGGGGCATCTGATCCTTGGACTCAAAACAGGATCTTCCGGGGATACCATTACTGATGAAGTAAGTGACTATGTCGGCTTCAATGCGAACGGGAGCACATCACTATGGGATTTCCCTCGCAGGCTGCTTGTGATCCAGGGCGATGTGGCCTACGAGTTCAGTTACGTGAATCATCGATATTTCGAACAAACCAGATCTTACATGCCAATACGTGACTGGCTTTATAGCGCGCACTACATGATTACAAAAATCATGAATCGATTCGGGGAGAGTGTTTCTTTCGTCTACGACAGTGACGGCATTGGATATACAGCTGCGTGGAGCACGAGCCCATCAGTAACAGATCCCCCGGTTAAGATCCGACTCCAAGTTGTCAGCACCGCTACCGTCTCAAACTACAGCCTTGCCGGGAATGGACAACCGACCTTGGCCACCCAGACGAATATCAAGGTGACCTATCAGGGCATCTCCACACCTGTATCTTCATACAGCATGGGCTTTATCAGCATCGGCGGTGGAGGGGGCGGATCAACTGGAGATCGGAAGCATGATCCAGTGCCTGGCGTGGCGGGACCACCGAGTGGCGCCGCCGCCGCAACATCGGCATTTGGGCAATGGTCACATGATGACAATTGGGATGGCAACCTGACAAGTGTTCAGCCAGTGTTCATTGTCCAGGACTCGACTGGCGAGCGCATCGACTTCACCTATGGGACAGGTACCTTGCCGGCAACTTCTACCGTGAGGTGGGGTTTACAAAGCATCACGCCTTCAGTCTTGACGCAAGTCAAAACCTCTACACGCACCGTTTCGCTTGCCTGGAATTATTACAGTTACAAGATCTCCTATAGCCCCAATGCCTGGGGCAGCTACAGTTCGACTGTAGCTCCAGGTCGTCCAGCCTTTGCCTTCGGTGTGACGATGGTGGACGATTCCGACGGCCAGCAGAATCGCCGGGTCGTCCACTACCGGACCGTTCCTGTGGCTAGTTGGGTGAGTGGTCCACCTCCGCAAAACTATACGACCCAAGAAACATGGACGAGTTACGATTTCTACGACGCAATCATGCTGCCCGATAATCGGGTAGAGGTTCACAAGTTCACCCCTCCCTACACCGCAAATGTCTTTTCTTCAGACGATGGCAACATGCAGTACCTCGCCTACCTCAAGCATGTTGAATGCGAAGTGAGGTACTACGAAGCCAATACGGATTGGCAGAGTGACCTTTCGACGGCCGCGGGATCCGGGAGTTCGGCTTACAAAGTGGTGATGAAGGATCGTTTCAGCCTCCACACTCCGGGCAATTCAGTAGGTGGCTACGATAAATATGCGACTCCCTATCCCACTCGGACGCGCACGTGGGACAAGGACTCTCAAGTACTGGTGGTTGAAGAAACCACGGATTTCGATACTGCCAACCTGGGTTGGACTGTTTCCCACAAGACCTCGTCGGTAACAGCCACACCAGATCTTACGCTGGAGTTTCGGAGCCTCCAGAGCAAGGGGATGTCTTACCAGACCTATTCTGCAGGACATGGTGGCGAGCGAAAAACCATTAAAAATCTTGAGAGTATTTCTACGACCTTGCCGGAATGGTTTATTGGTCGTGTGATCAACGAGGCACCTACAAGTCAACAAGACAACACTTTGTTCCTCGCCGGAGGTGTGGTTTTGCCCATGGCTCTGCCGCCCACAGCCAAGGCCTTCGATCCCATATTCAATACGCTTAGTTCAGTGACCATTGGTGCCACCGGGGGCGCTCAGGTCACGACGATCCTGGCTCCCAAAGGAGCATCCGGCCTGCAAGCGGCCCAGCTGAACAGCGCGATTCTGACGGGAGCGGGCCTGGATCTAAGCGGGAAGGTTGGGGTCACTGCCTACGACTACGACAGCAATGGATTCCTCACGAGCTTGACTCAAAAACCTGTTGACTCCACGAGTATTACGGTTCAGCAAGCTCAGGATGAGCTGGGCCGTCCCAACAGCCAAACGGACGCTAACGGAAAGGTCTACTCTTTCACATGGGACGGGGTGGGTCGATTGTCGACGATTCAACCTCCCGATCAAGAATGGATGACGGGAATATCCTACCCCGATGTGAAGACGGCGATTGTCACCAGGGGCGCACAGGTAAGCGAGTTCCGTTACAACGGCTTTGGTGAGTTGATTCTAGAACGGCGAAAGAATGCGGCTGGGACCTGGTCGTTCAAGCTCCATGGTTATGACATGGGGGGCCGGAGCACTGGAGAGACAATCTGGAGGACTGGGCGCGGGGACGCCCAGGAAGGAGATTGGATAAAGGCCAATTTAACGGTATCAGCCGCCATTGCTACCCTGGTCCCAGGCGCTGATCGCTGTGTGCAATGGGGATGGGATGATGATGGAAACCGGGTTTGTACCCAAACGCAGCCAACAACGATCACTACCTATGTCCAGACGCCAGCGATCTATGCCGGAAGTTCTATTCAATATGACAAGCGTGGTAGGGCGATCCTGAACCTGGATGCGAATGGAATCATGGTTCAGACGGATTACCTAGGCGCCGCGAATGCACCGGTGGCAGCGGCCTACAGTCCGACTTATGTGGGTCCAATAAGAAGGGTCACTGTGGCCCCTGGTACTCCGCAGGTCCAGGTGACCTACTATGAATCGGATGGGTTGGGCCGCCTGGTGCGGGTGACTGATGCGCTCGGTCAGAGGACCGAGTATCGGTACGACTCCGCCGATCGGATTCTTCAAGTCAGTCAGTATTACACGCAGCAGTTGGCGCAGCAACGGTACTGGACCTATACCCCCTTGGGTTGGCTCAAATCTCTCACCCAGCCAGAAAGTGGTACTACCAGCTATGACGATTTCACTGTGACAGGCAAGCCAAAAACGACATCGTATGCTGGCCGTGTGGTTCGTACGACCTATGACTGGATGGTGCGCCCACGCACGGTGATCAGCGATGATGGAACGGTGAACCAGGAATTCCATTACGACACAGTACCAGGTGGCATGGGAAAGATTGCTTCCAGCAAGGATGGAGGCGACACCGGAGTTATCCAGAGCTTTGACTACTCAGGGCCATCCAATCGTCTCTACAGCTTGAAAACCACGGCCCACGGGCAGGACTTCACCCAAGCCTTTACCTATGACTCCTATGGCAACCGAAATGGCGGAACTACCAGCCACGGCGTTGCGTGGACTCAAACTTACCACGGGGAAACGGGGCTACCGAACGAACTGACCTACGGCAGTAGATCGGTGGCTTCAACACCCTGGATCAGCTACGACCAGGTGGCCTGGCAGGTACTTCAGATCGCCTATGGAAATGGCGTCACGAGCACCTTTGGGTACGATGTTGATCAGTCACGCATAAAGTCAATGGCCCACCTGAGCACTTCCGGAAGCCCATCGGCCCAGTGGGTCTACACCTATGACCCGGTGGGTAACCTCGTCAGGGAGGATGATCTTCTCCCCGGGGGAACCTGGGATCAGTACGGCTATGACAAGCTCAACCGGCTGCTGTCGGCCTTGATCCAAAGTCCGACCTACGGAGATCAGCTGCAATCCTTTGGCTACGACACCTTTGGTAACCGGATTTCGGCTACCACTCAGAAAGTGGCCAGTTGGACAAATGGAACCCGGGGAGTCGGCACCGCGATCCCCACAGCGACCTTGGTGACTACAACAGAGGACCTGACTTTTGATCCGAACAGTCCTGATCTGCTGCTGCACAATCAACTCCCCGCGAATACAACAACGAATCACCTCACGGGCCGCCTCTACGATGCCCAGGGAAACCTCCAAAATTACTGGCCGAAGGGGGACTCCACCAAGCAACTCAGCATGATCTATGATGCGCTGGGGCGAGTGACGTCACTTGGGAATAGCAATCTGAGCACCTCCGAAACCTACGCTTACACGGCGGAAGGTCTTCGGACGGTGATTGAAGTCCGCCAAAATGGAACGCTGCAGAAAACGAAATTCAACATCTACAATGACGCGCGGCAATTGGATTCACAGTGGGAATTGGTGCCATCAATGGCCCTGACTTGGAAACGGGATGTGGTTTATCTCGGTAACAGGGAGGCCGCGGAGTTTGATGGGCCTGCCGCCACAGGCATGCATGTCACGCAGGTTGATCATTTGGGAAGCCCAAGAGTGGTTACTGGGGCCACGGGCGTGCTGGAATCGAAGCAGAAGTACCTGCCCTTCGGAGAGCTGCTTGAACCTGGCAACGTTTACAAAACGTCCAAGGGGTATACAAACCACGAGCAGACTGATGATTCAGGTCTAATCTACATGCAAGCCAGGTTCTACCTGCCCGGTATTGGGCGTTTCGCGAGCCCAGATCCAGCGATGGATCAACATATGGAGATCACCCAGAGCTGGAATATCTACAGCTATGTAAGAAACAATCCCATCACCAGCATTGACCCAATGGGTACGGATCCAGTTGATCCACCCGGAAGCCCATCTGCACCACCGACTCCAGCAGCATCAATGGAAGCGGATGGTACAAGCCGTTTTCGCGCGCAAACATATCAGAGTGAATCAGCGGAGTACATGAAGTCGCTCATGGCGGGTGATTTTAAAGGCGCACTTGGGCATCTAGGACGATCCTGGGGTCTTGCCCTTACGGATCCTGAATGGTTAGCAACAGCGGCACTTGCAACAGCAGCTCCGTTTATGGTTGAGGGTCCAGCTGTGCGCGCCGCGCATGTTGATGAAATGGTTGCCAATGGTGTCAAATTCACAGAACAAAATCTAGTGATGACAGGGAAAACCCCCGGCGGTCAGGTTGTGTTCCTTGAAACGGGTAATTCGGGAGCTGGACTTCAGCATATTGTTGAAAGGCATGGCGGCAACTTCGCAGCTAAAGGGATTGCGGAATCGCAAATTCCGAGTGCCGTTATGAATGCAGTCACGAGGGGGCAAGTAGTTGGCACAAGTGGATCGGGCGCAAATTTGGCACCTGTCTTTAGAGTCAGGATCGATGGAGTAACTCAGTACATGCGTGTTGGTATCGGCTCGAACGGGTTTATTGTTCAAGCAAATCCCGTGAGCACTTGGAAACCTATTCCTATCGGATCGTGGGTGCCGTGATGAAGAGAAACATTCGATTTACAGCTGAGTACACAGCTCCACCATTTTTCGATATCGCGCCGGAGAGTATGGGGCACTTAGAGGTTCTGGAATTGGGACTTAGCCCAGAATTGACGGGTAAAATCATTGTTTGGGACGAGTCATTCCAAAAGACTTTCTGTAAGGACTACCCGCCTGACTCGGGGTTCCACGATCAATCGCGGGTGGAAGAGCATAACCATGAAGGCTCGCATCTCTGCGAGATGATTCGGAAGGAACTAGGGGATTCCATACAGTTGGAGTACCTGCCGCTTAAAGAATGAGTCCGCGCAAACAAATACGATGGTCGCCGGGAGTGTTGGAGCAGTTGCAACTCGGAGTTTGGTTGCTGAATTCGGTGCATGGCTTTTAGGAGGGGCGGAGGCTCTCGGAACGGCAGTGGTGCTGCCGGTGGCGGCTCTGCTATTCCAGATGGGTGATGGTCCTGTGCACCATAAAGCCGAGGCAAAGGACTCTCCGGATGTGCCTAAGGATCTTGTTGGCACTCAAGACGATAAGAGTGGAAGGCAGGGGAAGCGCCACAACAGCGGTCCACTGGCACCGGAGCAGGGTGGAACGGGAGACGCTGCCAAAGATTTCGGGAAGCTTACTGGAGGGAAAAGCCGACCAGCTCCTTCAGACAGCACGCTTCCACCGGGTAGCCGGATTGGAGATAACAAAATTCAGATTCGACCTGGCAAGCCTGGGGAAGGTCCTCGCATTGACATCCCTGCTTCCGGATCTAAACCCATTGAAACACTGCATTACCCAGAGTGAGGGTGCCGTGAATAGAATTCCATACACTGTCGAAAATTCTGTTCCCGTAAAGTCTATTTTGCCTGAGTCGATTTTGTTCATAACGCTTCTGGCTGATGAAACGACTGGACCCAGGTCCATCACACTATGGAGTTCCGAGACGGCTGGAATTCGTGTTCGATCAAGAATGCATGACCTTGATGATCGACGCGAAATCGGTGTTTTGGACTTTACAGCAGTCGGGGCTATTGCTCCGGATGAACGAAGGGTTACTCCTGCTTCTCATCGCTATCATTGCGAATTCAGCAAACTCGTTATCAACGACATGGGCGTAAGCGCTGAATCGGGCGTCACTGTTCTGCTCGATGGCAATCGGGAGATCGTGATTGTTGCAGGAGCATTCCCCCACACACTGGCAATCAATGGTCTCAGTGAATGGGAGTTTGAATTTGACCCAGAGTATTCGATGGAGAACTATGTGCGTGAGGATTTGTCCTGAAGACAAGCGTGGCACGAAGAAGTAGCGCTTTCCCGTTCACCAAGAGCCCCTCCACCCGAGGGGCTTTTTCGTGGTCACGCCCGTGGTTGCGTTCCCGCAGGAATCGGCGCTGGCGTGAGCAGCGGCGCGTGCCCGCGTGCGTGTGTGAGGCATGACGAAGCCTCAACGGCGTGACCTGGTGCGCGGGTGCCGTGGCGCTGAATGCAACGCTGGTGCTGGGGCTCCTGCGCAGGATGTCACCCGTGTGCAGGTGTGCCTGGATGCAGAAAGCCCCCGGATGAACGGGGGCGATGAAAGAATTCCTATCGTGTGTTCCAGCGGCTGCCTGCTCGAATTGGACGGGAAGCTGGTGCCTGGCTGGGGATGGACCTATATGGAACCCCTGGATTACCAGGGCGCATCATCTTTCAGGTAGGGGTCAACTTTGGTGTCGCTTGACACGGACGGTCTCTTCGCTGCGGATCAGCTTGTAGGGAACGGTTTTCCCGCCGAGGTTGACGGTGCCCCGCAACGGATGGGTCGGACCCGTCCGCAGTTGGTAGATCACCGTGGCGGCCATGAGGAGCACGGCCAGGAGCCAGAGGAGGGTCGTTCGGAAGCGTGAGGGCGGGGCGGTGGTGGGCATAGACGACCAGCCTAGCGGTGCCCGCCCGAAATACTTGGATCATCCACCACGCCGGTGGGCACCGCGTGACGGGGGCCTGGGGGCACGGCAGCGCCCCCAGTGGGGTGACAGCCCTGGCGCGTCTGCGCGCCAGGGCGCCAGAGGGGCCACGCCCCGATGGAAGTGCACCTCGCCATCACTCCATTGGTCCAGGTATTTCAGGCGAGGTGCACTAGCGCAGGGCTCAGGCCACGGGAACCCGGGCCCAGCGCAGCTTGGCGCTGGTGGACCGGGGATTGGACCGCCGTTCTTCGGGCGAAGCCCGGATGGGTTCGGGCGCCACCGCCGCGTAGAGGCCCTCGCGCAGGCCCTGCTGGAAGGCCTTCTTCACGCGGCGATCCTCGCCGGAGTGGAAGGTGAGGATGGCCGCGCGGCCTCCGGGGTTCAAGCAGCCGGGCAGCAGCGAGAGGAACTGATCCAGCACCGTGAACTCGTCATTTACGGCGATGCGCAGGGCCTGGAAGGTACGTTGAAGGGATCGTTTCAGCTCATCTTCATCCAAACCCTCGGCGCGCAGCGCCCAGCGAATGCGCTCCGCCAGGTCGCGGGTGGTGCGAATCTCGCAGCCGTGAACTTCTCGCGCGATGGTGGCCGCGTGAGGTTCGTCCGAGTTTTCCACCAGTAGCTCTGCCAGGGCCTGCTCCGTCAGCGTGGCCAGCAGGTCCGCGGCGGAGCGCCCCCGCTGGGGGTTGAGGCGCAGGTCCAGGGGGCCCTCCACCTTCCAGGTGAAACCCCGGGCCGGGTTGTCGATCTGCATGGAGGACACGCCCAGATCCGCCAGCACCACGTCGAAGCCCCCCGCCTCCGCCTGCAGGCGAGGCAACCCCGCGAAGTTCATGCGGCGCACCGTGAGCACGTCCTCGCCGAAGCCCAGCTCTCGCAGGCGCACTTCGGTACGCGGCAGCTCGATGGGATCCACGTCCACGCCGACGAGCCGCCCCCCGGGCAGCAGGCGGGGCAGCAATGCGCGCGTGTGGCCCCCGTAGCCCAGGGTGGCGTCCAGGGCCACCTCGCCGGGTTGCGGCGCCAGCAGTGCGAGGATCTCGTCCACCATGATCGGGCGGTGCGTGCCTGCCGGCGTGTGGCCCCGGGCCTTCACTTTTTCCAGCTCACCAGCGTGCTGTTCGGGCGCCAGTTCCTTGTACTTCTCCCCGAAGCGCCGTGGGTGCGTGCCCTTGTAGCGCACCCGGCGCGGGCGGGGAGGATTGTCCTGTTTCATGGTGGCGTCACCCTTCCAGCCGGATCTCGGCCAGGGCCTCCATGACCCGATCGGCACAGGCCTGGTAGCGTTCCCGGCTGCTAAGTTCGGCGGGCAGGTCCGCGAAGACCACCGGCGGCCCCGGCACGATGGTGATGCGGCCCGGGCGCGGCCAACGGGTCCCCCGCGGAAAACACTCGAAAGCTCCGAAGATCCGCACGGGGATCACCGGCACTTCGCATTTCGCGATGATGAAGCCGATGCCGGCCTCGGCCCCCTGGAGGTTGCCATCTGTGGAGCGGGTGCCTTCCGGGAAAATGAGCACGCGGTTCCCCGCCTTGAGCAGGTTCAGGATGCGTTTCATGCTGGCGAGGTCGCCCCGGCCCCGGTCCACGGGCAGCACCTGGATGCGGGGCAGCAACCATCCCAGGAAGCCCTTGAAGAGGGACTTGCGGGCCAGGTAGTAGATCGGTTGGCGGAAGGCGGCCCCCACCACCGAGGGATCCAGGTAGCTCACGTGGTTGGCCACGATGAGGGCGCCCCCGGCCTCGGGGAGCAGTTCCCGGTGCAGGGTCCGGTGCCCGAAGAAGAGGCGGCCCACGAGGCGCGAACCGGTGTGACAAATCCAATAAATCATGGGAAGCAGTCAGGAAGGTCCAGCCATGGAAGAATAGCCTACCCTTCGTCCATGACGCCTCCGACCTTCACCTACCGCCCCATCGGCTTCGTGCGCACGCCCTATGCCCGGCGCATGGATGCGCCCCACCAGCCCACGGTGGTGGCGGGCACGGAGTCGGGCGTTCCGGCGGAAGCCACGTTGGAGTTGGAGGCCTCACTGCCCGAGAGCGTGCTGCGGGATCTGGCGGGCTTCGAGCGCATCTGGCTCGTCTTCGCCTTCCACCTCAGCGAAGGCTGGGCGCCCCTGGTGCAGCCGCCCCGTGGGCCCAGGGGCAAGCGAGGCGTATTGGCCACGCGCTCGCCCCACCGGCCCAACGCCATCGGCCTGTCCGCGGTGGAACTGGTGGCTGTGGAAGGCCGGACCCTCCACCTCCGGGGGGTCGACCTCCTGGACGGCACGCCAGTGCTGGACCTGAAACCCTACGTGCCCTACGCCGATGCCTTCCCGGACGCCCGGGCGGGCTGGATCGACGCGGTGGACGCTGCCACCGGCGCGCACTCCGCGCCGGGACCGCGCAGGCCGCGAAAAGGGCCCGAATCCCCTTGACTGGGCAGGACCGCGAGGCCAACCTAATGGCCTCTTCCGCCAACCGCTGTCCAGACAACCAGGGCTGCGCTCCCGGTCCTTCTACCGGGAACAGCGGAACGCGGGGGTGGCGAGGCCACGGCAAGGAGGTCCCATCGGATGACGTTGAGCTCGGGCAACACGACAGGAAATCCAGGCGGCCGCCTCTGGCACTACCTCCTCCGCATCTTGGCGGCGGTCACCCTCCTCCATGGGGCCGCGACCTTCGTCTTCGCCAAGGTCGTGTATCCAGCCGGAGGCCTGCCCGCGTTGCTGTTCGCCCAGCACGGCTTCGCTTTCATCTTCCTTGCGCTTTTGAACCTGGTGATCTGGCAGGAGCCCTGGCGAGGCTGGAAAGCGCGTCTTTCTCTGCATGCTTGCAACACCGTGTTTTTTGCTTTTTCAATGGCCCTTGTCCACTTCAAGCCGGAACCGCCCCACCATGTGGCAGCCGTTCTCATGGGGGGATTCACCTTCGTGGGGCTGGTGCTTGAACGGGCTGCCCGGTCCCTCTCGAAAGCGTCTGCCCATTGACCCCAGGGGCCAACGCAACGGCAGTGGCCCTTGTCCGCAACCTCTTTCCCGACCCACAGGAGTCGCCATGATCCACACCTCCCTTCTGCAGCTCTGGCTCCCCATCCTCCTTTCGGGCGTCATCGTGTTCGTGGCCAGCAGCCTCATCCACATGTTCCTGAAGTGGCACGCCTCGGACTACAACGCGCTCTCCAACGAGGACGAGGTGCGCGCCGCGATTCGCAAGGGTGCTCCTGCGCCAGGGCAGTATGTGCTGCCCTACTGCTCCGACCACAAGGACATGGGCAAGCCCGAGATGCTGGCGAAGTACACGGAGGGCCCCATCGGCTTCCTGGTGATCAACCCCAACGGCCCGCCCGTGGTGGGCCCGGCCCTGGTCAAGTGGTTCGCCTTCGCGGTGCTGGTGGCCTTCATGGCCGCCTACCTGGCCAGCCGCACCCTGGCGCCGGGCACCCACTACCTGCAGGTGTTTCGCGTGGTCGGCGCGGTGACCTTCCTGACCTACGGCTTTGGCAGCATCTCCAATTCCATCTGGATGGGCAAGCCCTGGAGCAGCACCTTCAAGGATCTCGCGGATTCGCTCATCTACGGCCTGCTCAGTGCCGGCGTCTTCGGCTGGCTCTGGCCCCGGTAGTTCAGAGAATCTCGCGCTCGAAGGGCTGGCCCAGGATCCAGGCGCGGATGGCCTGGGCGACCTGGGCCTCCCGGCCGAAATAGCCATGGTTGGACAGGGGATCGCAGGGGCCGGATTCGGGCTCGATGCTCCCCCGGACGGTGATGAGGGCCGCCTTGGGGGACACTTCTACGGCTCGCCCGTAGGGGCAGACCGGGCAGCCGTCCTCCGCGTGGTGGACCAGGAGGAGGGGCAACTTCAGGTCCTCGAACCGGAATAGGCTCAAGGCCACTTTGGAACGGTTGGCCTGGAAGACCGAGGAGGTCAACACCACGCCGGCCACTGCCGGACCCAGGGCTTGGCCCACGTAAGCGGCGGACACGGTGCCCCGGCTTGTGCCGACCAGGAAGGCTTTCACACCGCTGAACCGGTTCCGCAAGACTGTCAGCAGAGCCTTCACATCCGACGCATGTTCATCACTGATGCGGAAATCGTCGTCCATGCCACCGGAACGGTCCGAGGGGCAGTCCAGGATGGCCACGGCCAAATCCGGGCTGAGGAAGCCCTCGGCGCTGCGGACCAGGAAATTCCCCTTCGGACCCAGCACCGCCTCTACGGAGCGCTTGTCCAGCCGCTGTGCCCCGGCACCTCCCGGGAACATGACCGCCACGGCCTTGGGGCTCGCCGATTCCGTCAGCAGCAGACAGGGCTGGAAAACCCCTGGCCGAGTGGGCACCCGCAGCACCTCGCGCTGGATCGTGCGCGGTGCTGACGCCGTGATCTGGGCGAAGAGGGGCGACAGCAGTAGGAGGGCTGGGAGAAGAACGCGACGCATGGGACTCCTGGGAATTACCTGTAAAGTGTAGGTCCGGCAGTAGACTCGGTGCATGGATAAGCCCGAACCGGATGCCTACGGGCGCATCGCCTACCGCAACCTCATTGCCTGGACCGAGCGCCTGCAGCGCGAGGCGCCGCTCCTCCAGCGGGTGCTGGGGGGCGTGCCTTCGAAGCTGGTGCTGGATCTCGGCTGTGGTACCGGGGAACATACCCGCTTCCTGAACGCCTTGGGCTTCGAGGCCACCGGCGTGGACGCCTCGCCCTCGCAGCTGGAGGCGGCGCGGGCAGCGGAACCCGGGGGCCGCTACGTGCAGTCCAGTCTCACGGAACTGGCGGCCGTCCTCGGCGCAGGGCAGGGGGGCGCCCTCTGCCTGGGCAACACCCTGCCGCACCTCTGCGAGGAGGCGGACCTCCGCGCCTTCTTCGACGGTCTCGCCCAGCGCCTGGTTCCGGGCGCGCCCTTTCTGCTCCAGCTGCTCAACTACGACCGCATCCTCGACCGCGGCGAGCGCACCTTCCCCGTGGTGCTGCGACCCGGCGAGACGGAAGCCGAGAGCACCCTCTTCCTCCGCCTCATGACCCATCACGGCGGTGGCCGCCTCACCTTCACGCCCGCCAGCCTGCGCTACCGTCCCGGCACTGATGCTCCCCTCGAACTGATCGCCGCCCACGACGTCCCCCTCCGCGGCTGGCGCCGGGCCGAAGTCGAAACCCTGCTCACGGGCAGCGGCTTCCGGGTGAGGGAAGTGCTGGGCACCATGACCGGCGAGGCCTGGAGCGCTGCTTCCTCGGATCTGGTGGTGGTGTCTGAGCGGTTGTAGGTCGTGTCCTGGATGATAGAATGATCTCGCGCACTGCCAATAACGGCGCGAGTTCCGGGGCTCCTCCAGCACAGTGATCCCGGTCGGGTTCTTGCAGAGCCAGGATGGTGCCGTGGAACAGTCGCCGAGAGCAACCCTGTCGCCCGGAAGATTCCGGTTGATCGTGGTGACCGGGCTCCTCGGGCTGAACCTGCTCGTCATCACCCTGTTCCTTTTCTCCCTGGCCAAGAGCCGGCGGCAGTACGAAGTGCAGGCCGCCGTCAACGCCCAGAACCTGGCCCAGGTGCTGGAGCAGAACATCACCGGCACCATCGACAAGGTGGATGTCGGAATCTTTGCCCTGGCCCGGGAGGTTGAGCGGCAACTGGCGGCCAGCGGGATCGAGGAGGGCAAGCTCTCTGCTTATCTCGGGTCGGTCCAGGGCGCACTGCCTGAGATCGACGGACTTCGGGTCACCGATGCCCAAGGGGTGCTGATCTCGGGGGTCAAGCCGACCGCAGGTGCTCCCATCAATGTCGCCGACCGCGACTTCTTCATCCAATTGCGGGACGACCCTCGGGATCATCTGGTGGTCTCGAAGCCCCTGAAAGGCCGGGTCGCCAAGCGCTGGATTATCACTCTGGCCCGGCGGATCAACCGGCCCGACGGGACCTTTGGCGGGGTGGTCATCGGGACGCTGCCCCTGGAACGCATTGATCGACTCTTCTCCTTCATCAAGGTGGGCAGCCATGGCGCCTTCGCCCTGCGGGACGGCAGCGACCTGGCCCTGGTGGCCCGCTACCCGGAACCCGAAGGCATCGGCAGTGCCGTGGGCCACAAGGTCATGTCCAAGGCGTTCACGGAGCTGCTGAGCAAGGGCCAGACCATCGGAACCTACGATGCGCCGTCGGGGCTGGACCAGCGGGTGCGCACCTGGGGCTTCCGGCTCTTCGGCAACAGGCTCTTCTACATCTTCGTGGGGCTGGCCAAGGAAGAATACCTCGCCGGGTGGCGGCGGGAAGCCACCATCATCGGCCTCTCGCTGGCGACGCTGTTCCTGCTGTCCGTCCTGGCGGCCGGCGTGGCGGATCGCGGCTGGCGACGGAACCGGGCCGTGGAGGCCTCGCTGCGGGCCAGCGATGCGCGGATGCGGCTCTTCTTCGAGCGGCAGATCGTCGGCATGGCCATCGCCAGTGCCGAGGGCCATTTCATCGAGGTCAACGACCGCTGGTGCCAGATCACCGGCTACTCGCGGGAGGAACTCACGCAAGGCACCTGGGAGGACCTCACCCACCCCGAGGACTGGACCGAGGCCAGCGAGCTGTTCTATCAGCTGGTGGGCGGCTGGATCGAGGAGTACACCGTCACCAAGCGGCTGACCCGGAAGGATGGGGCAGTGGTCGTGGTGGACCAGTCGGTGGGCTGCATCCGGAACCAGGACGGAACCTTGAACTGCCTGATCGCGCTGATGGAGGACGTCACCGAGCACCGGCAGGCTGAAGAGGCCCGCCACCGCCTCGAACAGCAGCTCCAGCACGCGCAGAAGCTCGAGAGCCTGGGCAGCCTGGCCGGGGGCGTGGCCCACGACATGAACAACGTGCTGGGAGCCATCCTCGGCCTGGCCTCGGCCCACCTGGAGGACCCCCCTGCGGACGGCCGCATCCGGCACGCCTTCGAGACCATTGCTAAGGCCGCCCACCGCGGCGGCAAGATGGTCAAGAGTCTGCTGAGCCTCGCGCGCCAGAGTCCGGTCGAGGAGGAGCAGCTGGACCTCAATGCGATCCTGCGCGAGGAGGTCCACCTGCTGGAACGCACGACCCTCTCCAGGATCCATCTGACCCTGGACCTCGGCAAGGACCTGAAGCCCGTGCTGGGTGATGCGAGCGCCCTCACAAACGCCTTCATGAACCTCTGTGTCAACGCCGTGGACGCCATGCCTGCCGATGGCACGCTCACCATCCGGACCCGCAACTTGGAGGACGACTGGGTCGAGGTGGCTGTGGAGGATACTGGCTGCGGGATGCCGAAGCAGGTCCTGGAGAAGGCGCTCGACCCCTTCTTCACCACCAAGGCCCAGGGCAAGGGCACGGGGCTGGGGCTCTCCCTGGTCTACAGCACCGTGAAGGCCCACAAAGGCCAGATGGAGCTCCAGAGCGAACTCGGCAAGGGGACCTGCGTGAGGCTGCGCTTCCCAGTCTTCGTGCCTGGGGCTGCGGTGCCCGAGACGGCCACTTCCACGCCGGCCCAGGCAACCCGCAGAAGCCTGCAGGTGCTGTTGGTGGACGACGACGAACTGATCCAGAGTTCCACCCTGGCAATCCTGGAAGTCCTGGGGCACGAGGCGACCTTGGTTTCCAGCGGCGAAGAGGCCCTGGTGAGGCTCGAGGGCGGCTTGCGCCCGGATCTGGTCCTCCTGGACATGAACATGCCCGGCTTGGGTGGAGCTCGCACCCTCCCACGGCTGCGGACCTTACTCCCCACGGTGCCAGTCCTACTGACCACGGGCCGAGTGGATCAGGTGGTTCGGAACCTGATCGAGGCCGATGCCCACCTCACCCTGCTTGCGAAACCATATGGAATGAAGGACCTCCGGCAGCGTTTCGAGGCTCTTGATCCACCAGCGCGCTCCTAGAGCGTCTTCAAGATCGCTTCCCGCTTCTCCTGGTACTCGGCCTCGGTGAGCAGGTTCTCGTCGCGGAGTTTCTTGAGGGCCTTGAGCCGCTGGGTCTGGGCTTCGTAGAAGGCCGCGTCCCGGGAGGTCACCGGTGGCGCGGGAGCTGCGGTCGGGGCTGGTGCCACCGGTGCTGCCGGTGCTGCCGCCGCCACCGGGAGTGCTGCCACTGGGGCAGGGGCCGCGCTCAGCGGCAGGGCCAGCCAATCCTGGCGCAGGTTCGCGGCGCCGGGGGCCTTCAAGTTCTCGGTGGAAGCAGTCTTCCTCGAGCCATATTCGAACTTGGGCAGGGTGTTCTCCGCGTAGTAGCGGTCCAGGAAAGCCAGCCGCGCATCGTGGACGATGAGGTTGAGGGCGCCCGCTCGCACGAAGAGTCGCGCCGTGATGCCCTGGGCCACCTCCATGAACAGGCCGCCGCGCTTGTGGCTGCTGAGGAGGATGAGATCTTCGCCAGGCTTGGCCAGGGCAAAGGCCTCGCGCAGGGCCGGGAGGAGGCCCGCCAGTTCGTCCTTGGCGAAGAGAGAGACGCTCTGACCTTCCACGGTCGCGAGCACGGGGCCGAGGGCGGCCTTGAGGGTCGCCTCGCTGAGGCTGGCGGGGTGGGCGTTGGCGGGCGCGCCGGGTTCAGCGGCTACGCGCGACACCCAGGTGAAATTGGCGAGCTTCCATTGGGTCCGATCCGGTGTGGCGGCGCGGGTCGACGAGGCTACTCCGAAGGCGAAGAGCAGAACCATGACTTGGGGCATCCATCTCAGCTGTCGCATGGGCCGTTCCTCCCGGAGATTCCGATCATGGCTGCATCCAGAGTAGCGGGAACCGGCTGCGCAGCGGCGGTCCATCCATGGCTGCGGAGGCCGTGGCCAGCGCTATGATCGAAGGTCCTTCCAGGAGCCACCGCCATGTTCAAAACTTCCGTACTGCTGACCCTCCTCGGCTGCTTCGGGTTGGCCCTGTCGGCCCAGGCGCCACTTCCGGCGCCCGTGGCCCTGTTGCATGCGCGGGTGCCCACGGACCTGCCCACCGGCGAGCGCTGGTTGCGGCATTTCCGCGAGGATCTGCTGCCCTTCTGGAACGTGCCTGCCGCCTGGGGCTCGCCCCGGGGCAACTTCCCCACCTTCCGTGGCAACGACGGCAAGATCGTGGATTGGACGAAACCGCCAGAAGAACTGGCCACGGCCCCGGGCTGGATCAAGGAGGCCTTCGGTCGCGAGTACGTGCGCATGAAGTCCCGTCAGACCTACTTCTATGGCGTGGCCTTCCATCTGACGGGCGATCCCAGAATGCTCGAACTCGCCCGGGACGGCGCGGCCTTCATCCGGAAGAACGCCCTGGATCCCGCCACGGGCAGTGCCGTGTCCTACTGGGAGAAGGGCGTACCGAAGCCCGAGGTCCTGGCGCGCACCAGCCAGGACCTGGCCTATGCGGAGCTGGGCCTGGCCATGTACTACTACCTCACCCGCGATGAGGCTGTGCTGCGCGACATCAAGAAGTTGAAGCAGCACATCTTCACCCAGTACTGGAACCCCCAATGGCAGGCCCTGCGCTGGGTCGTGACGGAGGGTCCTGCAGGCGAGTCCCTGCGCCAGGAACTGGTGGCCCAGCTGGACCAGATCAATGCCTACCTGCTGCTGCTGACGCCCATCCTGCCCGAGGCCGACCGGAAGGAATGGACGGCGGACTTGAAGCGCCTGGCGCAGGTCATGGTGCGCGACTACCATGATGCGGACCGCCACCTGTTTTGGGGCACCCTCCAGGATCCGGCCCAGAAGAAGCTGGGCTCACGCCACACGGACTTCGGCCACAGCGCCAAAGCCTACTGGATGCTCGAACGCATCGGCCGGCTCACGCAGGACCAGGCCCTGGTGGATCTCGCGACCACCGGCGCCAGGGCTGTCCTGCAGCAGGCCTACCTGCCGGAGTCCGGTACCTGGGGCTCCAAGCTGCGCTCCGACGACAGCGTGGAGACAGGCAAGGAATGGTGGATCTACGCGGAACTGGATCAGTTGGCCGAAACACTGGCCCTCGGCGATGCCACTCAGGCCCTGCCGCTGCCCCGCACCGTGGACTTCTGGTTCCGCCGCATGGTGGATCCCGTGAACCATGAGGTGTGGGGCGGGGCGGGTGGCCCGGATTTCGAGCCCTGGGAAGGGCCCAAGATCCACCAGTGGAAGAGC
This sequence comes from Holophagales bacterium, assembly GCA_038324335.1. GTDB lineage: Bacteria > Acidobacteriota > Holophagae > Holophagales > Holophagaceae > Geothrix. Next base: position 33,200 of record JBBQHW010000019.1, read on the forward strand.
GGCTACCACTCCGCCGAGCACGCCCTGGTGGGCTACCTCACGGCCCAGGCCCTGCACGGCCAGCCGGCCACCCTCTACTTCGCGCCGAAGGATACAAAGGCCTTGCTGCGGCCCTACTTCTTTGAGGGCTCCCTCGCCAAGCGCACCAGCCTCCCGCTGCCGGGTTTCCCTGGACGGCGGAAGGTGGCGGTGTCTTTCACCGGCCTGAGATGATTGGGCAATAGCCTAACGGGTCGCTCGTCTAGCTCGAAACAAGCAAATGAGCGGAGGACAGCAGAGGAGCGGAGGAGAGCGGAGGAAAAGACAAGAAGTTCAGTTCTCCGCTTTTCTCAGCTCCTCCGTTTTCCTCCGCTTACCTGTTTGTTGTTCCTGACCCTCGGATTATTTCCGGAAAATCGCCGAGGTCAGTGGTTGCAGCGTGATCGTACTGAGGCCCGCCGTGGTGACGATATCCACGCCCGCGCCCGGCAGGGTGATGGGCGCGACGCCAGCCTTGGCGCCATCCGCCAGCAGGACCGCCGTGCTGAGATCCACGCCCGTGTTGAAGGATTTGGCATTGGCAGGGTCGGCATTGTGGAAGACGTAGTAGGCGGTGGCGTTGGTGGCCACGCATTTGTAACCAAAGGCCAGGGTGCTGCTGCCCACCCCACTGACCGGGAGCGAGGTCAGGTTGGCGGCGCGGACGGCATCCGGCAGGCGGAAGGCATCGGTGCTCTTCCGCAACGCGATGAGGCCCTGGGTGTAGGCGTAGAGCTTGTAGCCGTTGTTGCTGCTGGCGTAGTTCGTGAACCCGCCCGAGATGGGATCGCCCGTGTAGACATTGGCCCACTTCACCAGGTTGATGGCATCGGAGGCGTTGTAGGAATTGTCCACGAAGGTGCGCGAGGCGTTGGACTTGGTATTGGGAGTGGCTCCGAAGGTGGTCTCCTTGGTCCGGAACATCTCGTCGCCGGCATGGATGAAGGCCAGCCCCTGGGAGGTAAGCAGCACCGCGTAGCCGAGGCGGGCGCGCTTCAGGAGGTCCGCGTCCCCGGTGGCGCCCTTGGGCGCGTTGGTGGCCATGGCCAGGACGTCATAGAGACAGAGGTTGTCGTGGCAGGTGAGGTAGCTGACCACGTTGTTGGTGGAACCCGGCGCGAAGGCGTTGGTGGGCAGGCCCGCCACATTCTTGAACAGGTTGGTCGGGTCCTGGGCCGAGCCCGACAGGAAGGCGGCCGCGCCGTCCGAGGGATAGCCGTTCTTGAAGATGTTGCGGTAGCTGTCGGAGAACATGGCTAGGTTCTGCGTGTTGAACTGGGCGGAGTTGCCCTGGTCGGCGCCGGCGGTGGCAACGCCGTTGTAGTCGGTGCCGGGTCCGCTGTAGTAGCCGGTCCAGCCCTCACCCAGGAAGACCACCTTGGGGTTGAGGGCGGTGGCGGCGCCATAGGCGGCCTTGAGGGTCTGGGTGTCCAGGACGCCCATGAGATCGAAGCGGAAGCCGTCCACCTTGTATTCGCCCACCCAGTGGGCGATGGAATCCACCATGAGCTTGCGGACCATCTTGGCTTCGGACTGCACATCGTTGCTGCCGGCGCCGTTCCGACTGGTGCCGCGGTAGTAGTAGCCCTGGATGCTGGGATCACCCAGCACGTTGTTGTTGGCCGTGTGGTTGTAGACCACGTCGAGGATGACGCCCATGCCCTGCTTGTGGATCTCGTTGATGAGGGTCTTCAGTTCGTTGATGCGGGCCGTCGGACTGGTTGGATTTGCGGAGTACATGCCCGTGGGCGTGAAGTAGTTTTGGGGATCGTAGCCCCAGTTGTAGTTGGCGCCCGCGGTCTGGCCCGGGTTCAGCTCCCGGGTGCCGATTCTGGTCTGGTCATACGTGTAGTTCTCCAGGGAACAGAGCAGCTGGACGTGGGTGACGCCCAGCTTCTGGATGTGGGGCAGCAGGTCCACGAGGCCCTTGTAGGTGCCCCAGGCGTGGCCCGCGGTGAAGCCCGCGAGGGCCGGGTCGACCGTGAGGTCCCGGATGCCGGCCTCGTAGACGATGGCGTCGCGGTTGGTGGCAAAGGCATAGGGCGCGGCGGTGGTGCCGTCCATTCCCTTCATCTTCGAGCCGTCGAAATAGTTGGCGGCACCTGGGTAGGCCCAGCCGCCGTCAGGAATCGAGGCGGCGGGGTCCAGGATGGCCCCCTTGCCGATGGCATCGCCGGCGATGAAGGCGCCGTTGGCGCGAACCCATTGCGCCATGGATTTCGCGTAGGGATCCAGCACGTAGCTGCCGCCGACCTGGTAGACGTAGAAACTCTGGGTGGGCAGGGCCACCGTGGCCGTGTTCCAGACCCCACCCGTGCCCCGGGTCATGGGCAGCGTGCCGGCCGGTGCGCTCAGCGAATCGCTCCAGGCATTGTAGAGATTCACCGTGACGGAGCTGGCGTTGGGGTTCCAGTAGTGGAAGGTGACGCTACCCCCGCTGACGATGGCGCCCAGGGCGGTGCTGGGGACCTTGAAGTAGGCGGCATCCGGGGGCGGCGTCGCGTTGGGATCCGCATCAAGGGCGGCCGCGCTGGAGGGCGGTGGGGTGGAAGTTCCACCGCCGCCTCCTCCTCCGCACGCAGTGAGCAGCGCCAGTGAGACGGCGAAGAAGGAAGCTGGGAATCGGCTCATGGGGTGCTCCGGTCCAGAACGCGCTGGGTAATCCGTCTAGCGGGTGGGGCGCTTGTACATCCGGTCGTAGTACTCGTCGAGCATGCGCTGGACACCAAAGGCGTCGCGGGTGCTCTGGATGGAGGCCACCATCATGTCCACCCAGGCGTCATGACGCTCGTAGTAGGTGGGCAGCACCTCGTCGGCCAACACCTTCCGGAAGGCCTTGAAGTCGTGCTTGTCGAGCAGGGCCTCGTCCGCGTTTTCATAGCCATCGCCGAATTGCCAGCCGTTCACGCCGTGTTGGCAGGCCTCGGGCCACCAGCCATCGAGGATGGAGAGGTTCAGCACGCCGTTCATGGCGGCCTTCATGCCCGAGGTGCCGGAGGCTTCCTTGGGGCGGCGGGGGTTGTTCAGCCACACGTCCGAGCCGCGGGTGAGCATGCGGCCGATCTCCATGTCGTAGTTCTCCAGGAAGACCACGCTCTCGGGGTAGCGCCGGGTCATTTCCAGGATGTTCTCCACGATCTTCTTGCCGTTGTCATCCAGGGGATGGGCCTTGCCCGAGAAGACGATCTGCACCCGGCCGCTCTTGAGGAGGGGCTCGATGAACTTGCGGTCCGTGAAGATGAAGTTGGAACGCTTGTAGGGGGCGGCGCGGCGGGAGAAGCCGATGAGCAGCTTGTCGGCATCCAGCTTGACGCCGGTGCGGTCCTCCACGAAGGCGATGAGCTTCTTCTTGTTGTCCAGGTGCGCCTTCCACAGGGCCTCCTTGGCCTTCTTCGAGCCGTCGCAGGCCTCCGCCAGGTCCAGCATCCGGTGATCCACCCAGGTGGGCCGGTGGATGGCGTTGGTGATGCCGATGATTTCGCAGCGGCCCTCGACCTTCTTCCACATGCTGTTGGCGGTGACCCGGTGCAGGTCCGCCACGGCGTTGGCCATGCGGGCCAGCCGCAAGGCGCCCACGGTCATGTTGAAGGGGCTGCCGCCCAGCTGCTTGAGCTGGGCCTTGGTAAGCCCGAGGTTCGCGCCCAGGTACAGGAAGCGGTCGATGGGGTGGGACTCATTGCCCTGCACGATGGGCGTGTGGGTGGTGAAGACGACCTCTTCCCGGGTCTTGGCCCAGGCGGCTTCAAACGTGGCGCCCTTGGCCATGCGCTGGTGGATCAATTCGAAGCCGGCGAACAGCGCATGGCCCTCGTTGAAGTGGTACACATCGGGTTTGATGCGCAGGGCCTGCAGGGCCCGCACACCGCCGATGCCCAGCACCATCTCCTGGGCCACGCGCTCCTCGCCGAACCAGCCATAGAGTTGGCCTGTGATCCAGCGGGACTCGCCGTCGTTCTCCTCGATGTCCGTGTCCAGCAGGTACAGGGAGTCCACGCCGAAGGTGTTCACGCGCCAGACCTTGATCTGCACGGGCTTGCCCTTGATCTCGATCTCGACCTGGACGCCGGTGTCCTCCAGGAACTCGTGGTCGCCGCTTCGATAGGCGTCGAAGACCTTCCCGGAGTCCGCGTCCACCATCTGCTCGCCATAGCCCTGCTTCCAGCGGATGCCGATGCCCACCATGGGATAGCCGTGGTCCTTCACGCCCTTCAGATAATCGCCGGCCAGGATGCCCAGGCCCCCCGCATAGATCTTGAACGGGCTATCGAGGGCGTATTCCATGCAGAAATACGCGACCTTAGGCAGCTTCTTGGTGGACATGGGGATCCTTCGTTTTCTATCGAGCTGTTGTCAACGCGCCATTCTTGCGAATGGCGCGAGGGTAAGAATCAATGGGTTTCGGGCTGCACACGCTCCAGCAGCACGTACTGCTCGGCCTGGAGGCTGACCTTGCCGCCCGTCACGAGGGCGGTGCGGCCGGTGTAAGCATCCCGCAGGGTCTGACCGTCCTCGAAGGCGCCGGCCACGGGAACGGTCACCTGGCCCTTGGCGTCCAGGGCCACCACCACCCGGTCGCCGCTGGTGGCCTCCACTCGGCTGAAGGTGTAGGGGGCGTCGCCCAGCTGCTTGTGTTCGCCGGTGGCCAGGGCCCGGTGCCGGGCGCGGAAGGTGCCGAGCTTGCGCCAGTGGGCCAGCACCTTGGCATCCGGCTTGGCCCAGTTCATGTCGGAACGGGTGGCCTGCTGCTGGTCCGTGCGGGGTTCGGGCCCCAGGGGCCGGGCGGTCTCGTCGCCGTAGAAGATCTGCACGCCGCCGGGAGCCAGCAGGAGTGCCGCGCCGCCCTCCATGAGGCGGGCGCGGTCGAAGAGTTCGGTGTCATGCGACGAGATGTAGTTGAGCATGTGGACGGGCTTGCCCGCCTGGGCCTGGGCATAGCTCTTGAAGAGCTTCTCGGGCTTGGCGAAGGCCCCTTCCTGCTGCTGGAAGTCGAAGTTGAGCATGGCGTCGAAGCCGAAGCCGGTGAGCTTGTGCTTGGTGGGTCCCACGCCCCAGTACTCGCCCACCATCCAGAAGGGGGCATCGTCCACCTTGCGGGTGGGGTTCTTCGTCTTGAACTCGGCCAGCGCCTTCAGGGCCTCGGCCTTGAGGGCGGCCCAGGCCTCGGGCTCGACGTGCTTGACGGTGTCGCAGCGGAAGCCGTCGATGCCGTACTCGCGCACCCAACCCGTGAGCCAGTGGATGAGATAGCCGCGCACGGTGGTGTTGGGCAGGTCCACGGCCTTGGTGTCGGCCTTCTCCTTGAGGAACTTCGGCAGCTTGACGAACTCCGTGCTCTCGGTGCGGAAGTCAGGCAGGTAGGCCAGCTGCATGGTGAGGTCGTCCTTGCCGCCATCGAGGTAGCCGGGCAGACCCGCGCGCACCCAGGGCTTGCCCCACCAGTCGCCGAACTTGAAGGAGTTGTAGTCGATGTAATTGTGGTAGTTCCGGAGCAGGTTGGGATCCTTCTCCCAGTCCGGCCACAGCACGTCGATCTTCATGTCCTTGGCGGTCTGGATGTCCAGGTAGCCAGGGTGATTCAGGACGATGTCGAAGAGGATGCGGATGCCCTGGGCATGGGCCTTGTCCACCAGCTCGCGCAGCTCCTCGGGGGTGCCCATGTTCTTGTCGAGCACCGTGTAGTCCAGGGCGTAGTAGCCGTGGTAGGCATAGTGCTTGAACTCCTTCTGGCCGCCCTGCACCCAGCCATGGATCTGCTCGTAGGGCGCCGTGATCCACAGGGCGTTCACGCCCAGTCCCTTGAACCAGCCCTCTTTGAGTTTTTGGGTGAGGCCCTTGAGATCGCCCCCGTGGAAGGTGCCCGCGTCGGCCTTGGGCGCGGCCTCCCGCTGCCGGCCGTAGCTCTGGTCATTGGCCGGATTGCCGTTGAAGAACCGGTCCGTCATCACGAAGTAGATGATGGGATTCTCGGCGAAGGTGCCGGGGACCGATACGGGTTCCTCCGAGCGCGCTGGCAGGCTGGCCGCGAAAAGGCCCGCGGCCAGAAGAAAAGCGCGTCCCGCGCTGGAAAAGCGACTGGCGTGGCTCATAGGATTTCCCGGGTTCAGGTTCCGTTCAGCGCGCCAGGAAAGGGCATTGCCCCTTTCCTGGCGATGTTTACCCATCTCCGGAGCGAAGCTCCGGAGGCATTCGAAACTACTTCTTGTAGGACTCACTCTTCAGAGCGTCTTCCAGGGAGAAGTAGATGGTGCGGTCGTTGTTGACCACCCAGATCGCCTTGTGGGCCCGGCCGTCGAAGGCCATGTCCTTGGCGCCCTGCTCCTTGATGTCGCCCTTGTGGATGATGTAGTTCACCTGGGACTTGGAGCCGGTGTCGAACTCGGACAGGTCCGCGTGCCAGTAAACGCCGAACTCGTTGGTGCCCGTGGGCATCATGGGATTGGGCCACTCGATGTCGGGCAGGGGCATGTTGGGGCTCTTCCAGAGATGCACGCCCCACTTGGTGTAGACGCCATCGTTGCGGTGGTAGTTGATCTCGATCTTGCCTTCGGGTGGCGTGGCGAGAACGGGGGTGATGGCCAGGGCGATGATGGCGATCGCCTTGAGGATGGTCGAGCGGAGACTCATGCGTGACTCCTTGGGGGGAAGGTCGAGGGCGTCGGCCCTCGGGTTGGGGGAAGGATCAGCCCTTGTTGGCGCCGGCGGTGAGACCGGAGATCATCCAACGCTGGGCCAGGATGAAGACGATGGAGATGGGGAGGCCTGAGAGGATGGCTGCCGCCGCGAAGTCGCCCCAGAGGTACTTCTGGGGATAGAGGAACTGCTTCATGCCCGCGGCCAGGGTGAGCTTGTCCTGGCTGCGCAGCAGGATGGAGGCCTGGGGGTACTCGATGACGGCGCCGATGAAGGCCAGCAGGAAGATGACGACCAGGATGGGCAGGGACATGGGCAGGAGCACCCGCCAGAAAGCCTGCCAGGGGGTGGCGCCATCCACGGTGGCGGCCTCCTCGATCTCGGCGGGGATGGTCTCGTAGAAGCCCTTGATGGTCCAGATGTGCAGGGCGATGCCACCGGAGTAGGCCAGCACCAGCGCCCAGTGGCTGTCCACGCCGAACAGCGGGAAGACGTGGCCGATGCGGGAGAAGATGGCGTGGATGGCGATGAGGGCCAGCACCGTGGGGAACATCTGCATGAGCATGAGGCCCAGCAGGGCGGCCTTCTTGCCCGCGAACTTCATGCGGGCGAAGGCGTAGGCGGCCGTGGTGGAGAGGAACAGCGCCAGGCTGGCGGAGATGGTGGCCACCTTCACGGAGTTCCAGAGCCAGAGCAGCACCGGCAGGTCGGGCTTGATCAGCTGGCCATCGGGTCCCGGGGAGGGAATGCCCAGGGCGAAGCGCCAGTGCTCGAAGCTGATGGTCTCCGGGATCAGGGTCCCCGTAGCGAAGTTCCCCGGCCGGAGCGAGATGGAAACGACCATCACCAGCGGGAAGAGCACCAGAGCGCAGAGCAGGATGAGGAAGGCATGGGCGAGGAGGACGCGCCAGCGCTGGGACTTGTCGATGACGATGGCCATGGCAGCTCCTTTCAGCGCTTGTCGTCGTTGGTGATCTTGGTGGCGCGGATCTGGATCATGGAGATCACCGCCACCATGAGGAAGATCACGGTGGAGATGGCCGCAGCCAGCCCGAATTTCTGCCCGGAATCCTCGAAGGCGATCCGGTAGGTGTAGGTGGCCAGGAGGTCGGTGGTGCCGGCCGGGATGGTGGAGTTCAGGATGTCCGGCCGCCCACCGGTGAGCAGGTTGATGAGGACGAAGTTGTTGAAGTTGAAGGCGAAGGAGGAGATGAGCAGGGGCGTCAGGGGCTTGATGATCAGGGGCAGGGTGATCTTGAAGAAGTTCGTGATGGGCCCAGCGCCCGCCACCGCCGAGGCCTCGTAGAGGTCCAGGGGGATGGCCTTGATGAGGCCCATGGTGATCACCATCATGTAGGGGAAGCCCAGCCAGGTGTTGACGATGAGGATCATGGCCTTGGCCAGGAAGGGATCCGAGAACCAGGCGGGCTTGATGCCGAAGAGCCCGCTGAGCACGATGTTGATCTCGCCCAGGTTGTTGTTGAACAGTCCCTTGAACACCAGGATTGAGATGAAGCCGGGGATGGCGTAGGGCAGGAAGAGCAGCAGGCGGTAGACGCTCCGGAAGCGCAGGTTCTCCCAGCTCAGGAGGACCGCGAGCACCATGCCGAGGCTGAGCGTGAAGAGCACGGACAAAGCCGCGAAGGACACGGTCCAGACGAAGATCCTCACGAAGGGCTGGCGGACGCTGGCGTTGGTGAAGATGTCGACGTAGTGCTGCCACCCGATGTCCACCTGGTAGCCCGGATTCACGGTCTCGCCGCTGGCGGTCTCGTAGAAGCCGCTCTTGCTGTTGGGCCGGATGACGCTGTGGTCCTGGTTGTTGGTGAGGCTGCCATCCTTGTTCTGCGTGTACTGGAGGCGGGCGGGGGCGAACTCCCGCAGTCCCGTCATGTGCACCTGACCGCCGTCGGGCAGCAGCACCGTGAGGCCCTTCAGGAAGGCCTGGTGTTCGATGACGTCCCGCATGGGCATTTCCTCGCCCACGGCGGGATCCGGAGCGGCCTGGGCCTGGAGGGTGAGGGGCTTGTCGGGGCCCAGGGCGATGGGGTCCGTGGCGAAGGCCGCGCCGCTGTCGACGTCCTCGAGGCGCAGGCGCCAGCGGTTCCCCTCGGGGTAGAGGGCCGAGTTGTAGGTGGCGCCCTCGGCCCGGTAGGTCTCCTCCAGCAGGTACTGGGTCGCCCGCTTGAAGGTGAGGAGGTTGGTGGAACTGTAGTTGGTGAACCCGATGCGCACGGTGTAGAGCATGGGGAAGACCACGAAGATCAGGGCCGCGCCGATGCCCGGGAAGAGGTAGCGGTAGGCGTAGGTCTTCGCGGAGGTATAGACCCAGATGAAGGCGGCCAGGGTCACGAGCAGGATGGAGGCCAGGAGGCTCTCGCCGGTGGCGTAGACCAGGGTGACGACGTAGAGCCCCGCCAGGCCAAGGAAGAGCATCAGGGCCGGGTGGAGGTAGCGTTTCAATGCCTGGGGCGTAGCCATGGGGTGTTCCGAATAAAGGGCATTTCAAACTCCAGCTCATGCGGGCCCAGGGCCCGCATGAGCTGGAGAAGGGCTACTTCAAAATTCGCTTGGCCGCCGCATCCAGGGCTTCCTTGGGGGTCTGGCGGCCTTCGGTCATGTTGTTCAGCGCGGAGACCATGGCGGCCCAGAAGCGGCCCATCTGCGGGTTGTTGGGCATGACCACGCCATCCTTGGCCGAGGCCATGGCCACCTGGATGAAGGGGTCCGTCTTCATCTTGGCGAAGGCGGCCTTGCTGGCGGGGGTGCCGATGGGCACGTCGGCATTGATGGTCTCCAGGCCCTTGAGGCTCAGCATGTTGTTCTCGATGAACTCGCGGGCGATGTCCACGTTGCCGGCATTGGTGGCGGCCTTGGTGATCATGGCGCCCAGGTAGCCCACGAAGGGCGAGGCCGCCTTGCCGCCCACGCTGGGGATCTTGGCCACGCCGAAGTTGATCTTCGCCTTCTTGAGGTTGTCCCAGGCCCAGGGGCCGCTGATCATCATGGCGAGCTTGCCCGCCGCCATGTTCGATTCCATGTCCGCGTAGGAGGCGCCCTTGGGCATCACGCCCTCCTTGACCAGCTTGGTGAGCATTTCGGCGCCGACGAGGGCGCCGGCGTTGTTCACGCCCGTGTCCTTGGCGTCATAGGTGCCATCGGCCTTCATCTTGAAGGCGTAACCGCCGTTGGCGGCCAGCATGGGCATGGTGAAGTAGGTGTTGGTGTAGTCCCAGAGGATGGCCTTCTTGCCGCTCTTCATCATGGTCTTGTCGATGGCGAAGATCTCCTCGAAGGTTTTCGGCGGAGTCTTCAGCAGGGCCTTGTTGTAGATCAGGGAGACCGCCTCGATGGCCACGGGATAGGCCCAGATCTTGCCCTTGATGGTGAAGGCCTGCCAGGCGGTGGGGTCGATGTCGTCCTTGATCTTCTTGCCCGGGGTCACGGCATTGATGACGCCGCTTTCCGCCCACTCGCCCACGCGGTCATGGGCCCACATCCAGATGTCGGGGCCCTTGCCCTCTTCGGCGGCCTGCTGGAACTTGCCGGGAGCGTCTTCCGGGTGCTCGACGACCACTTTGATGCCGGTCTTCTTGGTGAACTCATCGCCCACCTTCTGCAGGCCGTTGTAGCCCTTGTCGCCGTTGATCCAGATGAGCAGCTTGCCCTTTTCGGCGGCCTGGGCCAGCGTCAGGGCCCCGGCGACGAGGAACATGGCGGTGGTGGTCGCCAGCTTGCGGAAGGTCGATGGATGGCTCACGTCTGACTCCTTGTGGGTGGCCCGGGGGCCGTGTGGAACGGTTGGGAAGCGCTAGAGAAGGCGCGGAAGGGTCCGGTCATCCGGGCCGAAGAGCAGACAGTGTTTCGCCGGGAAGCTGAGGTAGGTTTCGTCGCCGGTGCGGAGGGGATTCTCGGGCTTGGCCTTGACGGTCAGCTGGCCGGGGCCCCCGGGCGTATGCACGTACAGGAAGATCGTGTCGCCCAGGTGTTCGGCCACGATCACGGAGGTCTTGGCCGTGCCTTCTCCTGCCTCCGTGGCCGCCACGATGCGCTCCGGGCGGATGCCCATCATGAGGGCGGTGCCCTCGGCCAGCCCCCGGGCGTCCGCGCCCGCGAGCACGAGGGTACCGTCCGCCAGCTTCACCATGGTGCCGGTCTCCGTGGTTGACACGAGGGTGCAGGGCAGGAAGTTCATCTTGGGGGAGCCGATGAAGCCCGCCACAAAGCGGTTCGCCGGGTGGTGGTAGAGCTCCAGGGGCGAACCCACCTGCTCGATGCGGCCCTCGTTGATCACCACGATGCGGTTGGCCAGGGTCATGGCCTCCACCTGATCGTGGGTGACGTAGACCATGGTGGTGGCCAGGTCCGTGTGCAGGCGGGCCAGCTCGACCCGCATCTGCACCCGGAGGCCCGCGTCCAGGTTGGAGAGGGGCTCATCGAAGAGGAAGACGCCGGGCTTGCGGACAATGGCCCTGCCGATCGCCACCCGCTGACGCTGCCCCCCCGACAGCGCCTTGGGCCTGCGATCGAGCAGGGGTTCGATCTGGAGTATCTCGGCGGCCTTCCGCACCGCCGCGGCGATCTCCACTTTGGATTCCCCGGCCAGCTTGAGGCCGAAGGCCATGTTCTCCGCCACGGTCATGTGCGGGTACAGGGCGTAGCTCTGAAACACCATGGCGATGCCGCGCTTGGAGGGGGGCACGTCGTTCATGGGCTGGCCGCCGATGAACAGTTCCCCGCTGGTGATCTCCTCCAGGCCGGCGATGCAGCGCAGCAGCGTGGACTTGCCGCAACCCGAGGGGCCCACGAACACGATGAACTCGCCGTCCGCGATCTCCAGATCGATTCCGTGGAGGATCTCCACGTCACCGAAGGCTTTGCGCAGGGCTTTGAACTGGAGGTTGGCCATGGGATGGGTCCGGGGAAAGGCGGGGACGGAATGGTCGGGACAGGATCAGGGCAGGTCGCCGTGCAGGGTACTCTGGAAGTTGGCACCCGCCAGGTAGAGCACCCGCACGCCGTAGGGAGGAAGGCTGGTGGCGGTATAGCTGTCGGCCGTCAGCGCGGTCACCCCTTTGAGGTCGCCCAGGATGGCCTGCACGGGCCCACCTGAGGGCACCCCATGGACCGTCAGTCCGGAGACGACGATGGTCTGCGCCGTGGCGCCGAGGTTGGCCACGACCAGCACGCGCTCGGTGCCCGCGTCACGCAGGTAGGCGATGGCCTTGGTCGCGCCCAGGTCGGTGGGGAGGGTGGCGTAGCCGCCCCGGAGTGCTGGGTAGGCCTTGCGGGCCTGGATGAGGTACCGGCACCAGCTGAGGATGGAATCCGGCTGGCTGGTCTGGGTGGCCACCGCGCCCCAGTCCATGGGCTGGCGCAAGTTGAGGTCCGTGCCGGACTGGCCGGTCATCCCCACCTCGTTGCCGTAGTAGAGGATCGGCGTACCCGGCGACAGCAGCGTCATGGCCTCAGCGAGAATGATCTTCGGCTTGCTGCCGCCGTACTGGGTGGCTGGGCGCGAGATCAGGTTGTCGTGGTTGGAATCGAAGGTGGCCGAGCGGTACCCGGCCGGGTAGGTCCGCTGCTCGAATTCCCAGAGCGAGGTCAGCTTCGTGGCATCGCCCTGCGAAATCATATTGGAAATGGCCCACGGCGCGCTGAAGTCCAGGCACAGGTGGAATTCGTTGGTGCCGTTGCCGTAGTAGGGCGCGACGCCGGCGGCATCGTTGGTCCAGGCCTCGGCGATCATGGCCTTGGCACTATGCCGGGTGACGTCGCCGCCCGGGTGCGGATGGAGATCGCCGCTGCTGTATTCATCCAGGAGGCGCCGGAAGGCCTGCAACTGGGTGTGGGTGTCCGGCTGGTCCGCCTGTTGGCCGGGACCCGACTCGCAGAGGTAGCGCACGGCATCCATCCGCAGGCCATCGAAGCCCCGGTCCAGCCAGTAGGTCTGGACCTTGCGCATCTCTGCCTGCACGGCGGGATTGTAGAAGTTCAGATCAGCCAGGGTGTCCGTGGCGAAGGAGGTGTAGTAGTAGCTGCCGCCGTCGTAGCGCCAGACATCCGCTGGCGAGCCCCCGCCCCACGGCAGGCCCCAGCCCGCGGGCTGGCTGCTCTTCCAGATGTACCAGCTGTTCCGGGTGGTGCTGTTCGTGAACCAGGGGTTCTTCGTGGAGGTGTGGTTCGGCACGAAATCGAAGAGGATCCGCATGCCCCGCGCGTGCACCGCGTCGATGAGGTTCTTCAGGTCAGCGCGGGTGCCGAAGCGGTTGTTCACGGCGTAAAAGTCCGTCGTGTCGTACCCATGCATGTTGTCGCCCTTGTAGTCGCACTCGAAGATGGGCGACAGCCATAGGGTGTTCACGCCCAGGGTCTGGAGGTAGTCCAGCTTGCCCTGGATGCCAGGCAGGTCTCCGATGCCGTCGGAGTAGGCACCGTCGGCGAAGGCCTTCACCCAGATCTGGTAGATCACCGCGTCGCCGCACCAGCCGGGGGCGCTTTCCAACTGCTGCCCCGGCGCGATGGTAGTGGCATCCACGGGATAGGGGCTGCTGGTGGTGGCGTTCGGCCCCTGGCAGCCCAGCCCGCCCATCAGGAGGTAGGCGAGGAGGGCTGCGTTAAGAATGGGGCGGAACGTCACATCGTGTCCTTCAGGAAAGCCAGCCGAGCCACGGCCCGTCCAGGAGGACGGGCCGTGGTATCAAGCCGCTCTTACCACCAGGCCTCGACCTGG